>NZ_CP040846.1:1800000-2100000 GCF_006274605.1 Thermococcus indicus
CGATAACGTTGCCTTCTCGCGGATGCCGACAAGGGGTGAAATAGACGAAGTTGCCAAAACCTTCGATGCGGTGGTGGTTCTCGTCGAGGAGTTTGAGCTCCCCTACAGCCTAAGTGAATGGCAGAACCGGGGCGTTGAGGTTCTCCACAGCCCAGTTCGGGATTTCTCGGCCCCGTCTCTGAATCGGCTCCTCGAAATCCTCCGCTGGGTTGAGGAGAAAGTTGCGAAGGGCAAAAAGGTCCTGATCCACTGTATGGGCGGCCTGGGGCGGAGCGGAACGGTGGCAGTTGCCTGGGTGATGTACTCTAAGGGGCTCCCCCTGAGGGATGCCCTGAGAAGGGTTCGCATGTTAAGGCCCGGTGCGGTTGAAGTGGAGGAGCAGATGGGGGTTTTAAAAGAGCTGGAAAGGTTCCTCAGAAGCCGTTGAAACTCACCACCTCTTCGAGCTTTCTCCTCTCATACTTCGGCTTCGGGTCTGCTGGATAGCCAACGGGCAGAATCGTCTGGAGTTTGTAGCTTGGGGGAGCGTTGAGGAGTTCTTCGATTGGTTTGGGGTTAGGAGGGGTGTATGTGACGGTTCCGAGGCCGAGCTCTTCGAGCGCAAGGAGAAGGTATCCAACCGCTATCCACGTTGACTGGAGCCAGTAGGGGGCTTTGGTGTGGCCGAAGACGAGTATCAGATAGGGCGCCTCGCTCAGGAAGGGCTTCTCCGGCTTAAAGCCCTTGGCGTTCAGCCACGCCATCAGGTCGCCCTTCGTCCTTGAGTAGAACTTCTCCTCTTCCTCCTCGCAGAGCTCCCTTATCTTCCCCTTCAGCCAGTCGTCGTCTATGATTACAAACTTCCAAGGCTGGGCGTTCATACCGCTCGGAGCTTCCTTTGCCGCCTTGATGGCCTTCATCAAATCTTCCTTTGGAGGCTTATCCGGGAGAAACTGTCTGACGGTCTTCCTCCTCTTCGCCAGCTCAAGAACGCGCATGGCATCACCGGTTTCTTTTGGTTGAAAACGGATAAAAACGTTTAGACGTAGAACACCATGCCGTCGTAGGCTACCAGGACCTTATTTTTCCACTTCTTCCTCACGTACTCGGTCAGCTTGAGGAAGGGAAGGTTCTTGTGGGAGATGTGGCTGAGAACGGTTCTCTCGGCGAGCCTAAGCCCCATCTCGGCCGCCTCGTCAACGTTGTTGTGGTAAGGGTCGTCCGTTCCCGGTGGATAGGTCGCGTCAACTATCGCCAGCCTGAGGGGTGAGTTCCTCCTCAGGAAGTCCTCCGTTGATTCCGGCAGACCCTTGGTGTCGTAGATGAGTGCCACCCTCTTGCCGTCCTCCTCTATGAGGTATCCGAGGGTCTCAACCTGATGGTTGAGCTTGAAGGCAGTGATTTTGAGCGTGTCAAGTTCAACGGTGTCTCCTGGCTTTATCGTTTTTGGTTGAAGGTTCTTGGGCTCGCGGAGGATCAGAGCATCGGCGTGTCCCTCCGGCGCGTAGAGCGGCGTTTCCATCGCCATCCAGCGGAGCTTGTAGAGGCCGTAGATGTGGTCGTGGTGCCAGTGGGTGAGGAAAATCGCCTCAAGCGGGACGTTCAGAAAGTCCCTTATGTCTGTTCCGACGTCGAAGAGAACGGCTTTTTTGTTTTCGGTAATTACCGCGAGGGTTGAAGGTTTTCTCTGGGCGAAGCCGAACTTCCTGGCCTCGCTACACGTCGAGCAGGTGCAGAGGTGCGCCGGGATTCCCTCGCTCCCGCCGGTGCCGATGAAGTAGACGAGCATAAGAACCACCGCAATATTTTATGAGGACAAAATAGCGGCCGACTTTATAAAAGTTCCTCGACTTTAACAGGTTTCACCTTCAGAACCTCAACGTACCGCTTAAAGCCGGCCTCATCAACGATGTGGAACTCGAAGGGATGATAATCCGGCAGGCCCGCAAGTTCTTCGATTTTGACTTCAACCTTGGCTCGTTCACGGAGGCTTTTTGGGACCTCTTTCACCTTTATCAGCAAATCGACGTCGCTTCCGGCGGTGAACTTTCCGGTTAGAACGCTCCCGAAGACGTAGAGCTCGCACTCGCCAAGAACATTCTCGCAGGCCCGCTTTATGGCGGGGAGGTACCTACGGTAATTTTTAATCATGAGGTAGCGCTTTCTTCCCCTCCTGATGAGTTCACTCCTCACTTCTTCTCTCGAACGCATCCACGAGCCCCTCCACGAAGTCCCTAACCTTCTGGGCAAAGCCCATCAAATCCTCGGCATCCTCCAGGTAGTACCTTCTCGGCTCGTAGCGGGCTTTTATGTACGCATCTTCCAGTTCTCTGAGAAGTCCTCTGTTTTGCCTCACAAACTCGGCCACCTTGTCCTCTGAGCCCAGTGCATCGCCCACTCCCCTGAGCAGTTCCCTTATCGAGTGTGTCCTGAGCCTCACGCCGGAGTACTTTATTATTACCGCCTTGAGGTAGAGCTGAAGGGCCTGCTCGGTCAGGAAAACGGCTGTGTCGTACTTCTCACGCTCGAACGCCTCGTTTGCCAGTTCAAGGTAATCCTCCGAGCGCCTCAGGAGGGTCTCAACTTCCTCGTAGTGCATTCCACCACCGGAACTACTTTAACGGCCTCCCCTTAATACCTTTCGATGGGGATGAGGTTCATCGCCGACATGATGCTCGGAAGGCTGGCGCGCTGGCTGAGGCTGTACGGGTACGACACACTCTACGGCGTTGAGGACGACGATGAGATACTCAGGGTCGCCCTGGCTGAGAACCGGGTTCTCCTGACCAGGGACTCTGGATTGACTGATAGGGCTAAAAAGCTCGGCGCGGAGGTAATCCTGCTGAGCTCGAACTCCCTTGAGGGTCAGATTGAGGAGCTTAAGAAGCACGGCCTTGAGTTCAGGGAGCTTTTCCCCGCCAGCGCGCGCTGTCCGAAGTGCAACGGACCGATAAGGCCGGTCGGAAAGGAAGAGGTTAAAGGAAAAGTTCCGGAGAGCGTTTACGAGCGCTATGACGAGTTCTACGTCTGCGAGAACTGCGGCCAAATCTACTGGCCAGGAAGGCAGTGGAAGGAGATGCTGAGGATAGACGAAAAGCTGAGAAGGGTTTAAAAGGTATTCATCCATCATTGGCTGGTGTTGGAATGGAGTGGGAGGAGTGGAAGCCGTTCTATCTGAGGATCGTTCGTGAGATGGGCTACTCCGTTGAAGAAGACCGCAGGGCAGCGGAGCTGTTGAGGGCACTGCTGCTTGAGGGGGACGAGTACATCTTGAGGGACGAACTGGCCGCAGTCGTGGAAAAGAGGGCCTACGTCTTTGGCTGCGGGCCCAGCCTGGAAACTGCTCTTCGGAGGTTTGATTTCTCCGACGGGACGCTGATAGCGGCCGACGGGGCAACTTCTGCACTCCTGGAGAGGGATATGGTACCGGACATCATAGTCTCCGACCTCGACGGCAGGATTCCCGACCTGAAGCTGGCGAACGACCGGGGGGCGTTCATGGCAGTCCACGCCCACGGAGACAACGTGGACAAACTAAGCGCCTACGTGCCGCTTTTCTCAAGGGTTCTGGGGACGACCCAGACTGAACCACTGGACATCGTCTACAACTTCGGCGGCTTTACCGACGGTGACAGGGCCGCTTTTCTGGCCGAGGAGCTGGGCGCGAGGGAGATAGTTCTGGTCGGCTTCGACTTCGGCGAGACCGTGGGGAGGTGGAGCAAGCCTGGCTTGAGGGAACACGCCCCGATATGGGAGAGCAAGAGGAAGAAGTTAGAGTTCGCGAAGGAACTGCTGGAATGGCTGGGGAAGAATGGGAGGGCGAGGATCAATTATCTGACCCTCTGAAATGGTGTGCCCTGTTAGAACCCGGCTACAAAGGCCTTCCAGGGGTAAAACGCCACCCTCTCGCTTATCTCGTATCTCTCGCCCAGTACGATTCCCCTCTCTGCCCCCAGGCGTTCCATGCTCCTCTCTACCTGGTTTTTCCGAACCTTGCCGAGACCGACCTCGACGACAACCCGCTCCCTGTTTAGCTCAAGGACGAAGTCCGCTCCGCCCCTGCCTGGCTCGTAGCACAGCCTGCCGTTTCTCGATTTTGAAAGGAGGAACAGGTAGAACGCCACGACGTCTTCGAGCAGAGAAGCGAAGACCTCCTTTCTGTTGAGATTGAAGCCTGAACCGAAGAGCAGGGCCGACTTGATCGGAACTGCGAGGAATTTGATCTTGGGACTTTTTCTCACAGCTTTCGCGGGAGGACCGCAGGCCGGAATCCTCTGCACGAGGCCGGCCTTCTCCAAAGCATCGACCAGCTTCATAACGGTCCCCTTGGCCAGGCCGAGGGTTTTTGAGAGCCTCTCGTAGCTGAAGCGCTCGCCCTTGGGGGCCGCGAGAAGGTGGAGCAGGTCAAAGGCCCGGTCGAGGGTCTCGGCGTCGAACTCGTGAACCTCCCGAAGGTCGCGGTAGACAACGCGGTCTAGCATCGCCGTCAATCGTTCGTAAACTTCCCATTCTTCCATTTCAAGGGCGAGCGGCATCGCGCCGGCCCTGACGTAGGTCTCGACGTCCACCATTATGGGGGGCATTGAGATTTCGTCCCCCCTCATGATTCTCCCCGTGAGTTCCGGCAGTTCCAGACCCGTCCTGAGGTGATGATACTCCCTGAAGGTCATCGGAAATAGTTCCCTGTGAAGGGCCCTCCTCGCGAGATCAGGGCTTTCCCTGAGCTTTATCGCTGAAGAGCCCGTTGCTATTATGAAGAACCTCCGCTCGTCGTGCAGGAGCTTGATCTTCAGGTCCCAATCCCTCTCGTACTGAACCTCGTCGAGGAGGAGTATCGCCTTCTCGGGCCTTACCAGCCGCTTGTACGCATCAATCACCTCCAGAAGCTCCATGCCGAGGGCCCTCAGCCGGTCAAGGGAGAGGTAGAGAACTCCGTTGGGACCGACCTCTCTCATGGCTTCAAAGTACAGCTGGGCGAGCAGGGTTGTTTTTCCAACCCCTCTGATTCCAAGCAGAAGAATTGTGTCGGGGTTTCCACCTTCCAGGTACGTCCTAACCTTTGAGTACAGCCAGCTGTGGAGGTGCCTCCGGTGGGGCTTGTTATATGGAGCGAGAAGAGAGGGGGTGTTCGTTAAGTGCTCCACAGTTAGGTCATCTGGTTGGACCATAACACCACCTATTTGGTCATTATATTGAACCAACTTATAAAGGTTTGTTTCCCGAGGGGTGATTATTGAGTTTAAAAGGTGAAGAAAGGTTGGTTAGACCAGGTCCCTGAGCTTCTTGACCTTTCCGGCTTTTATCTCAACGTAGCCGGCCCTCTTGAGGAAGCGGAGGACCTCCTCGACGGCCTTTGGGGAGTAGTTGATGACGAGGGTTCCCTTCTCCGTGGGTATCGAGATGGGCGAGGCCCTAACGAAACCCTTGACCAGGTCCTCCTCGGGAACCTTCTCGCTACCGAGGGACTTGAGTATCTCCCCCGAGAGAATTGAGCGGCCTATCAGCGCGAAGTAAACCCTCAGGAGGTAATCCTCCGGGAAGTAGCGAGAGGCTATCTTTCCGAGGGTGTTTATCTTGGCTATGTCCAGCTCGAGTATCTCGAACTCGTACTCCATTGTGAGGTCCGTGAACGCGAACTGCTTGGCTATCCTCTCGGCGCTCTCCGGGCTGTGGACGAGGTTGAAGGGGAACTTGAACTCGAAGCGGAGTTTGGTTACGTCGACGCCTTCCCTAAGCTTGATGATGCCGTCGCTGTAGTCTATCGCCCCGTTCCTCGTGAGCTGATCGAGAAGCTCGGCAACCCACGGACCCTCTTGGAGGAGGGTCTCAAACCTCTCGCCGACCTTGATGTGCTCCAGTATGTGGTTTAGGCTCTCTTTGAACGAAACAAAGCCCTCCCTGAGGGCCTCCCTGTCGGCGCCCTCGATGACGTCTATCTGCGCGCTTATCTCCTCAAGCGTTCCCTCGAGCAGGTATCCAACGAACGCCTCATAGCCAAGTCTCTCGTGAAGCTCGAACTTGATACCTTCCCTTCTCAGGTCTTCCAAAAACGATTTCTTTACGGATTCACTCTTCGTGACGAACCTCATTCTATCACCGAACCGGAAACGGTTAAAAGCCTTATAGGTTTTTGGTTTCTGGAGGTGAGCGCATGGGCGAGAAGCAGTACCTGCTCGACAAGACCCTTGAGACCTGGAAGGGGAAGAGGGTTGCGATAGCGGTTAGCAACGAACACTCCTTCACCGGAATCCTGGAGGACTTCGATGAGGAGGTCATACTCCTGAGGGACGTGGTGGACATAGCCGGGAACAAGGCAAAAGAACTCATCGTGAAGATAGACGACCTCAACTGGATAATGCTCCTGTGAGGGATTTGAATGAGGGGGGTAGCTTTCGTTGGCTTCAAGAAGAGCGGAAAAACGACGACGGTTGAGGCCGTTGCGAGAGTTCTAAAGGAGCGCGGTTACCGCGTTGCCATAGCGAAGAGCATGCACGCCGACTTCGACAGGGAAGGGAGCGATACGTGGCGCTTCTCAAAGGTCGCCGATGCAGTCCTTGTCAGGGCGAACGATACCGATGCCCTCCTCTTCAACGCCAAGGATATAAACGCGCTGTTCTCTATGGTTTCAGCCGATTTCCTCCTGCTCGAGGGGTTTAAGTCTATCCAGCACGTTCCCAAGGTGATATGCGCGAGGAACGAGGAAGAGGTTAGGGAGCTCAACGACGGCCTTGCCATAGCGGTGAGCGGTGTTATAGCCTCAAGCGGAGTGGAGGAGATAGACGGCCTTCCGGCCATAGACGCAACCAAGGAGCCGGAGAGGCTCGCGGATTTGGTGGAGAAGAGGGCATTCATGCTCCCCAACATAGACTGCGGCCTCTGCGGCTTTGAGTGCGCCGAGATGGCGAGGATGATAGTGAGGGGCGAGAAGACGACCAGGGACTGCGTGGTTCTGAGCTCGAAGCCCAAGGTCACGGTCAAGATAGACGGCCAGGTTCTGCCCATGAAAGACTGGGTGCAGGAGCTGGTGGAGAAGACGATAAAGGGCATGCTCTCGGCGATGAAGGGCTACCGCGAGGGGAGAAGGATAGAGATAGTGATCAGGGACGATTGAATTCAGACGACCTCAACCCCCACCTCTCGAATTCTGTCTCCTTCCAGCACAAAGGCCCCGTAGTTCCCCTTCTCATCGACTATCAGCCAGACGACCGGCCAGAGCCTCATGCCCTTTAAATCCCTCCCGCTCGGGACCGGTGGGCACTTCAGGTGGGAGTGGAAGATGCCGACCACCTCAAGGCCCCGTTCCTCGGCCTCGTCGATAGCTTGCAACATCTCGACCGGCTCCATCTCGAAAGCCGTTGGAGAGTTCAGCCTGTTGGGGACGAAGCGGACTTCCTCGACGATGAAGTTTCCACCCTCCCCCCTTCCGAAGAGGAAGCCGCACACCTCGACGGCACTCTTTTCTGCCATTTTGATAATTGCCTTTAAATCTTCTTGTCGGATTATCAGACCCATGGTCAAAACTCCCCCGTTAGACTTATAAAGCTTGGAGATATGACAAAGCTCTGCCGGTGATACGATGAAATGGGCTCTTACACTCCACGGTGGGGAAAACCACGGTGAAACCATGATCCTCCACGCCGAGAGCGCCGATGAGGCACGGAGGATGGCGGTAAGGGAGATGAAGCGGAAGGACGCGAGGGTCTTCGAGCTGGAGAAAATTGAGTGATTCTTCTTCCTCAAATTATTCTTCCTGGCACCCTCAGCGGTGGAGCGACACTTATGGCTACCATGACGATTATGCACGCCAATGCATATTTTAGTTTGGACTGCTATGTACTTTGATGTCCATATGGGTGCAACAATGTTTTTAAATCCTTCCAGCTTTTCTATCACTCGCAGTGATATATTGGGGTGATGGCATGCTCGTGAGGATCGTCTACTACATGAACAACACCCTCCCAAAGGAGAGGATAGTCGTCACCAACGACATAAAGAAGGCGGAGAGGATAGCGAGGGAAGAAATGGAGAAGCTCCGCGCGAGGGGCTACGAGCTGGAGTGGGTGGCCTGACCTACGCCCTCCCGATGTTGGGCGGACCGACCGTCTGCTCAAACCCGTAGATTATCAGGACGAGGCCAAGCCACGTCGCCACGAAGTAGGCGGTTATCGTGACGAAGTGGAGCGGTATGGCAGCCAGGGGCATGAGCCCGCCGGTCTTCAGCATCTCCGCCCCGGTGTCGTCGGACATCCGCGAGAGGGCGCGGTAGAGGAAGTAGAGGCTCAGGAACTGCAGGGCCAGAAAGACTACATGGACGGTGTTCACCACCGCGGGGCTTGCCTCCACAGGGGTTATTCCGAGGGTCTTGCTCCACCCGGAGATTCCGAGGACGATCTTCGCCCCGTAGAGGGGGAGTGAGACGATGAAAACAACCAGCGATCTTTTGATGGTCTCCCTGTACTCAGCCATCTCCCCCATGAGGAGCCAGAGGCCCACGATGGCCAGCGGGTAGATGTACATCATCAGAATCAGCGTGAGCGCGAAGAGAACCTCAAGCCTTCTAACGTTCATGGAACCACCGTAGAAGAGTCGGTCTCAAAAGTTAAAAGGTTGAGGGGAGCACATCCCTCAAATCATCCACGCGACTGCTTGAACTGTTCCTGGATCTTCCTGTAGTACTCCATGGTCTCCTCGCTCACGCTGGGGCCTATCTTCTTCATGGCCTCCTCGAAGTCCTTCATCGTCACCTTGACCTTTTGCCTTATCTCGTCGGCCTTCATGCCGGGCCTTATGATGCCCTCCTGGAGTGCCCTCCTCATGGCCAGCATAGCGGCCTCTCTCACCACAGCCTCGATGTCCGCTCCGGTGTAGCCCTCGGTCCTCTTGGCGAGCTCTTCGAGGCTGACATCCTCGGCGAGAGGCACGTTCCTGGTGTGGACCTTGAATATCTCAAGTCTTGCCTTCTCGTCGGGTGCTGGAACGAGTATGAGCCTGTCGAACCTGCCCGGCCTGAGCAGTGCCGGGTCTATTATGTCAGGCCTGTTGGTGGCGGCTATGACGACCACGCCACTGTTCTCCTGAATTCCGTCCATCTCGGTGAGGAGCTGGTTAATGAGCCTGTCCGTAACGCGGTTAACGTCGGTTCCCCTGCGCGGAGCGATTGCGTCAATCTCATCTATGAATATCACCGTTGGAGCCGCTTGTCTTGCCTTCCTGAATATCTCCCTGATGTTCTTCTCGCTCTCGCCGACCCACTTGCTGAGCACCTCTGGACCCTTGATGGCTATGAAGTTCGCTTCACTCTCGTTCGCCACGGCCTTCGCGAGCAGAGTCTTGCCTGTTCCGGGCGGGCCGTAGAGGAGTATTCCCTTTGGCGGGGTGATTCCAAGCCCCATGAATGCCTCAGGGTACTTGAGCGGCCACTCGACGGCCTCTTTGAGCTCCTCCTTCACCTCCTCCAGTCCGCCTATGTCGTCCCAGCGGACGTTCGGAACCTCAAGGAGCACCTCCCTCAGGGCGGAAGGCTCGACCATCTTGAGGGCCTCGTAGAAGTCCTTCCTGGTGACCCTGAGCTCCTCAAGGACCTCCTTGGGTATGTGCTCGGCCTCAAAGTCTATCTTGCCCTCCTTAATGAGCCTCCTCAGAGCGGCCATCGCTGCCTCTCTCGCCAAAGCCGCAAGGTCCGCACCGACGAAGCCGTGGGTGACCTCGGCCAGCTCCTCAAGGAGTCCATCGATAAGCCTGGCCTTGACCTCGTCGTAGAGCTTCTCGTCTACCTCCTTGAGTATCTCGGGAATCTCTTCGTCCCTCGCGTTTTTGACCTTCATCAGGGCCCTCTCGGCGCTCTCGCGGTAGGCGTCGTTTCTCTCCAGCTCCTCGAGTATCTCGATGACCCTGCCCTTTCTGAACTCCGGGTCGATGGGCATTCCTCTGGTGTGTATCTGGAGTATCTCCTTCCTGCCGGCCTTGTCGGGAACTCCGACCTCAAGCTCGCGGTCGAACCTTCCGGGCCTCCTCAGGGCAGGGTCTATGGCGTCCGGCCTGTTGGTGGCGGCGATAACTATGACCTTTCCGCGGCTCTTGAGACCGTCCATGAGCGTGAGCAACTGGCTGACGACCCTCTTCTCGACCTCACCGTGGGTCTCCTCCCTCTTCGGAGCTATTGCGTCAATCTCGTCTATGAAGATTATCGCCGGCGCGTTCTCCTCGGCCTCCTTAAAGACCTCCCTCAAACGCTCCTCGCTCTCGCCGTAGTACTTGCTCATTATCTCCGGCCCGTTGATGGCTATGAAGTGGGCGTTGGCCTCGTTGGCAACGGCTTTGGCGAGTAGCGTCTTACCGGTTCCCGGCGGACCGTAGAGCAGGACACCCTTGGGGGGCTCGATACCGAGCTTCTCGAATATCTCCGGGTGCTTGAGCGGGAGCTCTATCATCTCCCTGACCTTCTGAATGACGTCCTTGAGGCCGCCGATGTCCTCGTAGGTCACTCCTAGCGCGGCGGTCTTGGAGACCTCCTTGACTGGCTTCTCGCTGACCTGGAACTCGGTGAACTCCGTTATCTGGACTATCCCCGCTGGAGTCGTCGCAGTAACCACGAAGGTCAGCTCCTGGCCGAGTATTCCGACCTTGATGTAGTCGCCCCTGACGACGGGCCTGCCGACGAGCCTGCTGTGGAACCACTCAACGAAGTCGTGGCCGAAGCGAATAGGCTCGGTTGGTGCAACGATGACCTTCTTCGCCTCCTTGACCTCGGCCTTCCTCACGGTAACCTCGTCACCAAGGCCGACACCGGAGTTTTTCCTTATGGTTCCGTCCATTCTGATGATGCCCAGACCCTCGTCCTCCGGATAAGCCGGCCAGACTACTGCTGCCGTGTTCTTGGTTCCGATTATCTCGATGATATCACCGCTCTGAACGCCAATCTCGCGCATTGACTTGCGGTCTATCCTAACTATTCCCCTTCCAACGTCCCTCTGGTAGGCAGAGGCGACCTTGAGCTTAACCTCCCTCTTTTCGGTCATCATTAACCACCTCCAAACTTTTCGTGTCCGATGATCGTGAGATTTAATGTTTTTATTTTACTTGGGGGTTGTAGGGGGCAGAGCCCCCTCCGGTATTAAATTAAAGCGGGGTCGTGGGGCGAAGCCCCACATCGGGGGTTTGATGGTAGAGGAAGATAAGGGGGTGTCCCCCTTGTCTTCCCTTACAACGAAAGGATCACTCGATCTTGACCTCGAAGCCCTCGCCTTCCTCCTTCTTTGGAGCCTTCTTGGGTATCTCTATCTCGAGGACGCCGTTGTTGTACCTGGCTTTCGTCTTCTCCGGGATGACCTCCTCCGGCAGTCTGATGACCCTCCTGTAGCCGCTGTAGTAGCGCTCGATCCTTATGGCTCCCTCGGTCTCAAGCTCCTTCTCGCGCCTCACCTGGGCCTCGAGGTAGACGGTATCCTCGGTAACGCGGAGCTTGATGTCCTCCTTCCTGACACCCGGGAGCTCGACGGTTATGACGAACCTGTCACCGCGGTCGAATATGTCCACGAAAGGCTCACGCCAGGTCTCGCTGACGAGCTCGTAGCGCTCTGGCTCTCTGGTGCTCCAGAGCCTTGGTCCGCGCATGATGTCTCTGAAGATGGCGTCGATCTCCTCCTGGATCTCCCTCATCAAGTCGAAGGGGTCCCAGTAGCGGTCCCTCTTCCAGACCATACTACCACCCCCGGCCTTTTGGTTACCAGTAGTAACTAAAAGAACAGAGTTTAAAAAGTTTTGTGTCCATAAATGAGCATTAAAGAAGAGTCAGGGACAGAGTAGGGATCTGGAAAAACTACAACATTACATGGACTGCAATTGGAAGAAGTACAAAGAGGGAGGGGGGAAGCTTGGGACACCACCTCCATCCATTTTTCGGAGGACACCTCAAGCTTCCAGGCGGCGGGCGTTTCTGCCAGGGCCCGCAACGCTGCTACGTATAAACTTGAATGTTGGCCATCCACGTCTCCTGCACTGTAATGTAGGTGCAGGATATATATTAATCTTTCGCGTTCTTTATTGTACATTCAACAACGATTAAAAAGTTTGGTTAAAAAAGCTACAACCCCCTGAGAATGTTGTGGTGGATTCGATAGCCACTGATTCATATCCAATTCCATTAAGGATCCTTGCAAACTCCTCGGCGAAGCCGTAAACCGTGAAAACCCTCTCCGGCTTTACTCTCTCCACAATCCTCACCAGCTCCCAGAAATCGGCGTGGTTGCTGAGTTTAAGCTCTCCAAAACCGGAAACCGTAAGCTCCCAGGGGGATAGGGAGTTCTCAACCCGGGGCGAGCGGTAGGAGCGCAGGACGACCTCGCCATCTTCGCTAATGTTGCCGAAGGAGACCCCGAACTTTGAGTAAACGCGTGCCACCTTGACCATCTCCCTCGATGCTTTGACGGTGTAGCCGTGAAGGTCGAGTATCTTCATGACCTCTTGAGCTTTCCCCATCTGGTTGACGTAGAGAACAGGTCTTTTACCCCTCTCAAAGGCCTCCTCGACGAAGGCTATCAGCTTCTTCTCGGCCTCCCTCGGTGTTGGGAACGTGAAGTGGGGAACTCCGAAGGTGGCCTCGATTATTAGAAAATCCGCCCTCGGAAAGCGGCTCTTTTCAGCTGTCCTCAGCTTGAACCACTTGGTGTCGCCGGTGTAGAACAGCGTCCCGTTTTCGAGCCACAGCTTTATCCCGGCCGAGCCGAGCATGTGGCCGGCTGGGTAGAGCCTCGCTTTAAAATCACCGAGGTAGAAGGTCTTTCCGAACTCGATTTCCCTGTAAAAGCCGCCCTTCCGGAGGTGGCTGAGGAACTTCGTGGCTTTGGTGGCAAATATAACCTCACCGCTGACGAAGTGGTCGGTGTGGGCGTGGCTCTGGAAGGCGATCTTTGCGGAGCTGTCGAGGCCGACGTTGCCTATTATCATTACTTTAATAAGCCCCCGAAACCCTTATTTAGCTTCGTTTCGATATCCCTCTGGGTGTTGAGATGTCCACCTACATCATCGAGACTGAGAAGCTCACCAAGTTCTTCGGCAGGATGAACGTTGTGTATCATCTCAACCTCAAGGTTCCCAAAGGTGCAGTCTATGGCTTTCTCGGTCCCAACGGCGCCGGTAAGACTACCACGATAAAGATGCTTACCGGGGCTCTGAAGCCAACCTACGGCGAGATAAGGATTTTTGGCCTCGATATGCCACGCGAGAGGGTTGAGATAATGCGGAAGGTCGGCTACATGCCCGAGAAGCCCCTCGCATATGAAGACATGACGATCTTCGAGTTCCTGACCTATATGGGTCGCCTCTTGGGACTCCCCAAGGGGGAGGCAATAAAGCAGGCGAGGGAGCTCATGGCCTACACCGGGGTTGGAAAGCTGGCCTTCAACAAAATCAAGGAACTCTCGAGCGGCCAGAGGCAGAGGGTTACCTTTGCCATGGCCCTCCTCGGAAACCCGGAACTTCTCACCCTCGACGAGCCGACGAGCAACCTCGACCCCCTCGGGAGAATGGAGTTCATCGGCAAGGTTCTGGAGCTGGCCAAAGCCGGGAAGACCATCTTCATAAGCTCTCACATAGTCAGCGAGATAGAGAGGATGTGCAACCATGTCGGCCTGATCAAGGACGGCCAGCTCATCGAACAGGGGCGCGTCAGGGACCTGGTGAACGTGGAGGGAACGGATTACGACGTCCTTGTCTCGGACAACGGGAAGCTCCTGGAGTTTCTGAAGGATAAGGTCTACGTAAGGGAAGCCTGGGAAGAGGAGGGAATCCTCAGGGTGAAGCTCGACGAGAGGTTTGCGGAGCGGTTCTTCGTTGAGCTTCCCGCCTTTCTGGCCAAGGAGGGGCTCGCTCTCAAGCTCTTCAAGTCCCACACGAGCCCGCTGGAGAGAATCCTGATGAAGCGCTTCAACGTGGGGTGGAAGGAATGAGCGATGGGCTGGAGCCCTTCCAGAGCGCCCTCTGGGTGGTCTTTGAGAGCGAGTTCAGGAGGTTGATCCGTTCGAGGAAGCTCAAGGTTCTCTTCCTCGTCACGTTCTTTCCCGCGTTCATCTACCTCCTCAGCCCGAACGCATCGGGAACCGGCGGTGATGCCATGCTCAAGTCGTTTCAGGCTCTCATGCTCGACCTGGTTCCCAACTACTGGCTCGGCATAATCGGCCAGCTCATCGCGATAATCCTCATGAGCGACCTCCTCGCGGGCGAGATAGACAGGGGGACGATAAGGCTTCTCCTTGCGAGGCCGGTGAGGCTCAGCGAGGTTGTCGTAGCCAAGTTCCTCGCCGGACTCGGCGCCCTCGCGGTTCTCTTTGGGGTTCCCTACACCGTCATCTGGGTTTACAACCCAATCGTTTATGATACTGGCGCGGAGGGTCTCTGGAATGGCCTGCCAGACCTCCTCCTCGCCCTTGGAGCGACGCTCCTCGTCCTGGCCGCCCTCGGAGCCTTAGCGATGATGGTTTCGGTCCTCATAACGCGCCCGCTCTATGCCTCGCTGGCTACCTTCGGGGTAGTCTTCCTCCTCCAGTTTCTCCTGCCCCAGATTCCCTACGTCAAAAACCCGGAGCGCTACACCCTCGGCTATCAGACGGTGGTTCTGCTGAAGGCCGGGTTCGATAAGGTTGATCTGGGCACCTTCGTTGGGAACTCCGCCCACACTGCGGTCTTCTTCGGGGCAGTTGGGGTTATCTTCCTGGCCGCTGCCTGGGCGGTTCTAGCAAACCGCGACTTTCCCGATTGATGGATAATTTATCCAACGTCAAGCCATACCTTTAGGTATGTAAAAGCTTTTTATAGGCCGGGACCCAAATAGGGGCAGGTGGTAGGCATGACTTTCGATAAGGAGAAGCTCGCAAAGATTAGGGAGGAGGAAAAGCGCTGGGACGAAACGACGGTTAAAAAGTTCATCGAGAAAAGGCCCGAGAGAAAGGAGAAGTTCACGACCGACGACGGTTTTGAGATAAAGCGCGTTTACACTCCGGCCGACCTCGGCGAGGACTGGGATTACCTTGAGAAGCTCGGCTTCCCGGGTGAGTACCCGTTCACCCGTGGTGTTTACGCCACCATGTATCGCGGCAGGTTCTGGACGATGAGGCAGTACGCCGGTTTCGGAACGGCAGAGGAATCCAACAGGCGCTACAAGTACCTCCTCGAGCAGGGGCAGACGGGCTTAAGCGTCGCCTTCGACCTGCCGACCCAGATTGGCTACGACTCCGACCACCCAATGAGCGAGGGTGAGGTCGGAAAGGTCGGTGTCGCAATCGATTCCCTCTGGGACATGCGCGTCCTCTTCGACGGGATCCCGCTCGACAAGGTTTCCACTTCGATGACCATAAACTCGACCGCGGCAAACCTCCTCGCCATGTACATCCTCGTGGCTGAGGAGCAGGGCGTTGCCCAGAACCAGCTCCGCGGAACGGTCCAGAACGACATCCTCAAGGAGTACATAGCGCGCGGTACTTATATCTTCCCGCCGCAGCCGAGCATGAGGCTCACAACCGACATCATCATGTACTGCGCCGAGAACGTCCCCAAATGGAACCCGATTTCGATAAGCGGATACCACATCCGCGAGGCCGGGGCAAACGCGGTCCAGGAGGTTGCCTTCACCCTCGCCGACGGTATCGAGTACGTCAAGGCCGTCATAGACAGGGGCATGGACGTTGACAAGTTCGCCGGAAGGCTGAGCTTCTTCTTCAACGCCCACAACAACTTCCTTGAGGAGATCGCCAAGTTCAGGGCCGCCAGAAGGCTCTGGGCCTACATAATGAAGGAATGGTTCAACGCCAAGAACCCGCGCTCAATGCTCCTGCGCTTCCACACCCAGACGGCCGGCTCAACGCTCACCGCCCAGCAGCCGGAGAACAACATAGTCAGGGTTGCCATTCAGGCCCTCGCGGCGGTTCTCGGCGGAACGCAGTCGCTCCACACCAACTCCTACGACGAGGCTCTGAGCCTTCCGACCGAGAAGAGCGTCAGGATAGCCCTCAGAACCCAGCAGATTATCGCCTACGAGAGCGGCGTCGTTGATACGATAGACCCGCTCGGCGGTTCCTACTACATCGAGTGGCTTACCGACCACATCTACGAAGAGGCCTTGAAGTACATCGAGAAGATTCAGAAGATGGGCGGCATGATGAGGGCCATTGAGAGGGGCTACATTCAGAAGGAGATCGCCGAGAGCGCCTACAAGTACCAGAAGGAAGTCGAGGAGAAGAAGCGCATCATCGTCGGCGTCAACGAGTTCATCGTTGATGAGCCGCTCGACGTCGAGATACTCAAGGTCGACCCTAGCATCAGGGAGAAGCAGATCGAGCGCCTTAAGAAGCTCAGGAGTGAGAGGGACGGCAAGAAGGTCGAGGAGGCCCTCGATAAGCTCAGGAAGGCTGCCGAAACCGACGACAAGAACCTCATGCCCTACATCATCGAGGCCCACAGGCACCTCGCGACCCTTGGAGAGGTCACCGACGTCCTGCGCGAGGTCTGGGGCGAGTATCGCGCTCCGCTGATATTCTGACGCATCGTTTCATTTTCTTCTTCCATTCCAAAACGTTTTTAATTCTCTGCCGTAGTTAAACCGGTGGTGGTATGAGAACCTCCCGCTTCCTTGTCCTCCTGCTCCTCATCGGTACCGTTCTCCCCCAGCAGGTTACTGCCGAACCTGCACCCGGGTATCGGTTTCCGGACCATCCCGTCATGATGCACCTCAGCGTCGCCAGCAACGGAAGTTTTGCCCTCATTGGGATTACTGTATCCGAGTACGGAAAACTGCCCGACTATATGTGCCCGATAGACTCTCCCGACACTTACATAGGCTGCCGCGAGCTCTCCGGAAGGGGATACCTCCTCTTCGAGGTCGGTGACGGCATGAGGTACCTCAACCTCACTGACTCGTTGGCGAGGTTCAACTTCACCGTCCTTTCAGTTGCTCCCCTCGGGAGGGAGTGGTTCCTCATCGGTGTCCGCCCCCTTTCCCCCTGCGAGTTCGACGTCTGCACCAACGTAAGCTACACCGTCATGGAGTACCTTCCGGAGGAGGAACGGATTGGGAAACCCGTTCGCCTTTCTCAAATTGACTCGGACGTTCTCTTCAACCTGCCCGGTGTTATGGCTGTGGGCGGAACGGTCTCCAACGGTTCGCTGATATTCTCCTTCCCCTACGCCAACGAAACATACTCAGTTCCGGTTGAGGCTTTCGAGAAGTACCTCCGCCTCCTGGACTTCAGCGACTCCAGCGGCCTGAATGCGGAGAGCCTGCTGAAGCTCTTTCGGGCGGTGCCCTTCCGCGGAGGAATCATCCTCTACCTTCCAAGCTACGGACTTGAGGCCTACACCTCAGGGCCATACTCCGTCAGGGAATACCTCCTCATCGGGAACGGGTCCAGCGTTTACTTCCCCCACATGTGGGTTGGGCACTCCGGTTTCGTCTGCTCCCCCAATAACGCCAGCGCGACGCCCTTGACGGGACGGCTCTTCCCGCCTTTACTGTACTACCACAACGGAAAGCTCAGCCCCCTTCTGAACCTCTCGGTTGAGACCTATGTCTGGGATCCCGATGGTTCAGGCGGGACTTTTACCTGTGCTCAGCCGGTTCTGAAGCTTTCAAACGGGACCCCCGCCCGGGTTGGGGGAAACTCCTCCGTTCCCGAGCTGAAACTTCCCCCCGATGAAGGCAGGGTCTATGTCTCCATCGTCCGCACCGTACCCCATTACTCCCCCGAAAACTTCACTTTCGTGGATCTCTGCGTTAACAGAGGAGAAATCCTCCATGCCAGGCTTGGTGAGTCATCGGTGTCCTTCCTCCAGACACCGTTTCCAGGGCTGTTCCTCAACGTCAATGGCTCGTGGGTGTACGGGAGGCTGAGCGGTGGAGGATTCAGAAACTTCTGCATCTATTACTGGGGACCAGCTTTCAACGAAACCTTCGTCTACGATCCCGTTGGGAGGGTTCTCCACCCCATTGAAGTGAACACGTTGGGGCGTGATTCCTCCAATGAGTTCCGTGTTTGGAAGGCCAACCGGAGCGCCGTTAGTTTCATAACGCCCTCCCTCGACATCTCCGTGATCCCTCTGGAAAACCTCTCTCGGTGTGTTCCCTCTTCAAAAGCTGCGTCAATGCTCCGCGGGGTTAAAGTGGGGGAGGGAATGCTCTTTTATTACCCATTCTACGTTACGGGAATCACGCTCGAGAGGCGCGGCTGGGCAACCGTCTGGGGCGACTACTCCTCAAACGCCCCCACCACACTCGACGGTACCTGCCTGGCATTCTACTACTCGGACGGCAGAATAACCTCCGCTCTGAAGGCAGAGGCCGCCGTTGTGAGAGTGCCAGTCGGGAACTGGAGCGTTAAACTCGGCATTCCATATATTGACACGGGCAACGCCCTCAATGCCTCCCTGGAGCTCCCCACTCAGACGTCACCAGAGGACGATCATCGCGTTTGCGGCCCGGCCGCGATAATTGGGTTCTCGGTAGTTCCACTCATGCTGAGAAGAAAACGCCGCGGATAGCTCCGGGTGGAAAACCTTAAAACCCCACGAAAAAGCTTAAAAAAGAATACCCAAAGCATCAACAGGCATCATGATAATCCCGGGAGGTGTAGTTATGGCGAGAAACAAGCCGCTTGCGAAGAAGCTCAGACTTGCCAAGGCCGCCAAGCAGAACAGGCGCATTCCGGTCTGGGTCATCGTCAAGACCAACAGGAAGGTCATGACCCACCCGAAGAGAAGGATGTGGAGGAGAACCAAGCTCAAGGAGTGAGGTGATTTAGATGATCAAGCCCGGAGAGGAAGTCATATTCGTCGTTCCCATCAAGAAGATAAAGAAGCGCGTTCCGCGCTGGAAGAGGGCCCCAAGGGCTGCTCGCTTCGTCCGCGAGTGGATAGCCAGGCACGCCAAGGCCGACGAGGTAGTCATCGGCACCGACGTCAACGAAAAGCTCTGGGAGCGCGGAGCGGAGAAGCCGCCCAACAAGCTCCGCGTTAAGGTCGTTGTTGAGGAGGAAGAGGGCAAGAGGATTGCCAAGGTCTCCCTCGCTTGATTACTTTTAATTTAACGAGGTGACGAGATGCACATAGAAAGGCTCGATTTTGAGAACTCTCCGTACCTGGGCGTTTACGGCACCGCCACAGACAGGCTAGCCCTTATCAGGGAGGGCCTCGGCGAGAAGAAGCTCGAGGTTCTCAGGGAGGTTCTCAAGGTTCCGCTCATTGAAACGAGCATAATGAAGTCCCGCATAGTGGGTATATTCGCGGCCGGGAACTCCAACGCAATGATCGTCCCCTGGTACGTCTGGGACGCCGAGCTGGAGAGGATAAACGGCCAGCTCAGAGAGCACGGGATTGACACCGAGATAGTCCCGTTCCAGAGCACCCTCACCGCCTTCGGCAACCTCATCCTCGCCAACGACAGGGCGGCGCTGGTGAGTGCCAAGTTCAGCCGCGAGGAGGCCAAGAGGCTCGAGGACATCCTCGGCGTCGAGGTCGAGAGGGGCATGATAGGCGACTTCCACGCCGTTGGAAGCGTTGGAGTGGTCACCAACAGGGGCGGACTCGTTCACCCCGAAGCAACCGACGAGGAGCTCGAGTGGCTCCGCGACCTGTTCAAGGTTGATATCTACGTTGGAACCGCCAACATGGGCGTTCCCTTCGTTGGTTCCTGCATGCTGGCGAACTCTCACGGTGTCGTCGTTGGGCACCTCACAACTGGACCCGAGATAGTGAAGATTGAAGAGGCTTTAGGCTTCCTTGACTGATGATGGAGGTGTGAGCTATGGAGGTTAAGGTCTTCCGCGTTAAGGGCGTTTTCGAGAGGAACGGAAAGAGGGAGAGGTTCACCAGGGAATACCGCGGCCTCAAGAAAGAAGACGTCGTTGAGATACTCTACTCCGAGGTCGGCAGCAAGCACCGCGTTCCGAGGAACAAGATATGGATCGAGAGCGTGGAAGAAATAGCTCCCGAAGAGGCCGAGAACCCGATAGTCAGAAAGCTCAGCGGGCTCTGATTTCCTTTTCTCTTCCCCCCAGTCCGAACTCAATCCGGGCATTTCTTCGCGGGGTGAAAAAGATAGGGAATCAGGTCTTCTCCCTCCAGCCGAGAACCCTCGACTGGTAGTGCCTCTTTGGGAATATCTCCAGCGGGTCGACTCCCCTCTCACGGAGAAGATATCTCAGCTCGACCTCGTAGTCCGCCTTCTCCAGCTCCTCGCTCTCCCTGATTTCAACGATGAAGAGCTCCTCGGTCAGCTCTCGTATCGTCTTGTAACCGAGGCCGAGGAGGGGCCTTATGTAGGCGACGTTGAATCTGTCCTCCAGCGAGCGGGCCTTCGGAAGGTCGAGGAAAGGAACCCTGTCGTCCCTCCTTGTCCCGTCGCTCACGCGCTCGACTTCCGGCATTGAAGCCACCGCCTCGAGGGCTCTCTCGTGGATGAACTGTATCGCGTTGTTCGGATGGCCGTCTTTGATTGCCATGTCCGCTGCCTTTTCCAGAATCTCCCGCGGGAGATAGACGACCTGATGCTCGAAGCCCAGCCTCTCTGCCGTTTCTCTGGCGAAGCTCCAGTTGTCGAGGAGGCCGAAGCTGACGGTTACCAATCTCACCTCGTAGCCGAGTCTGGTTAAAATCCACGCGCTCAGGCTTGAGTCCTTGCCACCGGAGTAGAGATGATGGACTTTCATAGGGATCCCCCACCTCGGGGTGTCATGAGTGCCTTATTAATCTGACCCCGAAAGGGTTATTAGGCCGGAAAGGGTAATACTACCTCGGTGAGAGTAATGCCAGTTGTGACGAAGAAATACCAGGTGACGATTCCCAAGGAGGTGCGGGAGGCGCTGGGAATAAAGGCCGGGGACGAGGTGGTTTTCGTCCGTGAAGGAAACAGGTATGTTCTTATGAAACTGACGGACCTCCTCCGGGAGCTGAGCGAAATAACAAAGGACATAGACGAGACCGTTGAAGAGGTCAGGCAGGGGCTTGCGAGGGGCATAGAGCGCTCTCTCCGCGAGCTGGAGGGAGGGGAATGAAGATAGTCCTGGACACAAACGCCTTCAACAACGTTACTTTTTTGGAATGGTTACGGGAATCGAGCCTTGAACCTGTTACGAGCTCCGTTGTCTACATGGAACTGCTCTACAGGTACGCCCGACGCAGAGGCTTGCCCGAAGCGAGGAGCAAGCTAATGGCGATTTTTGGCTCTTTGGCAATCGAGATTAGGAGCTTTGATGAAACATGTGCTGAACTCGCCGTTAATTCAGCTATCGGCCGCTGGGACTTCTCCAAAAACGCGAGGGACTACATGATAGGGGCCTTAGCTCTGAAACTCAACGCCCCACTAATTACATACAACAAGAAGCACTTCGGATGGCTTCCTGAGGTCTTCACACCGGAAGAAGCTATGGAGCGCTTCGGCAAATAGCTTTAAAAGGCCAACCTTTATAAGGCCTTCAGCAAACCGCGAGAGGCTTAGAGGTGAGAGAGATGGAGAAACGCTTACCCGGAAAGGTGAGACGCGCCGTGCGGGCGAGATACTACGATATCCCTCCACGGGCGTGGATAGGCAAGCGAGGGCTTGATGAGGGTGTCATCGAAGAGATAAGGACTCAGCTGGAGAAGGACGGCATCCTCAAGGTTGAGATAAGGAAGGGCGCCCTTATCAACACCGGACTCGACAGGCAGGCCCTGGCCAGAAAAGTCGCGGAGATGACGGACAGCGAACTCATCGACGTGCGCGGCAAAAGGTTTATATTGTTCAAACCGAGGGAAGGTTGGGAAAAGTATTTAAGGAAGCTCCAGAGAAAGGAGCTTTCGAAGGAAAAGCGGGAAGAGAAGCCCGTTAAGAAAGTCAAGCTCGATATCGCTCAATTCAGGAGGAAATTCAAGAAGGGGAGGGATTGAAGGATGGCGACTGTTTACGACGTTCCCGGTGATTTGCTCGTTGAGAGGGTTGCGCAGAAGCTCAAGGAGATAGAGGCTATAAAGCCGCCCGAGTGGGCCCCGTTCGTCAAGACGGGCAGGCACAAGGAGAGAATCCCGGAGCAGGACGACTGGTGGTACTACAGGGTCGCCAGCGTCTTCAGGAAGGTCTACGTCGACGGTCCGGTCGGCATCGAGAGGCTCAGGACCTGGTACGGCGGCAGGAAGAACCGCGGCCACGCCCCGGAGCACTTCTACAAGGCTGGGGGAAGCATCATAAGGAAGGCCCTCCAGCAGCTCGAGGCTGCCGGCTTCGTCCAGAAGGTTCCGGGCGAGGGAAGGGTCGTAACCCCGCAGGGACAGAGCTTCCTCGACAAGATCGCCACCGAGCTCAAGAAGGAGCTTGAGGAGCAGATCCCCGAGCTCAAGAAGTACTGAGCTCGGCCTTTTTTCAAACCTCTGTCCCTTCTGCCGGCTTTCTATGCCAGGAAATGCTTTTAGGGTCGCCCCGGATTTTTCATATGGGTTCCGGTTGATACTCCGAACGCTACTCTCGGGTTCTCATCCCGGCCCTGGGGAGAAGGTGAAGCCCCGAAACGCAAAGCCTTTTAACCCCCTCCCCAATCATAACCCGGAGGTGAGGGCCATGGCTGAGGACATAGAAGAAATCAGGAAGCGCAAACTCATGGAACTCCAGAAGAGGTACCTTGAACAGCAGAAGGCCCAGGAGGAGGCTTTGAGGCAGGAGATGGAGCTTGAGGCCCAGCTCGATGCCATAATGCGGAGAATCCTTACCCCCGAGGCCAGGGAGAGGCTCGGCAGGGTTAAGCTCGTCAAGCCAGAGCTTGCGAGACAGGTTGAGCTCGTTCTGGTCCAGCTCTACCAGGCGGGCCAGATAAGGGAGCCGATAGACGACGCCAAGCTCAAGAGGATTCTGGCCCAGATAGACGAGAGAACGCGCAGGGACTACACGATTAAGTGGTGAGCCCGGAAGGTGACCCAATGGACGCCAAGCAGATAGTGGAGATTCTTGACGAAAAGGGAGAGGTTAGTCTGGACACCTGGAAGGCCGTCTCTGTGAAGAAGAACAAGGACGGGACGGTCGATCTTCTCTACCGCAACCTCCACGTTGGGACCGACGACGACCCGGTTTTCCTCTGGATTTACGCGAACATCGTTGAGGAGGACTGGGACGTCCGGGTTCTGGAGCGGATAACCTTCAAGCGCGAGGACCTCGCCTGGTTACTTCGCTACGTGGTTAAAAAAGGCGAAGGTTTATAAGGGCTATATAAAATAGCCGGCCGGTTGGGGGTGTTGGAGTGAGCAATCGTAGGGTTTGCCCGGTCTGCGGCTCGACGGAGTTCATATACGACCCGGGTAGGGGCGAGATAATCTGTAAGGTTTGCGGTTACGTTATTGAGGAAAACGTCGTTGATACGGGACCGGAGTGGCGCGCTTTTGACGCCAGTCAGAGGGAAAAGCGTGCCCGCGTTGGAGCCCCGGAGAGCATTCTCCTTCACGACAAGGGACTCTCAACCGACATCGGCATCGACAGGAACCTCTCCGGACTGATGCGTGAGAAAATGTACAGGCTCCGGAAGTGGCAGAGCCGCCTCCGCGTCAGCGACGCCGCCGAGCGTAACCTCGCGTTCGCACTGAGCGAGCTGGATAGAATCGCCTCCCAGCTGAAGCTCCCGAGACACGTGGAGGAGGAGGCCGCGAGACTCTACCGTGAGGCCGTGAGAAAAGGGCTTATAAGGGGCCGTTCAATTGAAAGCGTAATAGCGGCGTGCGTTTACGCATCCTGCAGGCTTCTGAAGGTTCCGAGAACCCTCGACGAGATAGCCGACATATCCCGCGTTGACAAGAAGGAGATAGGAAGGAGCTTCCGCTTCATAGCCAGGAACCTGAACCTCACCCCGAAGAAGCTCTTCGTCAAGCCAACCGACTACGTCAACAAGTTCGCCGACGAACTCGGCATGAGCGAACGTGTCAGAAGAAGGGCCATCGCGATACTGGAGGAGGCCTACGACCGCGGACTCACCAGCGGAAAGAGTCCGGCTGGCCTGGTCGCGGCGGCTCTCTACATCGCCGGCCTCCTGGAGGACGAGAAGAGAACCCAGCGCGAGGTGGCCGAGGTAGCGCGCGTCACAGAGGTCACCGTCAGGAACCGCTACAAGGAGCTCGTGGACAAGCTCAACCTGAAGATTCCGGTTTGAGGAAAAGAAAAGGTCAGCGCTTCCCGAACCAGCTTTCCAGCGTCGCCTGCTTCCCTGCCTTTACCGCCTTTTTCAGCCTCTCAAGGCCGTTCTTTACCCTCTCCTCACTGAAGTCGTGCTCGTCGCAGAGGAACTTTAGAATCCCCTCCTCGTCCGGCTCGCGCCACTTCAGTTCGTACTCGTCCGTGACCGGCGGGCTGAGGAAGAACTCCTTTATCGCGTAGAGGTCAACCTCGCCCTCCCTGTTGTACTTCTTCAGCGGGTCTTTGCTGCGCTTGACTATGGTGAGAGCCTTCTTGGGCCCGATGCCCTTTATCCCGCCTGGGTTGTAGTCCGTGCCGACAAGTATGGCCATCTCGATGAGCTTCTCCCTGTCTATGCCGAGCTCCCTGAGAACCTCCTCCAGAACTATAAGCTCGGGCCGGACATCAACGTAGACGTTCTTCCCTGGGAGCTTTCTCCGGCCGGTTATCGTGACGTTCCTCACCAGCCTGGGCGCGCCGAAGAGGAGCGAGTCGTAGTCCTGGCTGGCTGAAGCGTAGACCTTCTTTTTAGCGGCCATGTATGCGGCCTGGGCCTCACCCTCGCTCGGCGCCTGGATCACAGGGATGCCCATCAGCTCAAGGAGCCTCTTGGCGTCGTTTATCAGTTGCTCATTTACCCTGGTCGCACGCATCGCGTACTTCTTGGCCTCATCAAGGTCGCCGCGCTCCAGGGCCTCGTACCACTTCTCCTCGGCCTCTTCCCTGACCTCGCGGCGTTTCTCTATCTCCTTCTTTTTAAACTCCGGTGGTTTTCCGTCGAACACATAAGCCGGCTTTATCCCTGCCTCCATGAGGTTGATGTTCCTGTAGAAGAGGCCGCTAAGGTGGGAGGTTATCCTCCCGCGGGAGTCCATGAGAGGCGTCCCATCGCGCTGCCTTATGGTGGATAGGAACTGGTATATCGCGTTGAAGGCATCGATTGCGACCTTTCTCCCGTAGAGGTTCTCCAGCTCTATCTCCTTCCTCGGAACGAGCTCGCCTATCTGTACACCCATACAATCACCCCTTGGAGAAAGAAAGTCATGGGCCTATTTAGGGTTTGTCTATTCCCTGGCCTCACCCAGAGTCTTCGTCAGGTCGTCAACATCCTTCTCAGTAATGCCGTGTTCGATGAGGAACCGGTTGTAGTTGTCCTCCCGCTGTCTCTCCCGCGTGTACACCCAGCCCATCGCGGCTATAAGAGCCGCCATGCCGAGGAGTACCTGCCAGCCGAGTTCCGTGAGGTCGAGTGTTATGAGGAGCTCCTTCACGAGCGCCAGCACGCCTATCTCCACGACGTTTTTCATCGGGACGTGGTGGTAGATGATGTACATGACGATTATCTCGAAGATCTCCAGGAATATCAGGACGAGAACTATGCCCTGGAGGGCATCCTCCGGAGCAAAATGGATGAGCGAGTTTACCGCGAGGTCCCATATCATTCTGACGACGTAGAGCATGGTCAGGGTGCCCAGGGCTATCACGACGAAGTCGAAGAGAACGCTCAGCAGGCGGAGGGCCCTGCGCTCTATCCTGTTTCCAAAAGTTCTCACCTTACCACCTAAGGCTTG
This sequence comes from Thermococcus indicus, assembly GCF_006274605.1. NCBI lineage: Archaea > Methanobacteriati > Methanobacteriota > Thermococci > Thermococcales > Thermococcaceae > Thermococcus > Thermococcus indicus. Next base: position 1,825,717 of record NZ_CP040846.1, read on the forward strand.
TATTTGGACGAGGAACCTAATAAGTATTTCGACGTTCCAGGGGGTTCTGAATCAACGGTGTCCAACCTCTGGTTCTTTAACGTCCGTCGAGTTTCCTATCGTCAAAAAGAGAGGAGAAAAGTTATAACCGCTTTTACGGACGGGAAAATGTGACTCTCATCGGAGTGAGGTGATTGAGATGGACAGGAACCTTGAGGCACTTTTCAGACCGAAGAGCATCGCCGTTATCGGCGCTTCGGAGAAGCCGGGCAAGATCGGCTACGCTGTTATGAAGAACCTCGTCGAGTACGGCTACGAGGGCAAGATATACCCGGTCAACGTTAAGGGTGTTGAGATAGAGATAAACGGGAAGAAGTTCCAGTCGTACAAGAGCATCCTCGACGTTCCGGACGAGGTTGACATGGCCGTCATAATCGTCCCGGCCAAGTTCGTCCCGCAGGTCGTCGAGGAGTGCGGCCAGAAGGGTGTTAAGGTCCTCCCGATCATCAGCTCGGGCTTCGGCGAGCTCGGTGAGGAGGGCAAGAAGGTCGAGAGGCAGATAGTCGAGACCGCCCACAAGTACGGCATGAGGATCCTCGGCCCGAACATCTTCGGCGTCGTCTACACGCCGGACAAGCTCAACGCCACCTTCGGCCCGACCGACGTCATGCCGGGCAACCTGGCCCTCATCAGCCAGAGCGGTGCGCTGGGAATAGCCCTCATGGGCTGGACCATCCTCGAGAAGGTTGGCCTCTCGGCCGTCGTCAGCGTCGGAAACAAGAGCGACATAGATGACGCCGACCTGCTCGAGTTCTTCAAGGAGGACGACAACACCAAGGCCATCCTCATCTACATGGAGGGCGTCAAGGACGGAAGGCGCTTCATGGAAGTTGCCAGGGAGGTCAGCATGGAGAAGCCGATAATCATTATCAAGGCCGGAAGGAGCGAGCGCGGTGCCAAGGCCGCAGCTTCCCACACCGGTTCGCTCGCCGGCGCCGACAGCATCTACACCGCCGCCTTCAAGCAGAGCGGCGTTCTCAGGGCGCTCACCATCGGAGAGGCCTTCGACTGGGCGAGAACGCTCAGCAACCTCCCGGAGCCTGAGGGAGAGAACGTCGTCATCCTCACCAACGGCGGTGGAATAGGAGTTATGGCCACCGATGCCGCCGAGGAGGAGGGACTTCACCTCTACGACGACCTCGAGGAGCTCAAGGTCTTCGCCAACCACATGCCGCCCTTCGGAAGCTACAAGAACCCGGTTGACCTCACAGGTATGGCCGGTGCGGAGAGCTACGAGGGCGCGGTCAGGGATGCCCTTGCGAACCCGAACATGCACGCCGTGGCCGTGCTCTACTGCCAGACGGCAGTGCTCGACCCGCGCGACCTTGCGAAGATAGTCATCCGCGAGTACAACGAGAGCGGCAGGAAGAAACCCCTCGTTGTCGCCATCGTCGGCGGCATAGAGGCCAAGGAAGCCATCGACATGCTCAACGAGGAGGGCATTCCGGCCTATCCGGAGCCGGAAAGGGCTATCAAGTCCCTCGCGGCCCTCTACAAGTGGAGCAACTGGAAGGCCAGGCAGAGGAAGGAGTGATTTCCTTCTCTTTCTTCTAATCCTCTGTACCATTTCCATGTTCTTCTCGGCAAGCGTTTTTAACATTCATCCCTCAGATAACTACGGGGAAGTGCCATGCTCATCGCCCTCATCTCAGACATCCACTCTAATCTGGAGGCTCTTAAGGCTGTCTGGCGGGAGGTAAGGCATGCCGACGCCGTTCTCTGCATGGGCGACCTGGTCGGCTACGGGGCTTCGCCAAACGAGGTCGTTGAGTTCGTGAGGGAGCGGATGGAGAAAAGAACCTTTCTCTGCGTCCGCGGCAACCACGACAACGCTATAGCCTTCGGGGCGGAGTGGGGCTTCAACCCCTATGCGCGGCAGGCGGTTCGCTGGCACCAGAGAATCATGACCGTGGAAAACCTCGAATTTCTCAGAAGACTCCCCGTGAGGCAGCTCTTTACGGACGACGCTGGGCGGAGCTACCTCCTCATCCACGGCTCCCCGAGGGCCCCGCTGGACGAGTACCTCTTTCCATGGCTCCCGGATGAGGAGTTCAAAGCGGTTTTGAGCTACGTCCGTCAGGACGACCTCCTGGTCGGCCACACCCACGTGCCCATGCTGAGGGTGATAGACGGCAGGAGGATCATCAACCCCGGAGGCGTGGGGCAGCCCAGGGACGGGGACTGGAGGGCGGCGTATGCGTTGATCGACACCGACCAGAAGCCCCCGGATAACGTTGAGTTCCACAGGGTGGAATACGACGTTCAGGAAGCGGCGAGAAAGATACTCGATGCAGGCCTGCCCCGCTTCCTGGCGGAGAGGCTGTACGATGGGTATTGAAAAGGAGGGAATCACTGCCCGAGGCCGGAGGATTCCCCGGAGGCCTTCACGGGGGAAGGCGGCCTTCTGAGCTTGGATTTGACGGCGAGTTTGCTCGAGTCGATGATTATGACCTCGCCGATGCTCTTAACGGCGCTTACGGGAATGAGGAGCAGACCCTCGTGATCCGTGACGAACTCGCCGGTGTCGAGGTCCTCATCCGGCTCGGCCACTATCACGAGTATGTCCCCGGTCTCCTCGTCAAAGCTGAGGTCGTAGACCCAGCCGAGCCTCACACCGGTGTCGGTTATCAGTTCCACGTCCCTAAGCTTGGAAGCCATTATCTTGACCATTTTCGCCACCCCTCGGTTTAATCGTGTAAGTTCTTGGGCACCAACGTATAAAACTTTTTCCAAAAGGAAAGGAAATCAGAAGGTGTAGTAGTCGGGCCCCTCAGTTTTCTTCTCGCCCATCTTCCTCCTGTTTTCATCGAAGTTCCTGTAGTACTCGAGCATGTAGGGCGTTATGCTCGGGCGTACCTTCTTGAGGGCCGCCTCGAAGTCCTTCCTGGAAACCCTGAGCCTCTCAAGGAACTCCTCGCTCTCCTCCTCAACCAGCTCCACCGGCAGCTCCCCCATTATCCTGCGCATTGCCAGCAGGGCCGCTTCCCTCACGAGGGCCTCTATGTCCGCACCGCTGTATCCCTCGGTCTTCTTTGCGAGCTCCCTGAGGTTGACGTCCCCTGCCAGGGGTACGCGTTTCGTGTGGACCCTGAGTATCTCCAGTCTGGCCTTCTCATCGGGGGCGGGGACGAGTATCAACCTGTCGAACCTTCCTGGTCTCAGCAGAGCTGGGTCGAGGATGTCCGGCCTGTTGGTGGCGGCTATAACGACCACGCCGCTGTTGCGCTCTATGCCGTCCATCTCGGTGAGGAGCTGGTTGATAAGCCTGTCCGTAACGCGGTCGCCTTCCATACCCCTGGCGGGGGCTATCGCGTCAATCTCGTCGATGAAGATTACCGTTGGCGCGGCCTGGCGGGCCTTCCTGAATATCTCCCTCACGCGCTTCTCGCTCTCGCCCACCCACTTGCTGAGAACCTCCGGGCCGCGGATTCCGATGAAGTTGGCCTCGCTCTCCGTCGCCACGGCCTTGGCTAGGAGCGTCTTGCCCGTTCCGGGCGGGCCGTAGAGGAGCACACCCCTCGGCGGTTCAATGCCGAGCCTCTGGAACGCCTTGGGATATTTCATCGGCCATTCGACGGCCTCTTTGAGCTCCTGCTTTACCTCCTGGAGGCCGCCTATGTCCTCCCAGCGGACGTTCGGCATCTCGATGAGCACTTCCCTGAGCGCGCTTGGGTCCACCATCTTGAGGGCCTCGTAGAAGTCAGCCTTCCTCACGCGGAGTTCCTGGAGGACCTCAGGGGGTATCTTCTCGTGCTCGGGGCTTATCTTGCCCTCGTTTATGAGCCTCCTGAGGACGACCATTGCGGCCTCTCTCGCCAAAGCGGCAAGGTCTGCACCGACGAAGCCGTGCGTTTTCTCCGCGATCCTCTCGAGCATTCCCTCGATGAGCCTGGTTCTGACCTCGGGATAAACCTCGCTCGCGCTCTTCAGAATCTCCTTTACCTCGTCGTCGCTTCTGGCCCCCTCAACGCGCTTCATCAGCTTTTTGAGAACCTCCTCGTCAAAGGCTTTCCGTTTGAGGAGCTCCTTCAGAACCCTGAGAACGGTTTCCTTATCGTAGTCCGGCTCAAGGGGCATTCCCCTGGTGTGTATCTGGAGTATCTCCTTCCTGCCCTTCTTGTCGGGAACCCCCACCTCTATCTCCCTGTCGAAGCGTCCGGGCCTTCTGAGGGCCGGGTCGAGGGCGTCGGGCCTGTTGGTGGCGGCGATAACTATGACCTTCCCGCGTCCCTTGAGGCCGTCCATCAGGGTGAGGAGCTGGCTGACAACGCGTTTCTCGACCTCTCCAACGACCTCTTCCCTCTTGGGCGCTATCGCGTCAATCTCGTCGATGAATATGATGCTGGGGGCGTTTTCTTCAGCTTCCTTGAATATCTCCCTCAGCCTCTCCTCGCTCTCACCGTAGAACTTGCTCATTATCTCCGGTCCGTTGATGGCTATGAAGTGCGCGTTTGCCTCGTTGGCGACGGCCTTCGCGAGGAGGGTCTTACCGGTTCCCGGCGGACCGTAGAGGAGTACGCCCTTGGGCGGCTCTATTCCAAGGCGCTCGAAGAGTTCCGGGTGCTTGAGCGGGAGCTCCACCATCTCGCGTATCTTCTGGATGGCGTCGCTCAGACCGCCGATGTCCTCGTAGGTAACCTCCGGAATCGCCTCCTCGCGCACCTCAACCGCCTGTGGAAGAACCTCGACCTCGGTGTTGTAGGTTATCTGGACGACGCCCTTGGGGCTGGTGCTGACCACCACGAACTTCAGCTCTCCAAAACCGAGGGGCATCGTCTCGAAGAGCCCCCTGAGCAGCTCGTCGAAGGGTGAGCCGCCGTAGTAAGTCTCTCCCCTGCTGCTCGCAACGATGAGGTCTCCCTTCATCACGGGCCTTCCGAGGAGGTTCTGCTTCACCATGTCGCCGGGTATCTGGATGAAGACGCCCTTCTGGGCCGGGGCAAGGGTGACCTTCTTCGCCTCCTGCACCTCGGCCTTCGCCACCGTCACGTAGTCGCCTATGCTGACCCCGGCGTTTCTCCTGATGTAGCCGTCCATTCTGATGATGTCAAGTCCTCTGTCGTCCGGGTGGGGGTTGGCCACTATCGCGGCGGTTGTGCGGTCGCCTATCAGCTCCACGATGTCCCCAGGCTCCACCCCAAGCTGCTTCTGGAACTTCCTGTCGAACCGGACTATTCCCCTGCCAACGTCCCTCTTCAAGGCTTCCGCCACGCGGAGCTTAATCTTCTCGTACCTCTCCTCATCCTTACCGAAGATCATCCTGACCGCCTCCTTTTCCTTTGCCTCTCTATCGCCTCATCCAGCGTCAGGTTGCCCAGCGCAACTTCGCGGGCCAGTCTGGAGGATATCGTGATGTTACCGCTCAGCTCGCGGCTCCGCCTCTTTATGTCATCTATCTCGCGCTTTGTCGGTTCCTTAACGTCGAGCAGCTCGCCTATGGGAACTTCCTTCCCCTCGCGCAGGCCTATGTTTATGGCCGCCACGATGTCCTGCACCTGGGAAACCTCTATACCTCCCACCTTCGGGGTGGTCCTCGACTCATTCACGACGATTAGGGGGTAATCGTAGCCGAGCACGTCCGCGAGGGCCTTGAGCATGAGCACCCTCTGCCTCTTCGCCCCGTGGCCGATTTTGATTTTAGCGCCGGGATACTTATCCAGCAGGTCGAGGATTACTCCAACGTCCCGCGGGCTCTTCAGGTGGTGAACCTCGAGCACACGGTTATCAGCGACGACGCTCAGTCCCGGCCTTTCCCCGGGGTCTATGGCGATGTAAATCCTCTTAAACCTCTCCCTGCCTTCGAGCTTCGCCAGGAGTTCGTCTATGAAGTTCTCATCCCTGACAACGACCTTTACGGGAAACCTGACCCTCCTGTAGTCCCTCTCCCCCGTCAGGACTACCTCGACGTCGAAGGGTATCTCCTCACCCACCTGGAGGCTGTGGAAGGGTATGCCGTACTCTTTCAGCACCCTGGTGGCGGTGTAGTAAACGCGGGCGTCGCTCGTTACAATGGCCACTCTCATGATTTCCACTTGGCATCATCAATTAAAAACCTTTCTAACCGGCCGAATCACAGAATTTGGCCACGAAATGCTTTAAATTGGTAGAAAAAAGTTTATAAGACATTATCCGCAGGTAGAAACGGGGATCGGGATGCAGCCTCCTAAGAAAAAGAAGAAGGTCGAGGAGTTCGAAGGGGAAGAGCTTTTCGAGGAAGAGGCGGAGTGGGAGCTGGAGGAGGACGAGCTTGAGGACTGGGAGGAAGAGTGGGAGGAGGAAGACTGGGAAGAGGACGAGGAATGGTGAGCTTTCCTGTTAAACACTCCCGCTTACGCAACCCATTTATAGAAAGGTGCTCTTTTTTCTCCCGGTGATAGAATGGCGTTCCTGAAGGTCGTCCCCCTGGAAAAGGCACTCGAGGTCATAAACTCATTCCAGCTGGAGCCAAAAATCGAAAGCGTCCCCCTGAGCGAAGCCCTGGGCAGGGTTCTGGCGGAGGATGTGGCCTCCCCCGTGGACGTCCCACCCTTCGACAGGGCCACCGTCGACGGTTATGCAGTTCGCGCGGAAGACACCTTCATGGCGGGCGAGAGCGAGCCGGTCAGGCTGAAGGTCGTTGGAGAGATAAACGCAGGAGACACTCCAACTGTGGAGCTCGAGCCCGGTGAGAGCGTTTACATCTCCACGGGCGCACCCCTTCCGGGGGGAGCAGATGCGGTTATACAGTTCGAGGACGTGGACAGGGAAGGGGAAGAGGTCATCATCTACAAGCCGGCCTACCCCGGCCTCGGCGTCATGAAGGCCGGAGCAGATATCCCTAAGGGGAAGGTCCTTCTCAAACGTGGAACCCGGCTGACCTTCAAGGACACCGCGCTTCTCTCTGCTGTCGGCTTCTCGGAAGTCAAAGTCTTCAGGAAGCCAAGGGTTGCCGTGATAAGCACCGGCAACGAGCTCGTTCTACCTGGGGAGGAGCTAAAACCAGGTCAGATTTACGACATAAACGGGCGCGCCATAGCGGACGCGGTCAGGGAGCTCGGAGGCGAGGCCGTTTTCCTCGGCATAGCCAGGGATAACCGTGAGAGCCTCAAGGCGCTCATCGAGAAGGGAATCGAGTGCTGCGACATTGTGCTCCTCAGCGGCGGCGCGAGCGGTGGGATAAGGGACCTGACCAGTTCGATAATCGAGGAACTCGGCGAGGTAAAGATTCACGGCATAGCGATTCAGCCCGGAAAGCCGACGATAATCGGTCTGATCAATGGAAAGCCCGTCTTTGGCCTGCCCGGCTACCCGACCAGCTGTCTTACCAACTTCACCCTGCTCGTTGCACCGCTCCTGAGAAGGCTCCTCGGAAGGGAGAGCGAGGTCAGGAAGGTCAGGAAGAAGCTCGCCCACAAGGTCTTCTCAGTCAAAGGCAGGCGCCAGTTCCTCCCGGTCAGGGTAGAGGGCGAAAAGGCGGTGCCTATACTCAAGGGAAGCGGAGCGGTCACGAGCTTCGTGGATGCCGACGGCTTCATCGAGGTTCCGGAGAACATCGAGATACTGGAGGCCGGCGAGGAGGTCGGGGTTACTTTCTTCGGCTGACTTTGTCGTACCTCCAAATCCCCTATCAAAACCTTTTTTAAACTCCTTCACCTTCTTTCCCCAGGTGGAAGACTATGCTGGACATAAAGCTCATCCGTGAAAATCCCGATATCGTCAGGGGCGACCTCATAAAGCGCGGGGAGATAGAGAAGCTCAAGTGGATAGACGAGATTCTGGAGCTCGATGCCAGATGGCGCGATAACCTGAAGAAAATCAACGCCCTCCGGAAGGAGCGCAACCAGCTGGCGGTTCAGATAGGCAAGCGCAAGAAGGCCGGCGAGCCGATAGACGACCTCCTGGCAAGGAGCAACGAGATAGTGAAGCAGATTGAGGAGCTCGAGAAGGAAGTCGAGGAGCTGAGAAAGAGGATAGACTACTACCTCTGGCGCCTCCCGAACATCACCCACGAGAGTGTTCCCGTCGGCAAGGACGACACCGAGAACGTCCCCATCAGGTTCTGGGGCAAGGCCAGGGTCTGGGAGGGCTTCCTCGAGAGCTTTAAGGAGCAGAGCCTCGGGAAGATGGAGTATGAAGTCCTCGACTGGAGGCCGAGGCTTCACGTGGACATGCTCGAAATCCTCCGCGGTGCGGACATTGAAAGGGCCGCGAAGGTCAGCGGTGCGAGGTTCTACTACCTCATGAACGAGCTGGTTCTCCTCGACCTGGCACTCCTCCGCTTCGCCCTCGACAAGCTCATCGAGAAGGGCTTCGTCCCGGTCATACCGCCCTACATGGTGCGCCGCTTTGTTGAGGAGGGCGTCACGAGCTTCGGCGACTTCGAGGACGTCATCTACAAGGTTGAAGGTGAGGACCTCTACCTCGTCCCGACGGCCGAGCACCCCCTCGCTGGAATGCACGCCAACGAGATAATCGAGGGGAAGGATTTACCTCTCCTCTACGCCGGCGTGAGCCCCTGCTTCCGCAAGGAGGCCGGAACCGCTGGAAAGGACACGAAGGGAATCTTCAGGGTGCACCAGTTCCACAAGGTCGAGCAGTTCGTTTACGCGAGGCCCGAGGAGAGCTGGGAGTGGCACGAGAAGCTCATAGCCAACGCAGAGGAGATATTCCGGGAGCTTGAGATTCCCTACCGCGTTGTGAACATCTGCACCGGCGACCTCGGCTACGTTGCGGCAAAGAAGTATGACATCGAGGCATGGATGGCGGGCCAGGGCAAGTTCAGGGAGGTCGTCTCGGCGAGCAACTGCACCGAGTGGCAGGCGAGAAGGCTGAACATCCGGTACCGCGACAAGACCCACGAGAAGCCCAAGTTCGTCCACACGCTCAACTCGACTGCCATAGCCACCTCGAGGGCAATCGTTGCCATCCTCGAGAACTTCCAGACGGAGGAAGGCGTGGTAAAGCTCCCGAAGGCCCTCTGGAAGTACACGGGCTTCAAGGAGATCCTGCCCGCGAGCATGAAGGAGAAGTGTTGCCAGGATTAAGCCCTCTCCATTTTCTTCAATCTTGTACTGTATGGAGTACAAGGGTTTATAAAGGGTTGTACTGTATGTAGTCCATGATGGGCCATGATTGAAAGGGAAACTTGGGCCGAGGTGATTCTCGATTACCGTTCACTGCCCTTCGATGGGATTGAACGAGAAATTGATGTGAGAGTCCCCAACACCCAGATGGCACTGGCGATAATCGGGCCGAGACGGGTAGGGAAGACCTACCTCATGCGTCAAATCATCGAGAAACTCAGGGCAGAGGGCCTCCCGGAGGAGAACATCGCCTACGTGAACCTTGAGGACCCGAGACTTGTGGGGGCTTCCCTTGAGGATTTGATGACACTCCTGGAAGTCCTGAGGGAGATGGGTGGGGAAAAATTCCACCTCTTCCTCGACGAGGTTCAGGTCGTTGATGGCTGGGAGCGCTTCGTCCGCTACCTCCTCGACGTTGGCTACAGGGTTTTTGTTTCAGGCTCGTCTTCGAAGCTCCTCTCGAAGGAGATAGCGACCCAGCTGAGGGGGCGTTCCATAGCGGTTCGCGTCTTTCCCTTTTCCTTCGGGGAGTTTTTGAAGGCAAGGGGATTTGCGGCTAAGCGCTACTTATCAAGCGCGGAGAAGGCGGAGCTTAGAAGGCTCCTCCATGAGTACCTCGAATGGGGAGGCTATCCAGAGGTCGTGCTCAACCCCCACATGAGGATTGAAGTCCTCAGGGGAATCCTCGACCTCGCAATCTACCGCGACATCGTGGAGCGCTGGGAGGTTAGGAACCTCTCGGCTTTGAGGCTCCTTTTGAAAATCCTGGCCCGTTCAAGCCATCTCACACTTACCAAGGCGTATTCGACGATGAAGAGCCTTGGAGTTTCGATAGGTAAGGGAACCCTCGCCGATTATCTCGAATACCTGAGCGATGCGTTCATTCTGCACCGTCTTCCTCCCTATGTGAAGTCTTACAAAAAGGCGGAACTGCTTGGCTTCAAGCCCTACCTTGCTGATAACGGCCTGCTGAGGATTACTGGGGTTAAGGACAAAGGAAGATTGCTTGAAAACCTCGTCATGGTTGAACTTTTGCGTAGGGGCTTTGAGCCAGGAGAGGATTTGTTCTACGTTCCCGGCGATGGCTGGGAGGTAGATTTTCTCGCTGGGGACGAGCTGATTCAGGTCAGCTACGAGCTTCATACCCTTAACTGGGAGCGCGAGCTTAAGGCACTTCTCAACGCCACAAAGAGGGTTGATGCTAAGAGGCTTACCGTTATCACCTTCGTCGATCGGGAGAGGGTCGAGCTGAATGGAAAACGGATTGATGTCGTTCCCCTCCAGGATTGGCTCCTTCGCTAAACCCCTCCCCGCTCCCGCACCTTTCTCCTGACGTTCGGGTCGCGGTCGGTTATGAGCTTCAGCGCCTCCTCAAAGCTCATCCAGTCGGGAACTTCCTCGTTGATGTAGATTCCGGTTCTTCCTATCGCGTCCCTCCTCGTGAGCACATGGACGCGCTCGGTGACGATGTCCACGCTGACCCCGAGGATTCTGGCGACCTCGCTCTCCCGCCCGACGACTTCCCTCTCGATGTGCCCCCTCTCGGTGGGGACTATGAGTATCAGCTTCTTATTGACGCCTGGGACGCGCTCATTCGTTTTCATGCCCCACAGATCAACCGCCCCGCCCCATCGGTAGAACTCAAGCTCCCTGTCGGTGGGGTCGATTAACGGGAACGTGACCGTCGTCTCCTCGTCTATCTCGATGACCCCCTTGATGAGGTGCCACGGAGTCGCCATCACGATTTTCCTCCTGCTCACCAGCCCCTCCAGGGCCAGTTCGATGAGGTAGCTCGGCACCCGGTAGGGGATGAAGATGTCTATGTCGCTATCCTTTCTCACGTCCCCCCTCGCGACGCTGCCGTAGAGCTGAGGATCGAACTGGCCCAGACGCTCCATTATCTTTAGCGCCCTCTCCCTCTTCTCCAGGAGGTAGCGCCATCTCTTTGGAGGATAGACCACTTCCCGTTCATCCCATACCCTGACAACTTTTTCCCTCGGCATCTGAGGGAGTTCGGGGGAAAGTTTAAAGGCCTACCGATAGCGTTTTATACAAACCCATCAACTTCGAGGTGGTGAAAGAAAATGCCAGTGCTCGGGTTCAACATAACCAGGGTTGAAATGAAGAAGGTTTCCTTTTCCGTCCCAGCCGGCCAGATTGAGGTCAGGCTCTCGCCGAAGATTGAGGAGATTCGCCTCGGTGAGATCAGGACCCCGACCGGCAAGCTGAACGGCATAGAAATCCTCTTCAGATACGAGATAGAGTACAACCCCAAGATAGCCGAAGGTGCGATCGACGGCGTCATACTCTACCTACCGCCGCGGAAGGAGAAGATGGACGAGATACTCAACCTCTGGGAGGATGAGAAGAAGATAGACCCCATAACCTTCGCGGAGGTCGTCAACTTCATAACCAAAGAAGTCTCCCCGATGCTGATGCTCCTCGCGAAGGAGATGCGTCTTCCGTACCACGTACCCCTCCCGAGGGTCGAGGTCAGGTCATCCTAATCTCTTTTAATTCCCTCAGAGAGAGCGATAGACTCCCTCCGCCTCATGTATTTTTTCCAGAACATCAGCGAGTTCCTCCAGCTTCATGGCGTTCTCTCCGAGTTCCAGGGCCTTCGTGTATTTTCCCCTGTCCGTGTAGTACTCTATGTTCTCGATGTCCTCCAGCACATCCACGCGGCTGTTTAGAGCAGCGAACCGCTTGAGTGCAGCGAGCCTGACGCGTACCCTGAACTCCATACTGCTCTTGCCCTCAAGGGCGCTTTTGTAAGTCCCCATGGCATCGTCAAGCTTTCCTATCCCGATGAGGGCCTCGGTCAGTTCCACTAGCTTCTCCGATGCCATCTCGTCGTCGCCCCTTGAGCGGTGGGCATTTATCACCTGGTACAGTATTCTGGCGGCGTTGAGGCCGATGAGCTTGGCCCGGTTGAAGTTTCTCGCCAGCAGGTACGAGTACTGGGCCTTGACGAGGCAGGTGGTGGTGCCGTCCAGGTCACCATCGGAGTAGGCCATCTTGCTCGCCCTCTCAAAGTTCTTTGCAGCGGTATCCATCATCTCGATGAAATGGATGTCGTAGCCAAACAGCGCTCGTATAAATGCAGCAAGGCGGTAAAACGCTTCCGCCGCCCCCTTGATGTCCCCGCTTTCCAGCCTGCTTTCCGCGACCTGGCCGTATAGGGTTATCATCGTCTCGGCTATCCTCTTGTACGCCTCGATGTTGTCCACCAGCCGGTAGTACCTGTAGGCGGACTCGTACGCCTTTATAGCCATCTCTATGTCATCGTTGTCCTGATAGGACGCTCCAAGGTCCTCGTAGATTCCGGCGAACTCCTCCGCGTACTTCGTCAGGCTCCTGCGATCGTCCAGTGTGGCGAATATCTCAAGGACACTGAAGCAGTACTCATCGAGAAGATCGATGTCGACCTCCGGCCTGGATATCTCGCCGTCTATAAGGTCGAGATAGAGGTAGGCGCTCTTCAGAAGAGAGGGCCGGGCCTTTTCGACGGACTTCGTTCTCTCCAGAAGAACGTAACCGAGGTATTTGTACAGCCTGGCCGCGTCCTCACTCATTCCAGCCTCCTCATAGCCCTTCGCGGCCCGCAGCATAAGTTTAAGCCCCTCTTTCACCTGACCGCCGTTGATTTTTTTGATGGCGAGCTGTTCGAGGTCCTCTGGCCCTTCCAGCCCCATGCTACCCACCAAATTTCTCACCCCATATGATTCAAGTCCGGGACGGTTGCCTAAATCTTGACCCTCCAGATATTTAAGCGTTGTCTATGCCCAGACTATTCTGTACCCCGCTGCCTTTCTCAGTCTGTTCATCACCGCGAATCCCAGTCCCCTCTCCTCGATTCCCTCCGCGATTATGACGTCCACACCGCGTTTATCCAGCTCCCTGAGCGCCCTGAAGAGGTTCCTCGCCACTTCCTCCTCGGTGCTCCCCAGGTGGAAGAACTCGTCCGCGTCGTACTCCTCCGTGGCCATCACCCCAACCCTGAGGCCCTCCGCGCGGTACCCGTGCACCAGCTCGGCTATCTTACTCCTCACGTTCTCCCTCTTCCCTTCGACCACTATAACCTGGGCGTTCGGCGAGTAGTGCTTGTACTTCATCCCGGGGGAGCGGGCGACGTCCACGAGCTTGCCCCTGACCGCCGGATGTATCTCGACCCCCCCGATGACCTTCTCGATCTCTTCCAGTGGAAGACCGCCGGGCCTCAGCAGGGTCGGCCTCTCCGAGCTGAGGTCTATCACCGTTGATTCAACGCCTATCCTGGTCTCGCCGCCGTCGATTATGCACTCTATCCTCCCGTAGAAGTCGTCTATGACGTGCTCCGCCAGGGTGGGGCTCGGCTTTCCGCTTATGTTCGCCGAGGGTGCCGCCACTGGAGTGCTCGCCCTTATAAGCGCGAGCGCTATCGGGTGCGCAGGCATTCTGACGGCCACGGTGTCGAGGCCTCCTGTGGTGACGTCAGGGACGTTCTCGTTCCTCGGCAGGACCATCGTCAGGGGGCCCGGCCAGAACCTCTCGGCGAGGAGCCCTGCCTCGCTGGGAACGTCCCTCGCGAGCCGCCCCAGGTCGCTGAAGTCAGCTATGTGGACGATGAGCGGGTTGTCCGCCGGCCTGCCCTTGGCCTCGAATATCCTCCTCACGGCCCGGGCGTTCAGGGCATCCGCACCGAGGCCGTAAACGGTCTCGGTTGGAAACGCAACCAGTTTTCCCTCCAGTATGAATCTTGCGGCTATCTTTATGCCCCTCCCATCGACTCCGTCTCGCATGTTGATTACCACCGTCATGCTCTCACCCCTCAGCCTTCACGGAGTCGGGGCCGTTAAAAACGTTGCCCAACCACCGAGGAGTACACCCCCTCAACCGCCGCCGCGACGGCCTCCCACGAGTAGAGCGCCGCAATACCCTTCGCAACGGCCCCGGCTTTCCGGTTCCTTTTCGGCTCGATAAGAACCTTTACGGCCTCAACGAGCTCATCGAACGTCCCGAAGGTGAGTCCGTTCTTTCCCGCTCTGATCAGCTCGGGAACCGCGCTCACGCGCCTTCCCACCGCAGGGACGCCCAGGCTGTTGGCCTCCAGGATGACGAGGCCGAAGCCCTCCCTCCTGGAGGGCAGGACGAGGAGAACGCTCTCCGACAGAATCTTTCCAACGTCACGTCTGTACCCAAGGAACCTCACGTTTCCGGGTGCATCCGCTTCCAGGCTCCTCCTGAGCGGGCCGTCACCCACCACAAGGAATTCCCTCTCGGGAAACGCCCTCGCCAGCTCTATGAAAGTCCGGGGGCTTTTGTATTCGCGGAGGGCGCCGATGAACGTGATGTACCTCCTGTTCCCCGGTTCCCCGGCCCCTTCGAGTTCACGCACCCCGTTGGGTATGACGCTCACCCTTCCCGCCCCGAGGGCCAGTGCCTTCCCTGCCAGCCAGTGGCTGACCGCTATTACCGCGTCTGCCTCGGCGAGGGTTTTTTTCACGTAGAACCTTCCGAGGGCCAGCTTTGCCGTGTGCTCCAGGTCGCTTCCGTGGGCCGTGACGACGAGGGGAAGGCCGGTTTTCTCCTTCGCGAGAACGCCCGCGAAGCTGGTCGTTCCAACGAAATGGGCGTGGATCAAATCGAACCCCAGCTCCCTGTGGAGCCGGACGATTTTCCTGGAACCCAGAAAGGCGAAGCTCGTCCCCCTCAGCCCGTAAATCGGAGGAACCTTGACCTGGTGGACGAATTCTCGCTCGAACTCCCTCGGCTCAACCGGCCCGTAGGTCAGGACGTGGACCTCGTGGCGTTTTCTGAGCTCCCTCACGAGGTTGTCCAGGTGATTGGCAACGCCACCGGCGTGGGGGGGATAGTGACCGACCATTAGAATCCTCATTTTGACCGGGAAGAATGGAGAAGAGGCGTTAAAAAGACTTATGGTCTGCCCCTGTCCCGTCCCACGGGGCGGGGCGGGTGAGGTACACTGCGCTTCCAGACGGTTTTCTCAGCCAGCATCTCCTTTATGCGGGGTATGAGGTCGTTGATTACCTCGGAGTAATCTCCCCTCTTGAGGGCATCCTCCGCCTGCTGGAGCAGGCTCTCTATCTCGTCCACATCGTAGCCCTTTTCCCTGAGGACTGTTACCATGACCTCAAGCTGTGAAAGCCTTCTCTGGAGCCTCACCGCCGCAGAGCCCTGGTACACGGTCCTTATTTCCACGTACGTCCTCGCTATCACAAAATCCGCCTCTCCCCCCGCACGTATGGCCAGCAGGTATGCCCCCGAGTAGTCGCCCGCGTTGTAAGCGCTCCACGCCTCCTCGAGCAGGCCCCTGGCGGCTTCGAGCTTTCTTCTGGCGGCGGGTATCTGAAGGCCGTCGAGAAGCTTCTCCGCCCTGTCCGTCTTGTTCTGGACTGCCGTGAGAACCTCGAGGGTGTCCCTTGGCCCCGGCGAGGTCGCTTTCTCCTCGGTTCCTATGTCGTTCCCGAAGCGCTCCCGGGCAAATTCCAGAACCCTCTCCCGGTCCAGGGGAAACAGGGGCCCTCTCCCGTCCGACGTTGTCATGTACACGACTTCCCTCAGCCCGCTGAACTTTGCCAGCGCCTCGAGTGTCTCGTTGGTTTTTCCGTCGTCCGTCAGGATGATGAGCCTTCCATGCGTCCCGGAGGGTCCGATTTTAACCGTCCGGATGTACTCCCTCAGCGCGAGTCCGTCCCTGCCGTTGGCGATTACCACGGTCTCGATGCCCTCGAAAACCTCCGGAAACTCCTTCTTCAGTCCATCTATCACGGCCAGATTTGTCTCGTACCTCGTCTCCCCGTACCAGCGCTCGTAGGGGATTCCGAAGTCGTCCAGGTCGCCCGTGTAGTCCTCGGGGATTGCGACGGGTCCGCCGATTATTATCACCCTCCCCGGCTCCTCGCTGAGAATCTCCGCGCTGACCTCGGGGCTGTACGTTCCCCAGGGACTCACGATAACCCTGGCACCCAGCAGGGAGGCCACGCTGTACGCCAGCGCCTCGTCGGCCTCGTTGTCCGTCACGAGGATAACGATGTCCCGCTCCGAAGCGAACGCATACCCGACGCTTCCCCCGGGGATGACGGCCAGGGTGAAGATGAGTCCGATGAAAATGACGGCAGGTTTTTTCAGCTCCACGTTCTCTCACCGGTTTACCGTTGGAAACGGGCCTATTTAAGCCTTTTTCACGAAACCGTTCCGCGGCGTTAGCCCCGCTGGCAGGAAAAAACGTGGAGGTGCCCCATTTGGGGCGGGACCATTAAAGAACGTTCAGGAACGTTTATTCCCGTTTAAAAATCTCCCTGAAGACTTTCTCCGCGTATTCCCTCAGTCCCAGACCCTCGCTCTTTGCGAGTTTCTCCAGGAGCTTCTGGGAACCGCTGCCGTACTGGGCGGCTTTCTTCTCCCTCATGGCAATCTCCTTCGGCAGACCCAGCTCCAGCGCCGCCTTTCTCAGAACGGCCTTCCTCACGCCCCCGGATATCTTTGCATCAAGCGGTGTGTTGATCGCCGCGGAGACGACGGACAGGCTCAGGAAGGGGAAGCGCCCCTCCACCGAGTTCAGCATGGCTATCTTGTCGTCCCTGGCGAGGTTCCTCTCACCAAGCCCCTTCAGATCTTCCTCCATAAGCTCGGGCCTCTCCAGGTACTTCGCGTAGCCACCGAAGAGCTCATCCGCCCCCTGGCCGCTCAGGAGAACCTTGACACCGTCGTCCCTCGCGAGCCCAGTGGCGAAGTACAGGGGTATCCCGATGGCCAGGTTCATGGGGTTCGGCTCCTCTATCGCGAAGGCAACCCTCGGAACCGCCTCCCTCACATCGTCCAGGTCGAAGACGTACTCCCTGAGCTCCAGGCCGAGCCTGTCCGCGGCCCTTCTGGCCCATTCGATGTCGGGGCTTCCCTCCACCCCCGCGGTGTAGAGGACGACGTCGGAGTACTCAGAGGCGATGAGGGCGACAAGGGAGCTGTCCAGTCCCCCGGAAAAGAGAACCCCGGTTTTCTTCCCCACCCTGTGGCGGACGGAGCAGGTCAGGGCCCTGCCGATGGCCTTAACCGCCCTCTCGGGGTCGAGGGGCTTCCTCCTCAGCTCTTCCAGCTGGAGGGCTTTCCTAACTTCAACGCCCTCCCTCGAGATTGTGACCAGCTCGCCGGGTTCTACCGGAATGGCCTCCTGCCCGATGGCCCACAGCACCTTTTTCTCGCTCGCGAAGAATCCCTCCGGGGAGCGGTACAGCGGTCTTACACCCAATGGGTCGCGGAAGAGGTGAATCCTCTCCCCGTCGGAGAAGGCCACGGCGTAGTCGCCCTCCATCATCAGCATCGCCTTCCGAACCGCCCCGAAGGCGTCCAGCCCGCGGTCGAGGAAGAACTCGATGAGCCTGAGGATTACCTCGCTGTCCACGTCCGTCTCGAAGGATACCCCCCGTCCCTCCAGCCACGCCCTCAGCTCGCGGTGGTTGTATATCTCGCCGTTGTGGACGAGGGCCAGCTCATTGACGAAGGGCTGGGTAAAGCCCGGGGAGCCCGTCATGGCGAGCCTGCACTGTATGAGACCTATCTTCCCGTCGGGCATTTCGGGAACCTTTGAGAAGTCGCTCGATTTCAGTACGCCCTCGTCCGTCCAGACGCCGAAGCTGTCCTCTCCCCTGTGCTTTCCGGCGTTTATCATGACGATGAACCTGTCCCTGAGATTTGAACCGAGTCCACCAGCCACAAGGCACATGCTCTCCCACCGCTGGAAGTTGGTCGTCGTTAAGAAAAGACTTCCCGCTTTCGAGGTGGGATAGTGATAGAAAGCGGCCCGAAATTCTGAACATCCGTCCAAATCTGTGCCGGATGGCTGAACCATGGGCTCCGGGACGTCACAGGGAGAAAAATCAGGAGGGCAGCTCACGGGCATCAGAGCCTTGGCCCCATGATGCCCCTCCTTTTCAGCTCCCTGTAGGCCCTCCTGAGGGTGTCCCTGATCAGATACCTCTTGTTCATGCCCCCCAGCCGGTGGGCGGCCTTTCTGAGACTCCCCGCCTGGAGGAAGAGTTCGAGGAGTTCCCTGTCCTCGTCGGAGAGGTCAAGATGTTTGAGGGCCTTCTCGGCTATCTCCACCGGGAGGTTGCCCTCGTAGGCGTAATCCGAGCTCATGACCGGCTTTTCAAAGCGCTCCACGAGACGGAAGACTATAACGTGAGCGATGGAGTCGTCGTCCACGTGTTTGTAATGGCTTTTGAGGGCCCTTATAAGCTCCTCCCTGCTCGAAAAACCGTCCAGAAGAGCGTCCTCGTCGGTAAGCTCACCAACCGTTTTACTCTCAACCCTCTCGATAACCGCCTTCCCTATCGCGTAGCCGCCCGAGTGCAGGAGGACCTCATCTCCGGGCTCCAGATTCGGCCTCCTGCCGAGCCTCACCGTTGCCCTCTTCCTTCCGCTCAGTATCGCCTCGGCGTAGCGTCCGTCGAACTCCAGGTGGCGCACCGGGATCACCGCCCGCCTTTCTCACCCACGAGCTTGAACCTTATGGCGATGACGCCGTAGCGGTTCTCCTTCCACTTCGGGTACATACCGTGGAACCTCTTCACCGCCCTCTCAAAGCTCGGCTCATCCGGAAAGATCTTCTTTATGGGCTCTTCCCTCAGAACCTGACGGAACGTCTCGTATTCCTTCACGCCCGTGATCACTGCCGGAACCTGATCGTTGAAGATTATCTTGTCGCCGGGCTTCATCCCCCTGAACTGGGGGTAGGCAACCCTGACCTCTATCCTCTTCTCGCCGGACTTTATGTAGTCCAGGTATTCCTCGCGAACCCTCAACCTGTACACTCTCATCTTCACCACGACCCCCGTTCCACTCCCCGCTTAAAAGGCTGATGGAAACTTTTAAATCCTTTAGCGCCGAATTGAAGTCAGGTGTAAACGATGAGACACAGGGGGCAGGGAGCGCTGGAGTACCTTTTCATGCTGGCCGCTGTTCTGATACTGGTCACGATGGCAATCCGGGTCATCATGAGCAGTGTCCATGACCTCAACAGTGCGATTTCCAACTACACTGCGGAGGTTCGGAAGCAGATACTCGAAGACCTGTGAGGTGGAATCATGGAGACGATCCCCCTGGTTCTGGGTCTTTTAGCGGGAGTACTGACCTCATACACCGATATTAAAACGGGTTTCATCTTCGACAACCACGCTTTTCCAACCCTCACCCTCATTGGACGTCTCCTCGGGTGGGAGGAAGAGGAAGAAGAGGAAAGCGAGCTTCCCACCTGGCTCGGCAGGATTGTGATTCCGGCCGCCGAAGTCGGCGTCCTTTACTACCTGTACCGGGGGATAATGGCCCACGATGGCCTGATGACCGCCTCCGGATTCATCGGACTGATACTGGGCTTCGTCCTCGGTCTCCTGCTCTATTACATCGGGGCCTGGGCCAGCGGCGATGTGGTCCTTCTGGCGGCGTTCTCCGCCCTCCTGCCCCTCGCCCCATCCACCGCCGATGTGGTCCCTCCCTACGGAACGACGTACCCCCTGTATCCCCTGGCAGTGCTTTTCAACAGCATCCTGGCGGTGTTTCCCTTCATCTTCGTATACTCCCTTGCTGTCCTCGTGCTCAGGAGGAGGTTTCACGCCCTGAGGGAGGTCTTCGTGGGAGGGCTGCGCACCACCGTTGAGTTCACCCTGTGGATAGTTGCCGTCATAACCGTTCAGGCAATCCTGGGGAGCGCCGGAATCTCAAGTCCCATAACCGGAATCCTAGTGGCGCTCGTCCTGCTGCCGGTCTTTATGAGGCTCCACCACCTCGGTAACGCCGCCGGTATCCTGTCCCTCGGGTACCTCATGTACCTGGAGCCAACTGTCGCGCTCTTAACAGCGGGGAAGGTCTTTGCCCTCGTCTACCTCCTGAAGGTGCTCCTCTCCACCGTCAGGTTCATGCGCCTGGATGTTCTGATGGAAGAGGTCCCCGTGGAGGAGCTGAAAGAGTGGGACATACTCGGCGAGGTCATCCACGAGACCAACGGGGAGGTAATGCGGGACAGGGAGGACGGCATTGAACGCATTAAGCGCGCCCTGGTCTCATGGGACCTGAGATTGCTGAGGCCAAGGAGGGGGCGGATCATAGCATCTCCCACTGCTGAGGGCCTCAGGAAGGAGCAGATAGAGGAGCTCAAGCGCCTCGTGGAGGAGGGAAGGCTTGAGAACTCATTCCTCAGGAAAAAATCAATGCCCTTTGCCCCGGCGCTCTTCATGGGGTTCCTGCTGGCGTACTTCTGGGGGGACATATTCTGGTGGCTGGTCCTGAGGGTCGCAGGGCTCTGAATCAGGGTTAGACTTTTAAGCCCCTGCGCGGAGAAGCCACCGCCGGCCCGGCGTCCGCCCACCCCGCGGAGGAGTGAGGCGGGGATTCCGGCCGGGCCGACAGGGGGATGACGAGCTTTTGCTTTGCTGACTGTGATGAGCACGCCCTTCACTGACCCCGTTCTCCTATGAGCCCCCTGACTATCTCCATAACCTCATGGAGGCTCTCAACGTTGTGATCGCCCTCGACGCCCTCGTGCGGGTTTATTGCTATGCTGACGTCGGCCTCTTTGAACATGCTCAGGTCGTTGAAGCCGTCCCCAACCGCCACCGTCAGCTCAGGTTCAAGCTCGGCCTTCAGTTCCCTGAGTATGGTCCCCTTGCTCCTGAAGTCAACGATGGGGTTGACCTTACCGGTAACGACGCCGTTCTCAAAGACCAGCTCGTTGGCATAGACGTAGTCAACTCCAAGTTCCTTGGCTATCCTTCCCGCGAGGCACATGAGGCCGCTGCTCAGTATCGCTATCCTGAAGTCGTTCTCCCTCAGAAACTCGATGAGCTCCTTTGCGCCGTCCATGTACTCAACCGAGTCCGCCCATTCCATAATCTCTTCCCTGGTGTGGCCCTTCCACAGAGAGGCGTCGAGCTCGGCCCACTTCACGTAGTCTATTTTTCCCGCAAAGAAGAGCTCGGCGTATTCCTTTCCCTTCTCCCAGGTCCCAAAGCGCTTGTGAAGCTCAACCCAGCCCGAGACGGATTTTACAAGGGTTCCCTCAAGATCGAAAGCTATGAGCCTGACCATCTTACCACCCCAAAAGAGAGCGAGGGGAAACTTAAAAGCCTACCCTCTCCAGCCGTGCTCCCCTATGAGCGGCACGAAAGCGACGCCACCCCAGCGCTTTTTTCTTATCCTCCCGTCCTCGGTCTTTTCCACTACGTAAAGGTCCTGCCACAAGTGGTGGCCTCCCACAGGTATTATCAGCCTCCCGCCGGGTTTGAGCTGCTCTAGAAGGGGCTCGGGAACCTTCGGCGCCCCAGCTGTAACGATTATCCGCTCGTAGGGCGCCTTCGGGGGAAAGCCCTTCGTGCCGTCGCCGAGGAAAACGTGAACGTTCTTCACTCCCGCTTGCTCAAGGTTCCTCCTCGCAAACTCGACCAGCTCGGGAATCCGCTCGATGGTGTAAACATCGCCCTTCACGAGCTCCGCGATCAGAGCCGCGTTCCATCCGCTACCGGTTCCCACCTCGAGGACGTTCATTCCCGGCCCAAGCTCGGCCAGTTCCAGCATTATCGCCACCATGTGGGGGGCACTTACCGTCTGCCCGGCGGGAATCGGAAGGGGCTCATCAACGTGGGCGTAGTCCCGGTAGCGCTTTTCAACGAAGAGGTGGCGGGGATACCTGAGGAAAGCCTCCCTGATGGCGGCACTTTTGATTATTCCCTCCCTTACGAGAGAAGCCACCCTCCGGCGCCACAACCCATCCAGTTTTTCCATGGTGTTCACCAGATAAACATAAAGAAAAAAGGCGTATCAACCTTTCTCATGATCTGTGGGCCTGGTACCAGGCGAAGATTATGATGGCCAGGGCGCCGATGACGATTCCGATTACCGTCCACACGACCTTGGAGGTCGCCGGTGTGTACGGTACCGTCTGAACCTCTGTCACGGTACTTTCGACGGGCACTGTCTCGGTGCGGGTCTCGGTGACGGTCACGGTGCCGTTGGAAGGTGCGGTGGTCGTCACGGTGATGGTCCTCGTTATCACCACCGTATCGTTCCCGGTTGGAGATACTATGTCCAGCGCGATCGTGCTTGAATTGACCGTCCCCGCGATGGTGTTCAGGGCAACCCTGAACGTCTTTTTCCCGGGGGAGTATGGGATTACCATGACGCTGAGGGTCGCGTTCTCCCCGGGCCCCAGGCTCAAGGGAGCAACCAGCCCACCCCGGTAGGACTCAAAGGTGCCGTCGGGCTCAACGGCCACGCCCTCAGGAACGCTCACCGTGAGGTTGGCCGGTACAGACACGTCCCCGGTGTTTCTGACGATGAACCTCAGGGTCACAGGATGATACGTTACGGGGTCTCCTTCCCACGATGCGTTGAGGAGGTAGGCGACCCTCGACGGCTCCACGTACGCGGTGACGGCGTTGGATGAGAAAGTCAGCCTGGTGTAGCCCCCGCAGGCCAGCTCAAAGGGGGCAACGACATCGGCCACCAGCCTTCCGAGCGTAACGTTACCGTCGTCCATCGGCATGACGGTTACCCTGAATGTTTTCTCCTGACCCGGTTTCAGGAGGGATACCTCCATCGTGCTCCCCGAAACAGCCCGCACTCCAGCGCCGGGAACGAAGCGGAGCGTGACGTTCGAAAGGGCCACCGTGCCGGTGTTCTTTACCCGGAAGGAAATGTCCATCGGGAGGTATCTCTTCCCATCCGTGGCGGTGCCCTCAATCAGAAGGTTGGCCACCCTGCTCACGTCGGGAATTCTGGACCTGTCGAGGAAGACCTCAAAGGCGGCCTTTCCGTCGTCCTCCACACCGTCCAGGATCACGGTTGCTCCCTTGTAGTACAGGCTCGCCGCCACGGCACCGCTTGAGAGTTTGGAGGTGGCCAGAACCGCGCCGCACGAGTTGAGCAGGGACGCCCTTATCGAACCATCGAATCTGTAGTCGTAGCGTAGCACGTAGGGGCCAACGTTCTTGGTCTGGCCAGGGGAGAGGGAGAAAGCCTCATCCGGAACCATCTCAACGTCGAGGGAAGCCCCCCTGAAAAACACCGTCACCTTGGCGTATTCAACCCCCGCCAGATCCTCCGCCTTAACGTGGAACGGGCCGATGTCCGCCTCCTTCCCAACGACCACTGAATACCCCTCTCCGCCGTATTTGAAGTAGAGTGTTTCTGTGAAGCCGTCAGGGGATTTCTCAACGGTGGCGTTGGTGAAGGTCAGCACATGGTTCGAGACCGTCACGTTCTGGCCCCTCTGGAGGTACCCCTCAAAGACCTTTGGATAGGCGCTCACGGCAACCTTGATGTTGCCGAAGGTGAACTTTCCGGAGGTGAAGTCCTTGGACTCGTTCCCCCTGGAAACGCGCACCTTCGCGCCCTTGCTGCTCACGGAAAGAAGCTCAATCGAGTAGTCACCCAACTGGATCGTCTCTCCCTCAACGATGTTGGGAAACGTCACGTTCAGGAAAACGAGAGGTTCCTCCGCCGCGGTAGCCCTGACGTACCGCACCACAACGTCCCTGACGGTGAGACCCTCCCCGGGACGGAGGGACAGGTCACGGTACGAGGACCCGTCATACGCGGTGCCGACCAGGACCCCGTCCAGTGAAACGTCCGTAAACTCCAGGGTCACGTTTCCAACCGAAATCGAACCGGGCAGGGAAAGCCATCCGTTGAAGGACGACGCCGAGGCAAAGCCCGTGGGGAGCAGAATCATGAGCACCAGTACGAACACTACGGCCCGTCTCACGGTATCACCCCCATAAGGTGGAGAAACACCTGGGCGGTCTCACCGCCACCCATCCCCATCATCCTCTCCATGAGCGTCTGGCCCAGGTACATGCCGACCGCGAATATCCAGGACATTATGACGAAGTACCTGGCGGTGCCAAGTATGTGTCCCCCGTCCGCGAGCTTGATGACGAGGGATGAGAGAAGGGAGTGCATAACCATCAGTACGAGCATTATGTAAAGGAGGAACCTCATTCCGGACGGCGGGATAACGTGAATTATGTCCCCTATGTACTCTGTGGGTATCTGCATCTGGGCGAACATCTGGCTTATCGAAACTGCGACCTGGAACGAGGCGGCGAGGGAAAAGGCAAACGCCCCTGTCAGACCGTAGATTATTCCAACGAAGCTCGCTATGCTCTGCTGCCTCTTCCTCCTGAGACGAACGAGCCTCTCAAAGTTCCTGCTGATGATGAGGCCAACGTAGTCCGGTTCCGCACCCATGCGGAGGCTCTCACGGAATATCTCCGAGAATATGCCTATGAGCCAGCTCCCGGTTCCCGTTATAAAGAAGTCCCACGCCCTGTCCCTGTCAACCCTGATGGCGAGCCTCCTGTAGAGCGCCCTGATGTCCTCGGTGAGGGAACCGAAGTCGTGGGCGCTGAGGTACTTGAGAACCAGCACAAGGGAGGCGCCGCTGGCGGCAAGGGATGAGCTCAGACTCCTGATGAACGCGGGAAAGTTCTCGTCCTTCCTGAATATCTTCTTCTCCTCGCTGTTGACGACGTGTCCGAGGTAGAATAGGGGCGTCAGGATGAGGGCGAGGGCGAAGGGCTCCGGTATATCAAACCTCACCCTGATGACGGTGAAGTAAAGGAGCGCGACTATAACGACCCCCATGCCCGAATAGACTGCGGCCCGTACTATTCTCTTCCTCCTCACGTCGTCTATACCCCTGTTCTCGGCCCAGAGGGGGTCCTCGGGCATCCTGAACTTGACAACGAGAAGTATGCCCACCTCGGCGGCGAGGGTCATCGCGACCGAGTACAGCCCCATCTTGCCGATGTCCATGCCGGTGATCAGAGGGCCTATGATGACGAAGGCGGCGATGAACACGACCGAGATAATTATCGACTCGTATATCTCCTTGAATATATCGAGGTCGTAGAGCGCACCCTCGTAGAAGGTCTGGTAGTCATCCATGACCGTCTGCTGCTCCTGGAAGAGGTACTCCTTTAGGTCAACACCGCTGTCGAGGGAGTAGGCAAGTCTGTCAAGAAAGTCGGCGAACATTATACTGGGCGTCCTTCTCGCGAGGAATCGGAGGGCCTCGGGCATCGAGAGGTGAAGCCTGTTGACCACGGTGTGAACCTTTTTGAGCTCGCTCGCTATCGCTCCGAGCTTTGGATCGCTGGACAGGATTTTGATGAGGTCGCTCCTCTTCATCTCACTCGTCGAGAGAACCGCGAAGTACGTGATGAAGTACGGCATTTTGGAGTTTATCGAAATCTTCTTGGTATCGGCTATTATGTAAGGGTAAACCGCGGCGTAAACCAGCAGAACAACGGGAATCAGAAACATGAGGACCTTGAGGGCGCTGGGGAGGTAGAAGATTCTTCCGATTACACCAACGGCGAGGAACAGAACAGCTGAAATAGCCATGTACGGCAGGAGAACCTTCCTGAGGTACGTGCCCATATCCAGGTCAGCCTTCGTGAAGATGCTGATGCCTTCCTCGGCCATGCAATCACCCCGTTAGATTCTGAAGCTCAGGCCCTCGATTCCGCGCTGGTAGAACGCCTTGATCTCGCGGTAGACGTCCCAGTAGTTGGTTATGCCAAGCTCGACCATCCTCTGGAGGATCCTCGCGCGGAGGAACAGCTCGTTGTAAATCTCCTTGGGATCCTCGTAACCGGCTATCTCCGCTATCTTTCTCTCAAGGATGTACGAGTTGTTGAAACCGCGGAAGATGTGCTTGTCCTGAACCGGGTCCCATTCAAAGACGTTCCTCGTGGCGACGCCACCCAGCTCCTCGTAGTAGCCCTCGATCTCGACGACGTTGACCGTCCTCCTCAGGAACTTGCCCTTGACATAAACGGCCTGCTGGAAGACGGCTATGTTAAGGTTGTCGATGAAGGTTATCGGCACGTTTATCGGGTGGCCGGTGAAACGCTGTATCATCTTCTTGATATCGCCCGCGTGGAAGGTGCTCATAACGGGGTGGCCGGTCTGCATGGCCTGGAAGGCTATGGCACCCTCGGCACCACGGATCTCACCGACGATGATGTAGTTCGGCCTTGAACGCAGGGCCGCTTTGAGGAGGTCGAAGAGCGTAACCCTGCTCTCCTCGGGACCCCTCTCACGGGTTATGAGCCTCTGCCACGTGGGGTGTGGCACCTGAACCTCGGGGGTATCCTCGGCGGTGTAGATCTTTGAACCGGGCTTGATGAACGGGACTATCGAGTTGAGGAGAGTTGTTTTACCGGATGCCGTCTCACCACAGACGAAGACACTCATACCGTACTCAAGGGCTATCCAGAGGTAGGCGGCAACCTCCGCACTCAGAGTTCCCCACGCTATGAGCTGGACGATGCTTATCGGCGTCGCCGAGAACTTACGGATGGTGGCGCTCGGACCCTTGATGGAGATGTCCGGGGAGTAGATGATGTTGATACGCGAGCCGTCCGGCAAAGCACCGTCAACTATCGGCGTCCTGTCGCTTATCGGCCTTCCAATGCGCTCGGCGATGTTCTTGAAGTAGTCCGCGAGCTTGACGTCGTCGCCGAAGGTTATGTTGGTCGGCATCATCTCGAATATCTTGTGGACGAGGGAGACGTTGTTGGCGCCGATGATGTGGATATCCTCGATGTAGGGGTCCCTCGCTATCGGCTCAAGCGGGCCGATACCGATGATGTCGCGCTTGATTAAGTAGCGAAACTTCTCCATCTCCTCCTTGGTTATCAGGAACTTCTGACCCTTGCCCATCAAACCGCCCTTGCCTGATTTGACCAGTGCGAGCACGGCCTCATCAAAGAGGGCATCCAGAAAGCGCTCAAACTCCTCCTGCTCCTCGGGAATATCCCTGGTCGGCGCGAGCTCCAGGATTTTGTCCCTTATCCTGTTGTACTTCTGCTCCTCCTCGCGGCTCTCTATGCGCGGCTCGATGACGATGTACTTCTTGTCGGTGGTCGCGTCCCCGTAGATGTGGATGAAGATGGGGTCACCCACAGGGTAAAGGATGTTCGGGTACATTATCTCCTTCATGTCCCTGCTGAGCTGGGGGTGGAACTCCGGGAGCTTTCCGTACTTCCTCCTGAACTGATCAACGTACTTTCTAAGGTGGGGGTTTCTCGCCATTGCCTCCTCAAGGGTGTCGCTGACCACCTGCGCCATGTCACACCACCGCCGCTATTTCTACTATCAGCCCGACCTTCGGCTCGACACGGAACGGGATAATCTTCTGAAACAGTCCCTTGGCGTTGTTGTACTTGACTATCGTGGCCGAGTTCTTCAGGTCACCACCGAACACCTTGACGCTCAGGCGGACGAGCATGCTTGCCGCTTCCTCAAGGACGAAGAGCGAATCACGGTCTATCTCCTCAGTGTTCGCGGTGAGGATGATGACCTTATCCAGGGAGGCCATTTTCTTGACGTACAGCAGAAAATCCCTAACAGCACTCGGCTCCTGCTCACGGGAAAGGAGTGATGAGAATGAATCGATTATCATTATGTCCGGCTCCCACAGCCTGGGCTCACCGAACAGTCGGCTGAGAAACTTCCTTTTCTCGCTGACGCCGGTGAGAAGTGGGTACAGGGAGACAAACATGAGCTTCTTCCTGATTAGAAAAGGGATTATATCGTAGCCGAGGGACTCCATCTGCTTGATGTACTCAACCGTGGTGTACTGGCTGGAGATGTAGCTGGCGGTGTACCCGTTCATGAGGAAGCCGTAGAGGAGGCGCTGGACGAAGATGGACTTACCGCTACCCCTGTCTCCCTCGATGAGCATGATGGTCCCGGCGGGGATGCCACCGCCGAGACGCCTGTGAAGCTCGTCGCCTTTGAGCTCGATCTTGAGGAGTTCCTCGACCAAGATGACCACCACCGTCTCGCGTTATTTTAACCGCTGAAGGCGTCCCTCATATCAGGACACCCTGAAGACAAAGCTCCTGCGCTCGCCATTCTCAAGCACAACGATGAGGGTGTGGTATCCCTGAGCCAAGGCGGCGCCCCTGGTGACCTTTATCACACCAACCCCGTAGGCGTCGAGTGAACTTATCGGGACCCCACCAACGTCGGTGAAGGTGAGGTTTGCCGCGGGCACCATCTCACCGTCAATGAACACCTGGACCGCACTGGAGGTGAACGCAATCGAATTTTTCCCGATGTTCTTTACGTAAAACGTGTAGTTGTAGGGGCCCGTGCCCTCCACAGGAACGTTGTTGGGGTCGTTTATTATGGCGAAGTCAGTTCTCAGTTTGTCCGCCAGCATGGCGCCCCTGTCGTTCATGCCGTGGGCTATGTCGGTGGTGACGTAGGCGAGACCGCCGGCAACACTGCCCGCGACGATGACTGCGACTATGAACAGTATGAGCTCGCTCGCCGGCCCTCCTGCGGCCATCAGCTCACCTCCAGCGGACACTGAACGGAATAGGCATCGGTGACGTATTCACCGGTGGCGGTGTCGTAGTGATACGTCACCAGCAGGATGCAACCGTTGTCAAAGCCGAGTGCGGCGTAGTTTGCGATGCCGCTGGTATCGGCGCCACCGTTAACGGTTACCGCGTAGTTATCATTCGGGATCAGATACCCAAGATCAGCGGACGAGGCGTAGCTACCGTTGTGAAGCACCACAACGTTCCCGGTAATGGTCTGACCCATGTAAGTGAACGTGACCGTAACATCGGAGGTACCCGAAGCCACGACACCAACGTTACCCACATCAAAGTGAACCTGGGAGAGCCTCAGATTGTACCAGTCCTCCCGGGCGGCCTGGACGTTGGCGTAGCTGTTGTCCCACGCCGTGTAGAGGGTGGTGGCCGCTACTAAAAAAGAAATGAAGATGATCGCAGCGCTCGCCGATACGCTGAACCCCATAGGCCGCCCCCCGTCCTTACAGCTGCTTCAGATGCCGTAAAACTCATCGAGGGTCTTCTCCAGCATTTTGATTTCCCTTTCAAGCTTGTCGAGGACGTTCCTGTTTATCCTGAGTCCCCTGAGCCTCTCGATGAAGAGGAGGCTTATGAGGTGGTCCTGAACGGTGAGCTTCTCCGCCGGCTTCCACTCGGGGTCCCTGTGGTGCGGCCTGGTGCCCTTGGCGTAGTGCAGGAGGTTGTTGAGGACACTCTCGCTTATCCAGCCTATCTCGTAGTAGAACTCAAGGACGCGCTCGAGGTTCTGGATGCCGACCCTGTCGATGAGGAACCCGAGCCACTTGAGTGCAATCATTGTCGAGACGATGTCATCGGGCAGCTTCTCCAGCCTGGCCTTCCTCGGCTCCTCCTCGAAGAGCAGGCTTGCGATGTCCTCCGGGATCTGGAACTTCTCAGCCATCTTAACACCACCTTCCTCCTTTTCAACCTCAACGGATTCTTTCTCTTCCTCCTCAACAATTTCAACCTCGTGAGCGGGAACCTCTTCAGGGGCTTCAATCTCTTCGATCTTCACCGCCTCAGGGGCGGCCTCTTCAACAACTTCCTCCGGTGCTTCAAGCTCCTCCTGAGCCTCCTCCGGGAGTTCCTCAATGGGCACCTCTTCAACCTCGATGGTCTCGACTTCCTCCTCGGGAAGTTCCTCGACAGCAGCCTCTTCAGGAAGCTCCTCCACTTCCTCCTCAGCCGTTACCTCCGGGACCTCCTCGGAAACCTCCTCGATGACCTCAACTGGAGCCTCCGCGGCCACCTCTGCCTGGGCCTCCGCGACGGCCTCCTCCGCCGCCCTGAGCTCCTCCTCCGAAATGGCTTCCCCAGCCTCTATCTTCTCCTGGAGTTCCTCGAGCTTCTCCTGGGCCTCCTCGAGCTTCTCGGCGGCGGTCTGCGCCTCAACCTTCTCGGCTATCTCCTCAACCTTCTCCTGAAGCTCATCGAGCTTCTGGGTCAGCTCCTCCGGAACCTCCTCTTTCTCCTCTTCGAGGAGCCCCTCGAGCTTCTCAATCTTCTCGTGAACCTCCTCAACCTTCCTGGAGACCGTTTCGGCCTTCTTCTCCTGGACGTCGAACTTGGCGCTCTCAAGGGTCTCGACGAGTCTGCCCAGCTGCATGCTGAGGTCGGTGAGCCTCTTACCCAGCTCATCAACGCGTTTGTTGAGCTGCTCGTATTTGGCGGCCTGACTGCCGTAGGTGTCGAGCACCTTCTGGACGATCTTGTCGAGCTGGTCGTAGGTCAGATTCTCCTTCCTGGCGATGAGCTTCTCCCTGAGGTCGTTGATGACCACCGTTGGAACCCTGCCCTTGAGCTCAGCGAGCTTGGCGTTTATGTCTGCCTCAGTGACGAGCCTCGTCATCTCCACGCCTCACACCTCCGCGAGCACCTCGTAGATTATCGAGTCAAGGTCAAGCCCGTAACCTGCGAGCACCTTAATGTCGTTCTTTATTTGCGCTATCTCCAGCTTTAAGTCTTCCAGTTCCTTTCTGAGGTCCTGGATCTCACTGGTGAGCGGGTTCTCCTGACCCATCTGCTCCTTGAAGGGGTTTATCTCCTGGCTGATGACCTCGTAGAGCATCATGACGTCCTTGATGGTCTTGTCGAGCCTGTCGATGTCGTCCCTAAGCTCCTGAATCTGCTTCTTGAGGGTGTCGATGCTTATCTTTATCCTCGGGATGTCGTTCTCGATCTCGTTGACGCGCTCCAGCACCTGGGTCAGCTGCTCGTTCTCCTCCCTGTTCTCCACGCGCTCCTCAAGCTCCTCCTCAAAGACGGGCTCCACTGTCTCAGGGGTGGCCTCCTCCTTGGGCTTTTTCTTGAATAATGATGAAAGGAAATCCAGCGCCACCGGAGCCACCCCCTTCACTGAAGCTCCATCAGGTTGTCGGTGTAGGTGCTCGGCGAGGTGAAGTCTATGACACCTCCAGCACCGTTCTCGGGTATGACCTTGCCGGTGACCTTGGTGCCGGGGCCAATACCGTAGCCGTTGGTGTGGTCGTTATCGTCATCAAAGGGTATCGTCCAGAGGGCTATGCCCGCCATGTCGCCCCAGCTGAGGCTGGGGTGCTGCCAGCTTCCGCTGAGGCTGTCGTCGTTGTCGGCCACAACTATAATGCCGAAGAGCATCTTGGGCGAGGTCTGGGTTATCGCGTAGTAGAGGTTCTTCCAGAGGTTTTCAACCGTGTTGTCCGCCCCTGTAAGCTCGGTATAGCCGGTCGGGGCCGGGGTGAGGACACCGTCATTGTTCTCGCCGACATCGGCAAAGACGTTGTTCACGTCGCCGCTGTAGAGGAAGTAGTTGGCACTGATACTGTCCTCCTGCGGGTCAACGTAGCGGTAAACTGCCATCCTCTTGCCGTCGCTGAGGACGACCCTGACGTGGGCGAGGTCTATGCCGCCGCTTCCCGCGTTGGGACTGACGTAGATGACCATCCTGGTTATCTTACCGCTCCCGGGCGGGTCGGCCGGGGTGTAGCCGTAGACGTTCATCACCTTGATTCCGCTCGCGACCTCCTGGGTGGTCTGCCTTCCGGTGGCCATGGCCTTCTGCTGGAGGTAGCCGCTGGTGCTGATGAGCACTCCCGCGGCCACCGCCGCCACAAGGACCATTGCTATGAAGACGATGAGCGTTCCAATACCGATGGCACCGCGCCTCATGTTCTCACCTCACTGGAGCACCATCACGTTGTAGTTATACGTCGCGGGGGTCGTGAAGTCAATAACTCCCGCGGAACCTACCTCGGGTATGACCTTGCCGACCATCTTGGTGGCTGGCCCTATTCCCTTCTCCCCGTTCTCGGCCTTAAATACTGTGGTCTTTATGAGGAGTGCCACCATGTCGCCCCACTCGAGGTTCGGATGGTTCACGTCCATCTCGCTCGCGCCGTCGTGGATAACCACTATCGCGAAGTTCGTATCGGTGAAGGTGGTGTTGTCCCATATCTTGTTCGATATCTCCGTGCTGTTGAAGAGGTCATCGACGACGCCCTTGTAGAGTATGCCGCTGTAGTTGTACACCACGAGCTTGGCGCCGTCGCTGAGGACTATCTTAACGTTGCTGAGGTCTATGCCCTCACTTCCGGAGTTGGGGGCTATGAATACCGCCATCCTGCTTATCGTCCCCTTGCTCGGCGGGGTCGCGTTGGTGTAGCCGTAGATGTTGATGACCTTAAGCCCGCTCGCGACCTCCTGGGTGGTCTGCCTCCCGGCCGCCTGGGCCTTCTGCTCGAGGTAGCCCGCTGTTCCGATGATGACGCCCGCTGCAACCGCTGCCACGAGGACCATTGCTATGAAGACGATGAGCGTGCCGATGCCTATTGCTCCCCTCCTCAACGTATCACCCCCTGAAAATTTTCAAAGAACGAAAGGGAAAGAAAAGCGCTGGGCCTCACTGGAGTTCCATAGTGCTGGAGGTGTAGGTGCTGGGAGTGGTGAACTCGATGACGCCCGGGGCACCAAACTCCGGAACAACCTGGCCGGTAATCTTGGTCCTCGGAGCGATTCCACTAGTAGTGCTGAAGACGCTGTTAGTGTTAACGGCAAGGACGACGAGATCGCCCTTGTTAAGGGTCGGATAGGTCTCTTTCACAGACTGGTCTGCGTCCTGGAGGACGATGATACCAAAGTGAGTGGCATCAAGCTTGCTCCAGTTGAACAGCGTAGTTCCGCTACCAATGGTCTCGTTGAAGATGTCGCTGACTGAGGTGTCGGTGTACGCGTCGGTTATAGTATCTGGATCATAGGCAAGGGCAGCCTCGACAGTACCATCTGAGAGCAGTATCTTAGTGTGCTTGAGGTCTATGCCAGCGGAACCAGCGTTCGGGCTGACGTAGATAGCCAGGCGGGTGATGTTGTTATAGGTCCCGGTACCAGAGTTGTAAGGGGCATAGCCGTAGACACTAATGACCTGTATTCCACTAGACACCTGCTCTGTGGTCTCTCTACCAGTGGCCTGGCTCTTCTGCTGGAGGTAGCCGCTGGTGTTGATGAGCACGGCCGCCGCAACAGCGGCAACCAGCACCATGGCAATGAAAACTATAAGGGTACCGATTCCGACGGCACCCCTCTTCTTAACCAGCCTCACTCACATCACCTCCTTCACTGCAGGGTCATAACCTTGTCGGTGTAGGTGCTGGGAGTGGTGAACTCGATGACGCCCGGGGCACCAAACTCCGGAACGACCTTGCCGATTATCTTGGTCCTTGGCTTGATACCGTTGGTTCCAAAGACACCGCTGTCGCCAACCTGAACCGTCAGGACAACGAGGTCGCCCTTGTTAAGGGTCGGATAGTTCTGCTTGACTGAATTGTCGGCGTCCTGGAGGACGATGATACCGAAGTTCGTGGTCTTGCTGGTCAAGTTATCCCATGCATACAGAGTCGTATCAAAGATGTCCGAAACAACCCCACTGGTGTACGAATCAGTGTCGTAGCTGAGAACTGCCTGGACTGTTCCGTTGCTGAGTATGACCTTGGTATTCTTAAGGTCTATGCCAGCGGAACCAGCGTTCGGGCTGACGTAGATAGCCATGTACTGGATGTACTCCTTGTTGGTGTCGGTCTTGCCGACGATCTTCTCAACCTGTATTCCACTGGCAACTTCCTCAGTGGTCTCCCTGCCCGTGCTGGAAGCCTTCTGCTGCAGGTAGCCGCTCGTGTTGATCAGCACGGCCGCCGCAACAGCGGCAACCAGCACCATGGCAATGAACACTATCAGGGTTCCAATACCAACCGCACCTTTCCTGGTCCTGGCCTTCATTCTCCATGCACCCCCTGGGGGTTCTTTGCGCTGGAGATTACGTTGATTCAATATAAAGCCCTTTTTTGTTCTTAGTAGTGTAGGTGGTTGTGTAGGTGCATATGTAGGTACCGGTAGAATGTGTTATGGGGGCCGATGCTTGGAGTCTGAAGGGGGGCAGATTGGAAGGCAGAGAAAGGTCCTCAATCCCAAAAACATCAACTAAACCGCCGCCACGGATAACCTGAAAACAAAGATCAGGGGAACTCAAACACTAATCGAAGAAGCCACCTGGGGGACACCTGAGTTAGCGACCTCAAGGATCTTAGAACGCTTTTTCTCCTTCCGGTGCTGGACGAGAACGAGCGAAACCACCAGTCTCACCCGCTTCTCATTAACGGTAATCTCTGCATGGAGCCGTTTGATGCCCTTCAGCAGGTATTTGTCCACTCCAAACTTCCTGGATGCATCCAGTAATTCAAACCCAACAACATCCAGCTTATCCCCGCCGGGGAGCCTTCCAAAGTCCAGGATAAGGTCATTTCCAATCATTATGGAATACTCATACCTCCGGTCGGGGACACTTACAAACAACGAGTCCACGAGAGGATCGTAGTCCACAGGCCGGAACTTTTTATCTTCCATCTCGCTCATTGTCCACCACCCGAATCCTCCTGCTTGAAGGTTGAGGAAACACCGTCACCACAGTCAGCTTCATTCTGCTCCTCCGCTCCTTCACATCAACAACAATGATTAAATCCATACCTTCCTTCTCGGGGTGCAAGTACGTTAATTTAAACCTGCTATCCCCCTGCTGTTCAACTCCCCTTAGATCCTTCTGGCGCTTTCTTAATATGTCCTCAACAGTCCTACTACCAATTCCTCTTTCATCCAATCTCCATTTCACATGGTCAGTGAATATAATTTCCGCAAGGCTGCTCGAGTCGAGTAACCGGATGAACTTCCTGAAGTCCATGAATCCTCATAACGGGATTATAACAGTTTCTCTTAAATACATTACGGGCGGATTTTCTTTTATGAAAGGCCTTACCTGCCGGGGCAGAGGCCGGGCAGGAGAACGGCCCAGTTTTCCTGAATTTTTGAAAACCCTGCTTAGAACCGGCACCGTCGAAATTGGAAACAGAAAAGAAATGCCTTCATCTCTTCCTGATGACCATTATGCTCCCCGCGGGCCGGCTTATCTCGACGTCGAAGCCCTCCTCCAGGATGATGTCCCTGATCTCCCCCGAAGAGGGGAAGCCAACAAAGTCCTTGTTGAGGCTCTCGAAGAACTCGAGGGCCTGGATGTGGGCGAAGGCGTCCCTGAAGGGCTCAAGCACCACCATCTTTCCGCCGGACTTGAGCGTCTCAAGGGCGCCCCTGAGAACCCTCTCCCTGTCCTTGACGTACTCGAGGACGAAGCTCATGAGGACCACGTCGTACTCGTTGACCGGACGGATGAGTTTCGCGTCCATCTCCTTCAGCTCAACGGGCAGGTTCTTCAGCTCGACCCTGGCCCTCGCTATCTCAATGAGCGCCGGGGAGTAGTCAATTCCCAGGTAGAAGCCGTTGTAGCCTATCATCTCGCCGAACTGAACCGGGGACACCGAGCCGCAGCCGATGTCGAGCACGTGCATGCCCGGCCTTACGCCGGCGACCTGGGCCATTGCGTTGCGGTACACCCCGGAGAAGCGGGTGCTCATGCGCATGTCCCAGAAGTCGGCGTCCTTGTCGAAGTCCATGAGGACGTGCGGGTGGACGGGGGTTATGAACGCGTAGTCAACCATGCGGTATATCTCCTCAAGAACGGGCACCCAGTCATGGATCAGGAGGTCGTACCTCTCCCCCGGGACATGCACGGTGTACGTGAAGCCGTTGAGATGAAGCCTGCCCCCCTTTTCGGTCACGATACTCAGGCGCTCAAGCGTGTCGATAAAGTCCAGGAGAAGGCGCCTGTTGGGAAGGTCAACGTGGTCAACCAGCTCCTGCACCGTTGGTGCCCTGGAGAGCAGGGGAAATATGCCGTGCTTTGTTCCGAGCCCGATTATCTGGAGCACGGAGAACTTGACCATCTGCTCGATGTTGGCATCGACGATATCGACGGGATTCATGGCATCCCACCTCACATGAACCTCCTGTAGTAGCGGTAGTACTCCTTAAGATAATCGACAACCTTTTTGCCGTAATCTGTTAAACGATAGTACTTGAAGCCGTTGTTTGATATCTCCTCCACAAGGCCCAGATAAACGAGGGAACTCTCCCCGTTGTACCTGTTGCCCAGACCCACCAGTGCTCCCCTGACGTTGGATGGATCAGAACTGACGACCCTGGCGATCTCAGAAAGGTACGTCGCTGACGGGTATATCTCGCTCAGGTACATCAGTATCTTCTTCCTGAGTTCGCTACGGTGAAGGGAGCGCAACACCTGCGGATCCACGATTACTGTATCCATATTCCCCCCTCCCAAAGTTGGTGGTTCCAGGATCAATCACTGTGATTATAGCAGAGGCAGCCACTGAAACCCCTCCTGAATATCAATGCCCCGCCTGAGTATGGTTGTAGCTCCCGTAAACCAAATACGGTTGTAGAATATATAACGTTTTTGGTCTTCCCCTGGGTATAATTCCGCGTAAATTTGCTCCATTTGTAGAATCCCCACCCAAAAATTGCATAAATCAGGCTAATGGGTAGAGGCTTCAATTTGTTGAAAATTATGCAACAGATGGAAATTCGGACAATGGCTTTGGAGGCAACGTGCCGGAGAACATTCATAAAATCTTAAATACCATCGAAACAAATTGGAGTATGCTGAAGTCAGGTGAGAGTAATGCTGGCCGAAGTGACAATCACCGCGGCGGTCGCAGTGGTTCTTGCCTACTACGTCAAAGACGTCACGGGCAAAGTTCTGGCCAGGCACTTCGAGCTGAAGGAAGAACTCGGGGAGCTGGAGTCAAAATTCTCAAAGCTCAAGGAGGAGCTTGAATCGGAGATCCGGGCTGTCCGGGCCAGCGCTTCTTCCGGGGAGGAGGACGTACGCGGGGAGCTCATCCAGAAGCTGAACGAACTCCAGAAGAAGCTCAGGGGAGTGGAAAAAGGGCTCAGGGACCTCCAGAAACTCGAGACCAAGGTGGACTACGAAATCGGCAGCCTGAAGAGGGAACTGGACAGAACCGGACGCAGGGTGGAGGAGCTGGAAGAGGCCGTGATGGCCACAAAGGACGAGCTTAAAGAGGAGCTTAAAAGAGAGATTCTGGCGGAGCTTGAGGAGGAGATAGAGCACCTGGAGGACGTCATAGAGAGAAGGAAGAAGTCGGAGGTTGAGGAGTTCCTGGAGATCATAACCGCCGCCGTGACGCTTCAGCCGGAGAAACTCAGGGATGGGATGGCCGAGGCGAAACGGGCACTCCTCTCAATGAGGGACATAGCCAAGGTCTACGTGCTCACCGGGCAGGGGCAGAAGGAGTTCCGGAGGTTAAAGGAGAACCTCATAGAACTCCTCAAGAACCTCCGCAAACTTGCCGTTGTCTCGGTTCCGGATGAGAGCGTTTACTCAACCTTCAACGAGATAGTGGTTCGCGTGAAGCGCCTCGACCTGCCAATGAGGGTTGTACGGGACGGCAGGGAGAAGGAGCTGAACCCGGAGAAGAGCTTTATTTACATCCACCGGGCCGTCTACGAGCTGGCGGGAGAGCTGGACAGGATAGCGGAGGGACTTAAGGAGCCGATACCGGTAACCCCCGTTGAGAAGGAGTTCTACGAAAAGCTCAGGCATCAGTTCGAGGAGCTGCGGAAGCTG
Organism: Thermococcus indicus; assembly: GCF_006274605.1. Classification (NCBI taxonomy): domain Archaea; kingdom Methanobacteriati; phylum Methanobacteriota; class Thermococci; order Thermococcales; family Thermococcaceae; genus Thermococcus; species Thermococcus indicus. The sequence continues at coordinate 1,863,228 of NZ_CP040846.1, forward strand.
GAGGAGCAGGTCCAGAGGCTCATGCTGAAGCTCGGCGCTGAGAAAGAGGAGACGGAAGACACGAAAGACCGGGACGTCGAAGAGCTGCTGAAGGAGCTGAACCTGCTGTGAGTCCCGGGATTAGAACTCCTCCCCGAGGAGCTTGTCAAGGTCGACCATTATGAGGAGCCTCTCCCCGTCGTTTATCTTCGCTATGCCCTTTATGTAGCGGATGTCCACGCGGCTCGTGAGGGTCTTGGGCGGCTGGTCTATCTGGTCGTCGGTCAGGGTTATGACGTCCGAGACGGAGTCGACTATAATGCCTATAACCTCGTCCTTAACCTCCGCGATGATTATCTTCTTCGTGGAAAGGTCCTCGTCCATGTCGTAATACCCGAGGAGCTTCTTGAGGTTGACGACGGTGGTGATCTGACCGCGGAGGTTTATGACGCCCTCAACGAAGTCCGGGGAGTTGGGCACGCGCGTTATGGGCATCATTTCCTTGATTTCCCTGACCTTCGAGATGTCGAGGCAGAACTCCTCGTTTCCAACCATAAAAGCCACTACCTGAATTTCGGCCATTCACATCACCTCCGGGCACTACCAACGTTTTCCAGCAGGGTTCTGGATTCGTCTATAGATTCTTCAAGGGCCTTAAGACCCTTTCGTATTTCATCCAGACGTGAATGAAGCGTTGAGAGGAAATCGACAAGGGGCAGCATCACGTCCGAGATGTCGTTCTGGATGGCGTAAACACCGTCTATGGTGTCCATGAGCATCTGAACAGACTGGGCCTGACCCTCTATGCTGTCGGAGAGCTCTTTAATCATGTTCGCGGTCTCGTTGGCACGCCTGGCGATGTCGTCGAAGGCCGCTATGAGCTCCTGAACGGCATCCTTTATCTCCTCTGTAACCTTGAACTCCTGCTTTATGGAGCTCACAACGGTATCGATACTCTCCTGCATGTCCCTGATGAGCTCGGTTATCTGGTCGGTCGACTTCTTGGACTGGTCGGCGAGCTCACGGATGTTCTCGGCAACGACCGCGAAGCCCCTGCCGTGCTCTCCACTCCTGGCGGCCTCAATGGCGGCGTTGAGTGCCAGGAGGTTGGTCTGGTCTGCGATGCCCCCTATGACCTCAACTATCTCCCCGATGCGCTTGGAGTGCTCGACGAGAATTGAAACCGCCCGCTCCATGTCCTGGTTGACCTCGGTTATGCTGGCCACGTTGAGGGCAACGTTGTCGGAAATCTTCTTGCCCCTCTCGGCCATGTCGGCGGTTTCGAGGGCGTAGTCCGTCAGCGCCTGGGCCTGGGTGTTCATCTCCTCTATCCCCGCGGTGAGGGTCTGGATGTAGTCGCCAAGCTCGGCGATGCTGGAGCGCTCCCTCTCCACCAGGCCCGCCAGGGAATCCGGGTCCACAGAGGTCTCCATCTCCAGCATGGGGAGGAGGGAGGAGAGCTTTTCCCGGGCACCTTCAAGATTTTTCAGGGCGGCATCCACTCCATCGACATCGATGGAGCAGGGCTGTGAAACGGTTATCCCGCGTTTTCTTATGGCCTCGGCCTTGTGTTCGATGGATACGAGGCGAGTGGCGATCTCCTCATCGAGGCCCCTTACGTCGGGATGCCTTCCCTCAAGGATGTCCTCAACCGCCCCGAGAATCCGGAGGGAGCTGTCCCCTCTTCTTGAAACGTACGCGCCAACGACCGCGGATGCACCAAGGCCAAGAATGAGACCCAGGGATGGGGCCACCAGGGTACCTGCGAGGGTTATCAGAGGGATTGAGCCAACCGCCACTATGGCAACGATGCGATTCACCGGCCACACCTCCCACCAGCACTATTTAACCATGGAGACAGGGAGATAAAAGAGTTTCGCATGTAGGTAATAACCTTTAATACGCGTTACAATAATAACCGGAGGAGTCGTAACGATATACCTATGCACCTACACAACCATCTACACACAAAGATTTTTTATGCCAAAAGCGCAAGGCTTTTGTGGAGTCTGCAATATCCAGCCCCGCACCTGGGAGACCCCCCAACGGATGCGTGAGATAGATGATGGATGTTAAGGATCCTGGCTATATAGGGATTAAGAGGGAGCTGTTCCGCCACCTCAAGGTTAGCAGTGACGCCTACAAGGACACGTACCTCGTCAGGCGCATAAGGGCAAGGATGAGGAAACTGGGAATCACCAGCTACACCGAGTATTACAGACTTATAAAGGCGAACAGGAGCGAGCTCGATGAGCTGCTGCTGACAGTGGCCATCAACGTCACGGAGTTCTTCAGAGACCCCGTGGTCTGGAGAACCCTTGAGAGAAAAGTCCTGCCTGAGCTGGTCGAGCACAAGCGGAAAACCCACAGCAGTTCCCTCAAAATATGGAGCGCCGCCTGCTCAACCGGGCAGGAACCGTACTCAATAGCCATGACGCTGTACGAGACGCTGGGGGAGAACCTCGGCGGGTTCCGGGTCAGTATACTGGCAACGGACATAGACAGGGAAGCGCTGGCAGTGGCCATGAAGGGGGAATATCCCGCCGACGTCATCGAGAAGCAGATACCGAAGGCCATGATACCCAAGTACTTCACCCGCGTAAGCGACGAGCGGTACCGCGTCTCGCCGAAGATAAAGCGCCTCGTCAAGTTCCGGCAGTTCAACCTCTTCAGCCCAACGTACCCGAAGGGGTTCGACATCATCTTCATCCGCAACGTGCTCATCTACATAAAGCGGGACGCCCAGGAGGAGATATTCGCCAAACTTTATGATTCGCTGGAGGATCACGGGTATCTCGTGCTCGGTAAGACCGAGACGATCCTCGGCAATGCCGCGAGGATGTTTAAGCTTCACGACCTCGTCGCGAGGATCTATCGCAAAAATCTGGAGGTGAAAAAACATGGCAAAGGTTTTGGTGGTGGATGACGCCGCCTTTATGCGCATGCTCCTGAAGAAGATACTGACCCAGGGCGGCCACCAGGTCGTTGGGGAGGCAGGTAACGGAAAGGAGGCCGTTCAGAAGTACCAGGAGCTGAAGCCCGACGTGGTCACCATGGACATAGTCATGCCCGAGATGGACGGCATCACCGCGGTCCAGGAGATAAAGAAGCTGGACCCAAACGCCAAGGTGATAATGATCACCGCGGTCGGGCAGGAAGGAAAGGTCATGGAGGCCCTCAAAGCCGGAGCTTCAGGGTACATAGTCAAACCGTTCCAGGCCCCGAAGGTGCTCGAGGAGATAGCCAGAGTACTGTCCAGCTGAGGGTGGATTTTGATGCCACTGAGCTCCCCCTCCCGAAAAATCCGGGTACTGGTAGTCGACGACTCAGCCTTCATGAGGAAGATACTTCGGGACATCATAAACTCCGACCCGGAGCTGGAGGTCTGCTGCGAGGCCAGGGACGGCGTTGAGGCAATAAATATGGTAAAGCTCCACAAGCCCGACGTGGTAACGCTCGATATCGAGATGCCCAGGATGAACGGCCTCGACGCCCTCCGGGTTATAATGAAGCAGACCCCCCTCCCGGTTATAATGGTGAGCGCCCTGACCCAGGAGGGCGCCGAGGCCACCATCAAGGCCCTTGAGTACGGTGCGATAGACTTCATCCCCAAGCCGAGCTCCTCCATCTCCATCAACATGAAGGAGATTCGCGGGGAGATAATAGCCAAGATAAAAGAGGCCGCCAAGGTACCCAGGCGGTTCCTTGAGCTAAGGAGGACGAGACTGCTCAGGGCGCAGAAGATCAAAACCAGAAAGCCCAGCGTCCCGGCAAAGACGGTCGTTGCCATAGCCTCATCAACGGGCGGCCCCCAGTCCCTGCTTAGGGTCATACCCAAACTTCCCGGGAACCTGAGGGCCGCGGTGCTGCTCGTACAGCACATGCCGCCCGGGTTCACAAAGTCCTTCGCGAAGAGGCTCGACAGCCTGAGCAAGATAGACGTCAAGGAGGCAGAGGATGGGGACCCCATAGAGGAGGGGAAGGCCTACGTGGCCCCCGGCGACTACCACATGGAGGTCGAGATGAGGCGCGGAAAGCCGGTTATAACGCTCAACAAGAAACCCAAGATACACGGGGTAAGACCCGCCGCCGACCCCATGATGACCACCGCCGCAGGGGTGTTCGGGCGCAGAACCGTCGGCGTCGTTATGACCGGCATGGGCAGGGATGGGGCACAGGGGACGGTAGCCATCAAGAAGAAAGGGGGAATAACCATCGCCCAGGACAAGGAAACTTCGATAATCTTCGGCATGCCCAAGGCCGCGATCGAGACGGGCATGGTGGACTACGTCGTCCCGCTGGATAAAATCGCAGAGACAATTGTGATGGCAGTAAACAAGGTTAACCGGGGTGGTGCCGGTGGAGGATCTTTCGCAGTATCTAGATGAGTTCCTCGCCGATGCGAGGGATAGGATAGACAGCCTCAGCAACGCAATACTCACGCTGGAGAAGATAGTCAAGGAGGGCGGGAGCGAGGAAGAGAAGAAGGCCATGATAGACCAGATTTTCCGCGATGCCCACACGCTAAAGGGTACCGCCGCCACGATGGGATTCATGAAGCTCAGTGAAGTGGCCCACAAGATGGAGAACCTCTTCGATCTCGTGAGGAGCGGGAAGGTGGAACCAACTCCCGACCTGATAGACGTGCTCCTGGAATTCCTTGACGCCATTGAGGGTATGGTGGACAGCATAGAGGAGAGCGGCAACGAGGGAGACTTTGACGTGGAGGAACTGTTCGCCAAGGCGGAAAAATTCTTCAGCGGCGGGGGGAAAACCAAAAGCGAGAAGGAGGCCCCGAGGGCCCAGGAAGAGGAAGCCCCGCAGGCGAAGGAAGAGGTCTCTCCAGCGGAGGAAGTTCCCGGCAAGAAGTACGTGGTCAGGGTACGCTTCCACAAGGACGCCCAGTTGAGGGGCGTAAGGGCTTTTCTCATACTGTCCGACCTCGAGGACATCGGGGAGGTCATCAAAACCAACCCCGATAGGAGCATCATCGAGGACGGAAAAGCCGACGTGGATGTTCTTGAGTTCGTAGTCGCAACCGATGAGGACCCGGAGAAGATAAAAACCCTTGTGACCAGGCATCCCGAGGTTGAGGACGCGGAGATAGAAGAGCTGAAGCAGGAAGAGGGCGTAAAAACCTATACCGTCACAGTGTACATGCAGAAGGACGCCCCCCTCAAGGGGGTACGCTCCTATCTCGTTCTCCAGGATCTCCAGAAGATGGGAGACGTCATCAAGACCGTACCCGACAGGGTCTCAATTCAGAATGGAGAACTCACCGACGGGTACTACTTCGGGGTTCTTCTGACATCGAGCCTTTCCCCGGAGGACATCAAAAAGGTCATCCTTAAACACCCGGATGTCCAGGACGCCGACGTCCAGGAAGGAGAGGGCAAGGAAGCCCCGAAACCAAAGGAAGAAACGGCCCCCAGCGGGAAGCCCGCCGCGGCCTCAGCGAAGAAGGCATCCAAGAAAAAGCTCCCCTCAACCCCCAAGGTCAAGGTATCCAAGATAATCAAGGTCGACGTCGGCCATCTCGACAGACTCATGAACCTCGTCGGCGAGCTGGTCATCACGAAAGGCCGGCTGGAGCAGATTGCGGAGAGACTCGGAGACCGCGAGCTGCTCGAGACCCTATCAACCCTATCGAGGCTCCTCACCGAGCTGCAGGACGAGATAATGGAGATGCGCCTCACGCCCGTTGCCGAGGTCTTCAACAAGTTCCCGCGCATGGTCCGCGAGCTGGCGAGGAAGATGGGCAAGGAGGTCGATTTCATCATCGAGGGTGCGGACATAGAGGTCGACAGGACAATACTCGACAAGCTCGGCGACGTCCTCGTCCACCTGCTGAGGAACGCCATAGACCACGGCATAGAGCCACCCGAGGAGAGGGAAAAGGCAGGGAAACCGCGCGCCGGCAGGCTCGAACTCATAGCAAGACGCGAGAGGAGCCACGTCGAGATTATAGTGAAGGACGACGGTCGCGGCATCGACCCCGAGAAGATAAAGAGAAAGGCGCTGGAGAAGGGCCTCATCACCCCCGAGCAGGCGGCAGAGATGAGCGACGAGGAAGCGATAAACCTGATATTCCTGCCGGGCTTCAGCACGAAGGAACAGGTCACCGACGTGTCAGGCAGGGGCGTTGGAATGGACGTCGTCAAGGACGTCGTCAAGAGCCTCAACGGCAGCATATCCGTCCAGAGCAAGGTCGGAGAGGGTTCGGTGTTCGTGCTCAAGCTGCCGGTCAGCATGGCCATCATCCAGGCGCTGCTCATTGAGGTCCAGGGTGAGGTCTACGCGGTTCCGATAAACAACATACTCGAGAGTATCGAGATCAAGCGCGAGGACACAAAGAGCATAGGCGGTAAGGAGGTCATAGTGCTCCGCGGTGAGATAATACCGGTCGTTATGCTTCACGAACTGTTCGGCCTGCCGGTTCCAGAGATGAACGAGTTCCCGGCGATAATAATCGACCTCGGAGCACAGAAGGTGGCGGTCGGCGTTGATAAGCTCCTCCACAAGAAGGACATAGTCATCAAGAGCCTCGGAAAGATGCTCTCCCACATCAGCGGCTTCGCGGGGGCGACGATACTCGGAGACGGTAGCGTGGTACTGATTATTGAGATAAACGGACTGCTCGGTGGTGGTAGGGGTGGACTCTGAGAACTACGAGGAGTACATCAAAAACCTGGACGAATTCGCCAAGAGTGCGCTGGTTGAAACCTTCAATATAGGTGCCTCCAGGGCAGCAGACGCGCTCAGCGAAATGACGGGTCTAACCGTCAACATCACGGTTCCGGAGATAGAGATAACCTCCATCAAAAACGTGCCCGAGAAGGTCGGTGAGGACGTAAAGGTGGCCGTCTACATCGGGCTCAGCGGCGGCTTTGACGGCCATGCGTTTTTCTTCCTGGACTTCGAAGACGCACTCAAAATGTTCGATATGATGATGGGAATGCCGCCCGGCTCAACGGCGGAGTTCGATGAGATGGTGCAGTCCGCGGTCATGGAGGCGGGCAATATTCTGATCTCCGCCTTCGCAAACGCCCTCAGCGAGTTTCTGGGAACGAGCATAAACCAGACCCCGCCGGACATGGCGGTTGACTTCACCCCGGCCATACTGGACTTCGCGCTCGCGGACATCGGCCGGCACTGTGACTACACCATGCTGCTCAAGACCACCATCCACATGGAGGGTGTTCAGTTCAGGGAGCACTTCATGATACTGCCCCACCCCGCCTCCATGAAGAGGATCATCGAAACCCTTCTGGGGGGATTCGCATGAGCGAGCACAAAAGCTGGTCGTCGAAGTGGTATCAGGACATATTTAGGGAGGCATCGAACATAGCGATGAGCCACGCGCTCACAGCGCTCTCAAACATGATAGGAGAGATTGAGATGGAACCCCCCGCGGTGGAGGTCCTCCCGCGGGCAAGGTTCCTCGCGATGATAGCGAGCAGGGGCATCAGGGACAGCTTCGTCGTGATGTTTGACATAACGGAAGGCCTGAGCGGCCTCACTATACTCCAGTTCCCGAAGAAAAGCGTCAGGGCGCTGGTATCACTCCTGCTCGGGATGGATCCGGATGACGAGGGCATGGACGAGATGGGACGCTCCGCCATCATGGAGATAGGCAACATACTCATCTCCGTCTACACCGACATACTGGCCCAGCTCATAGGGGAGCCCGTCTCACTCAGTCCGCCCAAACCCGTGGAGAGCCTGTACGACGCCGAGAGGGAACTGGCGAGGCCGGACCTCAGGGATGTCACCGAGGTACTGGCGTTCAAGACGCGGTTCTACCAGGCCAACACCGACGTGGAAAGCTTCTTCTACCTGATTCCGACCAAAGATGCCTTTGACAAGCTCGTGAGCAGGCTCGAAGCCCAGATAGAGAGCGTCGGGGCGAAGGAAGATACCCCCGAAAGCAGCGGGGGCGAGGCGGCGGCCGAGGAAAACGGTTCCGGCGAGGGTTGAGTCTTGGGGGAGATAAAGGTCGGAATCGGGGACTACGCGGTGGGCAAAAAGGCCGGAATAATCAGCACCTACGGCCTGGGCAGCTGCGTAGGTATAACCCTCTACGACCGCCTGACGAAGGTGGGCGGTCTGCTCCACGCCCTCCTGCCGGAGGCGAGCTACTACGGCAACAAGGGCAACCCCGCGAAGTACGTTGATACGGGCCTCCAGCTCCTCATCAAGGACATACAGAAGCTGGGCGGGAACCCCAGGCGGGCGGAGGCAAAGCTCTTCGGTGGGGCGCACATGTTCAGCAACGTCAGCAACGAGAAGCTCATGATAGGAAAGAGAAACGTCGAGGTCGCAAAGAAGGAGCTCAAAAGGCTCGGAATACGGCTGGTAGCCGAGGATACAGGCGGAAAAGGCGGGAGGACGATTTATCTCGACCTATCCACAGGCAAGGTTAGAATGAGACGTGTCTCAAATGGAACCATAACCGAGCGCACCTACTAACCCGGGTGGTGCCCATGGAGTTTAAGAAGAAGGTGATAGGCATAGTTGTTGTGGCGCTCCTGCTGGTGACAGCGATCGCCGGGGCAATGATGCTCTACACTGGCAACAACACCGCAAAGCTCATCGAGACCAAGATGGCTCCCCTCGTTGAGGAGCAGGCACAGGATGCAGTGATGGCCCAGGCTACCGCCATAGCCGCTGAGTTCCAGGGGTTCTTCAGCACCGTGGAGGCCCTTGGCAGTGCCACCGCGGGCTCCGTCGAGCTGTCCCTCAAACAGCTCCAGCTTGAGGGTGTGGACTTCGGCGACCCCGGCTACGCCGACAAGCTCAGGCCGCTTCTCATGGAGCACTTCGCGGTCATAGCGGACTCGGAGAAGGCCCTCAGTGGCGTGTATTTTGGCGATGCAAACGGCAACATGTTCATATACCCTCACCAGGACCTGCCCGAGGGTTACGACCCGAGGGTCAGGCCGTGGTACCAGGAAGCCGTTAAGAAGAACGGCCCGACGTGGAGCGAGCCGTACCAGGACGCGTCAACCGGAAAGTGGGTTGTTACCTACGCGATTCCCGTCCACTACAACGGCAGGCTCGTCGGCGTCGTGGGCCTGGACGTCTATATAGACACCCTGACGAAGAGGATAGACGAGGTCACCATAGGGGACACCGGCTACGTGACCGTGGCGGGAGCCAATGGGATGACCTACATGCACCCCAACCACGACTACATAATGAACCTCAACGTCTTTGACGTGCCGGCACTCAAACCGATCGCTAATATCATACGGAGCGGAAAGGACAGGGACGTCGTGACGTACACGTTCAACGGAGTTCAGGCCGTCTCGGCAGGCGTCAAAATACCCAGCACCGGGTGGTACGTCTTCGCCAAGGTCCCGGTCAGCGAGGTGAGTGGAGGGGTAATCAAGGTCATAGAGGACACCAAGGAGACCACCTCAAAGTCAGCCCTCATGCTCAGCCTCATCATCCTGGTAATATCAGCGGTGCTGATAGGGGTCTCCTACAGGATGGTGTCCCACTCCATTAAGCCGCTTGAGGAGTTGAGGCGGGTCGCGCAGGCTCTCGCCGAGGGAAGATTAAGCGACGTGAGCAAACAACTCAACCAAATCCACTACATTGAAGACGACGAAATCGGAGCCCTCATAAAAGCCTTCGAAGCCGTCGGAAAAGACCTAGTCGGAACACTCAACACCATAGCTGACAAGCTGGAGCGCCTGGCCGAGGGCGATTTGAGCAACGGCATGAGCATGGAAGCCAAGGGAGAGCTCAAGGAAATTCTCGAAGACCTGAGGGACACAACCCATAAGCTCAAGGGCCTCATCGGCGAGATAGTGAACGTCACCAACGAACTCGACAAAAAAGCCAACATCCTCACCCAAATCACAACCGACGTAACAGAAGCCATCAATCAGGTTAATGAAGCAGTACAGCAGGTTAGCATTGAGGCCCAGAGGCAGCAGGAAAGCATCAACGAAATAACCGAAGGAATGCGCTTCGTCTCAGAAACAAGCGCCGAAAGCGTCAGAGCAATGGACGAATTCGAAGCAGCCGTAAACGAAGTCGTCACAATAGCCAACGAAGGCAGACAAAAAGGCGAAACCTCTGCCAGACAGATAGAGAGCATCCAGCAGACGATGAGCGAAATCGAGGAGTCCGTCAGGAAGGTTGCTGAGATGAGTAGGAGTATTGAGGAGATTACGAATGTGATTACCAACATTGCCGAGCAGACGAATCTCCTGGCTTTGAACGCTGCGATTGAGGCGGCGAGGGCTGGCGAGGCTGGAAGAGGCTTCGCTGTGGTCGCCCAGGAGATTAGGAAGCTTGCGGAGGAGAGTAAACAGGCTGCGGACAACATCAAGAACATCATCGACCAGATTACCGGCGAAATCCGCGACGCAGTAGACAGCACCCAGCGCGGCGTTTCGGTGGTCGGTGAGAGCGCCGAGACCCTGCGTGAGACGATAACCTACCTGGGCAACATAGCTGATCTGCTTCAGGATGCGAGTTCGAGGATGGGTGAGGTTAAGGAGCAGATTGTTAGGACGCAGGATGAGGTTGAGAATGCTTTGAGGTCTCTTGAGAACCTGGCTGCGAGTGCCGAGGAGACCACGGCTTCAGCGGAGGAGGTAAGCTCGGCAGTTGAGGAGCAGACTGCGGCAACGGAAGAACTCGAAAGAGCCGCCAAAGACCTCAAAAACATCGTGGAAAACCTGAGGGACATAATCGGCAGGTTCAAACTCTAAGGCCCTTTCGTTGTTTCCTTCTTTACACAGCATCGGGGGTGAGAAGATGGACTGGGTGATGATAGCGGTCATAGCCGTCGTGGTGCTGCTCGGAACCGTGCTCTCGGCGTACATCATATCCAACACACTCAACAACCAGATGGGCGAGCTGTACGCGGTGCTTGTGGAGCGCGAGCTGAGGGAGAGCAGTGCAGCCTCCCGGCCAAAGGAAACGAAGCAGCAAAAAGCAGAGCCCGCGGTGGAGCATCCGAAAAAGATGAGCGTCTCCGGCGTCAACGAGGAGGAACTGATACAGAAGCTCCGCAAGGTTATAGACGAAAAGGTGCAGAACGTGCTCAGCGAGGCCAAGAGGAAGAAGGAGAGGCTCGGCATGCTGCTTGATGTCGCAAGGGGTTACACCCTGGGGTACGTGAGCGAGGAGGAGTACAACGCGTTCCTCATGAAGGTGCTGGCGGAGCTGGACGAGTTCAAGCGCCTGTGGCTGGCCCGCTTCCCGAGCCAGAGGGATAGGGAAAGGCTGAACCTCATGATGAACTACGTTGCAAAAACTAAGCTCCCCGTCGTGGTCAGGAGCAAGGACGGGAAGAGCCAGATGACGCTCCCTCCCGAGGAGGCCCTCATCAGAATCACAAGCAATATAAACAGTGCCATGAATATCCTCGACGAGCTGATTGAGGGCAGGGGCGAGAATCCCGCCGTGACGCCCCTGGAGGTGAAGCTCACCCAGGAATGTGAGAAGCTCCGTGCCAAGGTCGAGAAGCTGGAGAGACAGCTGGAGGAGTACAACGCCCTCACGTGAGGGTTCCAAAGGGGATGAACCATGGCAGTGACGGAAACGAGGGTCAAGGCGACCATAATATCATCGTGGAAGGGATCGGGCAGGGTTACATGGAGGGATGCCATAGGCGGAATACAGAACGACCGGCTTATCCTCAGGTACCTCAAGATGGGGGAGGTTGTGGGGGAGGACAATTTCCCGTTTTCGTCACTCACCGACCTCAGCGTGAATGTGCCGGATAACTACAAGCTCAATCCCGAGAAGGAGCACTTCGGGATGAAGTTCTACCTGCCCGGCAGGGGAGAGCTCACCCTTATCCTCACGATAGGGGACAACCTCCTCATATACGACGAGAACAAGTTCCGCGAGTTCGTCCATACCCTCTTCGAGACGCTCATAAACGGAAAGGCCGTGAAAATTCAGCTGGCCAGAATGAAGGGTGGAGCGATAAACATGGAGTCCACGTGGCAGGACGGCTCCCTGAGGATAGTTTCGGTAAAGTCCGCCAAGAGGGGCAAAACCGAGCGCAACATAGTCATCCTCGACCAGGACAGAAGGCCGATACCGGTGTTTTCCGACGTCGAGGACATGGACATCGAACAGGTTGACCTGAACGGGAAGAAAATCGAAGCCTGGAAGGTGAAGCACTTCTACATCAACGAGACCGTTACCTCGTATCTCTACATCCCCGAGAAGAAAACCCGCCTGTTCGTACTTCGCTACCTCCTAAAGTACATCCCGAGCTATTTCGAGTTCATCCTCAAGGTATCGAAGGAGTTCCCAACGCTCCAGGCGGAGTTCAAGGAGGTCATGGAGAAGGAGCTGAAGGAGCTGGAGAGCCTCGACGAGACCGAAAAGCAGATACTCATGGCGCTGTACTCGGGACTCAACCCCCTTGAGGTTCACCAGTTCCTCGGGCTAAGCGAGAGGGAGATAGAGGAGATATACGACAGGATGATAGACAAGGGGCTCCTAAAAATCGTCATGATAAGAAAGGTCGTTGACCTGACCAGGGACGGCAGGAAAATAGTCAACAAGCTCATAGAGTACGGACTCGTGGCGATGTAAATAGAAAACGGAGAGAATCAGCGCCTCCTCACGAGAAGGCCAATGAGCGCCAGCGCCACAATGACGGCTGGCCCGCAGATGCTCTTCTCACCCCCCTTCCCCGCGAGCTTCTCAACATCAACTGCATAGAACGCCGAGCTGGCGGTTCCAACCACCGCGGTTCCGTTCTCAACCGCAATGCTGCGGACGTAGCCCAGGTTCGGGAGCTCCCCAAGGATATCGCCGCCGGTGGGGTCGACCGCGTAGAGCGAACCGACGCTGTAGATAACCGTTGTCCCGTTCTCGTTCCTGCTTTCAAACTTACCCGTCCCCACCAGGAGAACACCGTCAGCGTATCTGACCACCTTGACCCTGTAAGGAAAGCTCTGGTTCCACAGAACCTTTCCAGAGGAATCCAGAGCCACGAGTTCCCCACCACCCGGGCCCATTCCTCCAACGTAGGCGGTGTCACCTTTCACCTCGATGTCCTCGGTGTAGAACAGCTTCCTCTCCCAGAGCACCTTTCCGTCGGAGCTTATCATGTAAACGCGTCCCTCGGAGGTACCGTTTCCTGTCCCCGCAAGCACGCCACCGTTCCATAACTCCATGTCCCTGACCCACTGGCCCGTCTCCACGGTCCAGGCAACGGTCCCGTTGGGCAGGACGCCGTAAACGTAGCCGAACTGTCCGGGGCCAACGTATCCTGAGGGGAAACCCGCGCCAACGTAGATTATCCCGTCCCCGACCCTGACCCTGCTGACGAGGGAGGTGAAGTTCAGGGTCCAACCGTTCAGTATCACGGTATCGTTCAGAAGGGTTCCACGGTACAGGTGGCCAACGTACAGCTTACTACCATTCTCAAGGAAGAAGTCGCCGTCAACCGCGTAAACATCCTTCCCGGTTATCTGAAAATCGTAAAGCTTGTTCGTTGTGAGGTTCCTGGCCACGAACCTGCCGTCCGGGTCAAAGGTGATGAAACCCCCCATGCTCCCCACCAGAACGCTCCCATCGGGCAGGGGGTACAGCTTCACAACGTAGCCGGAGTCGTTCTGCCACAGGAATGTGCCGTTGGACGAGTACGCGGCGGTGGTTCCCAGGTAGTAGATACCCACCATGCCGCTGGCGTTGGCCAGCTGCCTGTAGGAGCATCCAGCGTAAACCCTGCCGTTGAGGATCGCGACCGCCTCAATGCTCTTCTGGTACTGGACGTCACCGCATACCTCACCCTTCCAGAGCACGGCTCCCTGTTCCGCAAGCACCTGTGCGGACAGAGAAAAAACCAGCAACAGCATTAGAATCACTGGAACTCCCCGTTTCATGGTTTATCCCCCCAAATAGGCTGGGTGAAAAGCTTATATAAACCTTTGCAGTAACCAACAGTGGTGGTTGAATGAACGAAGACCTAGACATCAGGGAGGCTCTGGCAACCGGAGAGGGCCTGGAGGAGGTGCTAATACGCGCCACTGCAAGCGAGGAGACCCTCAAAGAGATCCTCCACCTTCTAGACGACGACCTGTGGACGGTACAGAAAAACGCCCTGAAGGTAGTTGTGGAAGTGGCGAGGGACAGGCCGGAACTCCACGAGTCCCTGATAACCAAGCTAATGGTAATGCTGAGGAGGAGCGAGGCAGTGCCCCTCACACAGGAGATAGCCAGGGCATTTGGGGTCCTCGCTGAAGTCGCGCCGGACAGAATATCGCGCGTTCTGCCGGCGGTGTTCGCCAACTACCGCATTGGAGACCCCAAGATAAAGGTGAACATGGCCTACGTTCTCGAGGAGATAATGAGGGTCAAGCCCGCACTTCTCAGCAACATCTTCAGGGACATCGGGTACATGCTGGTCTCCAGAGACACCACAGACAAATTGACGGCTCTGAACTTCATCTCGGCACTCGGTGAAAACGGGGTAAGGTACGTGAGTCCGTTCCTGCCCAAGCTCTTCAATCTGCTCCACGACAGGGACGAGATCGTGAGGGCCAGCGCAGTTGAGACCCTGGTTCGTATAGCCGAGCTGAACGAGAAATTAAGGAAGATTATACGGACAAAACTGGAGGAAATAGACGACCGGAGCGACCTCGTAACGAAGAAGGTTGAGGAGGGGCTAACCAGACTCGCCATCCTCGACAGGGGAGGATGAATCCTCAAGCCTCTCCTGAAGGAACGTCTTCAGTGCCTCCTTGAGCTTCTCGTTCTCCTCGCGGAGCCTGGCGTTCTCCTGCCGTATTCCCTCGACCTCCTGGAGGATGTTCTTAACCTCCTGAAGGGTGCTCTCGAACTTGGACCTGGGGATGAACTGCGTCTTCAGGATGGTAAGCGCGGCATCTATGTCGCTCGTGCCCGTTAGCGCCGCAAGCTCCTTGCGGATACGGTTGATCTCGGCGAGCTTCGCCTCGTACTCCGACAGTCTCTTGCCCAGTACATCAACCCTCCGGGACATGTCTTTAAGGGCGGCAAGTTTTCGCTTCAGATCCTCTATCTCCCGTTCCTTTTCGATGAGGGCCTTCTGGAGTCTCTCTTTCTCATGAAGGGACGACTTAAGGCGAACGTTTTCAGCAACAAGCTCCTCGTACCTCTCCTGTATCTTCAGGAGAGTCTCGGCCAAGTCCACGCTCACCCCAAAAACGTCCTTCTTCATCTGCTCCTCAAAATCCTTAAGGCGTTCCTCCACGTACGCCCTCACGAACTCATCCATCTTCTTTCCATACCGCTCCTCGAGGCGTTTCATGATCTCCCCCGGGAGACGCTCCATGCGCTCCTCCATCTCGCCGATACGGGGCACGAGCATCTCAACGCTGTCGAGGAAAAGAGTTCTACGCTCAAGTTCCATCAGCTGGTCTTCCAGGCTCTTAATGCGTTTCTCCAGCGCGCGGGAGGATTCCCTGCTTGAATTGCTCAGCTCCTCAAACTTGCGGTTGAGAATCTCAATGCGCTCTGCGAGCATCTCCCTGTCCATGCGAAGCTCCCTGATGAGTGCGGCTATTGCCTCCAGCGCAAGAATGGAGTAGTCCGAAGCCGTCTCGGATTCGGGAATAGCGGACTTAACACTGTCCCAGTCACGGAGGGTTTTCAGCTCGTCGATGACATCCGGATGCCTTTCCTTGAGGTACTCCCAGTTGACACTGCCCCTTTTGGACTTCTTGAGCATAACCACCAACCGTTAAAAAATACCC
Source organism: Thermococcus indicus (assembly GCF_006274605.1). Taxonomy (NCBI): domain Archaea; kingdom Methanobacteriati; phylum Methanobacteriota; class Thermococci; order Thermococcales; family Thermococcaceae; genus Thermococcus; species Thermococcus indicus. The sequence goes on from NZ_CP040846.1 coordinate 1,878,929, forward strand.
AGGGATATTTAAATAACTTTTGTGTAGGTGATTATCCAGAGAACAGGTAAGATAGTGGCCGGCGGCGTCCCCGGTTTCCCGCCCCCTCTCGGAGGGCAGTACACCCGGGATCGCTGGCGGGCTTAACTTCCGGGGTCGAAACGAGACCGGGTGTGACCCCGCCGCTATGACCGCCGTACCGATACATACCTGCCGCGGAGGGTTTATAAACTTTACGGTCAATAGAACCGTCGATGGAGAGGGAGATACTGGAACTGCTGAGGCTGGAGAGGGCAAGGGAGCCGCTGAGTCCCGGCAGACGGCTCAGGGAGTTTCAGTCGAGAATCCAGCGGTTTAAAAACGGCGAAGACGTTGAGATAGAGGGTTTTCTGCTGGGCAGAAAGCCCCCCAACGCCCCAAGGGACGCCGCATACTACCTCCTGTCCCCCCTCTCCCCCTCGGAGCTGGCGGGGCTCGGGAGGGACGAGTTCAGAACGTACCTGGTGGTACGGGCAACGGAAGGCACGAGGGTCAGCGGGGACGTCAGGCCAGGAAGCTACGTCGCGGTGAGGGGAACCGCGGACGCGTACCGCTGGGGGAACCTGAGGATGGTTCACGCCACTTCAATCGAAGGAAGGGACTACTCGGAGTACTGGAAGGACCACCGGGAGTTCGCGCTGAGCAGGCGCGAGGTGGTTGACCTGTTCGAGAGGACCATCTACGTCCGCAGGGACATGATGAAGGCCCTTATCTATTCACTCTACGGTGTGCCGTACATCCTCTGGGGAAGCGAGGCCCCCCAATGGGGCGAGGGTTTTGAGTACACCGTCTACAAGTACGGGGAAAACATGGGGCTCCTGGCCCTCTGGAAGGCCCTGAAATACTTCCAGTCGAGCCTGCCGTGGGAGGTCCGTCTGAGGAAAGAAACCGCCCTCGAGATAATCGACCCGGCACTGGACATCGATTTCCGGATACGCAACCCCAACGGGACGGATATGCGGTACTACACCCCCTCCTCCAGGAGAGGACTGGTTAGAGTGCCGAAATGGAGCGAAGGGCACGTAGTAAACAAAAGGGCAATCGGTCTGCTGCCCCGGGATGTCGAGGCAACTCCAACAGACCCCCTGGCCAAAATCTCCGAAACCCCCTTTGTGCTCATGCCGTGGGATGAGAAGCCGTACTTCGAGGAGAACCGGGAATTCCGGCAGCTGATTCCCAACCTTCTCGTGACCATTTTCATCAACAGGGAGCGCTATCTCTCAATGAGCCACGGGGAGCTGAGCAGACTGAGGGACGAACACCTGAAATGGAGGAGATGGGGCAGGAAAGAGTACAGCGAAACGTTCGAGAAGCTGACGACCCCAAGCGGCGTGCTCCACCTGGGGATGAGGTTCTACCTTGACAGCAGGCTCTTTGGAGCCATAACCCGTTTCTACGGGAGGGTAACTGACAGGGCGGTTAAAGACGTCAGGGAGATCGACGATACGATACTGAACGAGTGGAACGTGGTTTTTGGCGAGCTTGTTAGAAAGCGGCCGGAGGTCATAATGAAGCTCGAAAAGGAATACGAGCGCTACATCCCCTACGACGCCCGCGCCCAGAAGGCTCTGCAGATATTCCACGACCTCGCCTCCACAAGCCCTCTTGGAGAAGTCACCCGGGAGGAGTTCCTGAGCGAGATGCTGAAGAACGGCTTTAACGAGCGGGACGCTCTCAACCTGATTGAAAAGTTTATAGCCACCGGCTACATTTACGAGCCGTTTCCGGGAAAGCTGATACTGATACGGTGATACCATGAGCAAGAAAAAGTTCATCCGCCAGAGGGAGCAGAGGGAAAAGCGCAGAATTGCCCGCGAGAGGATTGAGACACTCTTCACCCTTGCCGAGCGCGTCTTCCCCTACGAGCCCGAGCTGGCCAACCGCTACGTCGAGATAGCCCTCGCGGTTCAGCAGAAAGCGAGAATAAGGATGCCGAGAAAGTGGAAGCGCCGATACTGCAAGCGCTGTCACACGTTCCTCGTCCCGGGCGTCAACGCCAGGGTGAGGCTCCGGAACGGCCACGTTGTCATCAAGTGCCTCAACTGCGGCCACATCATGAGATACCCGTACATCAGGGAGCAGAAGGAGCGTAGAACCGCTTCTCTCACAGGGAAAACCGTCGAAAATGGACAGGGAATCAAAGCACCGTCAGAGAATCATTCCAATTCCCTCTGAACTATCGCCACCGCCCTGACGGGGCTTCCTGAGCCACCCTCTATTCTCAGGGGGAACGCTGCGAAGGTGAATTCCGCCCCAATGAGGACTTCCAGGTTAACCAGATTCTCGAAAACAGGAACCTCTGCACTCAGGAGTATCTTGTGAACGGCCTCGTCGCCTATGCTCATGGAGTCCGTGCCCACGGCCTTAGCCCCCTCCGCCACGAGAAACAGCGCCACCTCGGGAGATAGTTCCCTGCCGCCCGTCAGGAAAAGCACCATCTTTCCAAAGTAGCCGCCATCAGGAATCTCATCGAGTCCTACCGGCCCCTCCCCCTCCCTGACGTCCAGAACGATGCCCGCACCGATGAACTTCTCAAGCGGCATCTCATCGATGGTCTTCCCCCCGGGCACGAAGTGCGCCGGCGCGTCAACGTGGGTGCCGGAATGCTCCCCCATCTTCAGAACGTTCATGTAGTAGCCGTCCCTGTCGATGACGGCCCAGAGCTTCACACTCACGGGCGGGTCGTCCGGATAAACCGGGGTGTTTTCCGAGATGGAGAGGGAGAGGTCTATTATCATGGGAACACCAACAGTTATAACGCCATCAACCTAAAAACCTTTCCGGAGATTGAATGAGCCACTTTAAATATGAAATTGAATACACAAAAATGGTAGCCCAAGTGTTTTAAGGTATGGCCCTAAAGGTTCACCGGTGATGGTGATGAACTGCACGAGGGATTACTGCGTTAAGGACATCAACCTGGCCCCCAGCGGCGAGAAAAAGATAGACTGGGTTTCGCGCTTCATGCCGGTGCTCCAGCACATAAGGGCCGACTTCGAGAAGAGAAAGCCATTCAAAGGGGTCAGAATCGCGACGACGCTTCACCTTGAGATGAAAACCGCCTTCCTGCTCCTTACGCTCAAAGCTGCCGGTACAGAGGTTTCAGCGGCAGCCAGCAACCCCCTTTCAACCCAGGACGACGTTGTCGCGGCACTGGCAAAGGCAGGCGTCAAGGTGTATGCCATTAGAGGGGAGGACAGGGAGCAGTACTACGAGTTCATGCACAGAGCTTTGGACATAAAGCCGAACATCATCATAGACGACGGCGCGGACATGGTGAGCACCGTCCTCAAGGAGAGAACCGAGCTGATAGACGGGCTCTGGGGGGCGAGCGAGGAAACGACAACGGGAGTGATAAGGCTCCGCGCCATGGAGAAGGACGGCGTTCTGAAGTTCCCCATCATAGCGGTGAACGACAGCTACACCAAATACCTCTTCGACAACCGCTACGGCACCGGCCAGTCAACGTGGGACGGAATCCTGAGGACAACCAACCTGCTGATAGCCGGCAAGAACGTCGTCGTTATCGGCTACGGCTGGTGCGGCAGGGGTATAGCGATGAGGGCAAAGGGCCTCGGAGCGACTGTGATAGTGGTGGAGGTTGACCCGATCAGGGCGTTGGAGGCGAGGATGGACGGCTTCCTGGTCATGGACATGATGGAAGCTGCCAAGGTTGGGGACATCTTCGTCACCTCAACGGGCGACATCAACTGCATAAGGAGGGAGCACTTCGAGGTCATGAAGGACGGCGCCATAATGGCCAACGCCGGCCACTTCGACGTGGAGATAAGCAAACCGGACCTAGAGAGCTTAGCCGTCGAGATAAGCGAGCCGAGGCCGAACATAACCGAGTACAAGCTCAAGGATGGAAGGAGGCTCTACCTCCTTGCCGAAGGCAGGCTCGTAAACCTCGCCGCGGCAGATGGACATCCGGCCGAGATAATGGACATGAGCTTCGCCCTGCAGGCGAAGGCGGCCGAGTACATACTGAACAACCACGAGAGGCTTGAGCCAAAGGTCTACGTGCTTCCGAGGGAGATAGACGAGATGGTTGCAAGGATCAAGCTTGCCTCGATGGGGATAAAAATCGAGGAGCTCACCGAGGAGCAGAGGAGGTACCTGGAGAGCTGGGAGCACGGGACCTGAGTCCCTTTTTTCTTTCCGGGTGGTGGCCATGAACTTCGAGCCCTTCAAACTCGTTCCCGTCGGCCACGTGAGGAAGGAGGGGGAGACCTTCATCGAAATCCTACCGGAGTTCGGAGAAGCCATGGATGGTCTCAACGAGGGCGACTGGATAAAGCTGATCCTCTGGTTCCACGCCAGCGACAGGCCGGAGAGGAGGAGCATCCTGAAGGTTCACCCCTACAACAACCCGGCCAATCCCCTCAGGGGAGTCTTCGCAACGCGCTCGCCGGTCAGGCCCAACCCACTGGCAATATACGCAGTTAGAATAAACCGCGTCGAGGGAAACAGGCTCTACATCGACTGGATAGACGCGATGGACGGGACGCCGGTTGTTGACATCAAGATTCTCGTGGAGAGGCTGGATTGCCCCGAGAAAAGCCCCGAAGGGGTCGTTAATAGAAAAGGGACATAGTGAAACCATATCGCAAGGTCAGCTACCGAGATCAGCACGTATATCCTGGAGTATATCCCCAGCAGCTGACAGAGGCGAGACCCTGTAGCTCAGCTTCTCCCCCCTCTGGAGGTGAAAAATCTTCCCATCATCCTTCCCCGGAACATCGCACGACGCCAGCAGTTCAATGAGCTCCGGGCTGTGGGTGGTCATGAACACCTGGACGTTATGACTAACGGCACCGTTCAGGAGGGTTTTTGCCATCACGCGGAGGGATTTTGGATGGTGGAACGTTTCAGCCAAGTCAATGAAAAGATACCCGCCCTCAAGGAGGGGCATTAAAAACGATATCACCATCGCACTCTTAAACCCCTCACCCATGAGGTAATACGGATAAACACCATCCTCGGTCTCAACGTGGAGAACCCAGAGGCCTTCCTTGAAAAGGGGGCTGAATCCCTTGGTGCCGGGATACGCCTGCCTGAGTATCCTTATGCTGTCCTTCACAATCCGTTTCTCATAGGCGTGTGAGTAGAGAACTTCGGCATAGCCAAACTTCCTCAGCGTCGTGGGTATCAGGAACTCAAAGCCATGGTGCGGAAGGAATACCTTTGGAGTGACCTCATGCTCATCAAACCCACCCGGGGCCAGTTCCTCCCTTGACACAACGGCCTTAAACTTGGGAACCACCTCATCTTCCCTGTCTATCTCCAGATACGCCACCAGCTTGCCTCGGAGTTCATCGTCCCCCCTCCTGATTGTGAGGGTAACCGACTCGTCCTGCATTCTGGCGGTCAGGTTAATCGTATCCGTGCCCCTGTGGAACAGATCATCCACTGCAAGAGCCCCGTACCAGCCCCTCCAGAGCAGGGCCTGCCGAAGGGTCTCGGCAAAGACCATTGCCCCCTTTCGAGCTGCCATGAGAACGGAGAGCGCTTCAAGCACGCTTGATTTGGAGGAGTTGTTTCTCCCAACCAGCACGTTGATCCGGCCGAGGCCGGACAGCTCTAAACTACGGATCCCCCTAAAGTTCCGGATGCCCAGCGACTCGATCATCCCACCCACCACCAAATTCTCTGAACGTTCACCAATTAAACGTTATCGACCCGACTAAAACACGTGCAATGCACTCGCCTTGAAGCTGACGTAAACTTCCTTCCCCTTCGTTATTCCCATCTCCAGCATCGAGGACCGGGTTATGAAGGCCCTCAGATGCAGGTCGCCAATTCTCAGATGAACCCTGACGAGCGGGCCGAGTTCTTCAACCGACTCAACCAAGGCCTTGAACTCGTTCCTCGCTGACGTTCTAATGGGGCCCAAGGAGAGGATTATGTCCTCAGGGCGAAGGCCGACGCGAACCCTTCCCCTCGCCTCAGCCGGAAGCTCTATCTCGACGCCGTTGCTCCTCAGAATCCTTCCCTCCGCGGTGCCCTCTATGATGTTCTCGAAGCCGAGGAACCGCGCCACCTCCTCGCTCGCCGGTCTCGAAAAGACGTTCCTGACCGAACCTGTCTGGACGAGCCTTCCATCGAGCATGACGCCCACCCTGTCGCCCAGGCTCACCGCCTCCTCGAAGGAGTGGGTAACGTGCAGCGCGGTGAAGCCAAGCTCTTTCTTCCAGCGCTTCATCTCACCCAAGAGCCTCGCCCTGGTCTGAACGTCGAGGTTGGCGAAGGGCTCGTCCATGAGAAGAAGGGCAGGCTCCACGACGAGGGCCCTGGCTATCGCCACGCGCTGGCTCTCCCCGCCGCTCAGGGTTTTCGGCCTTCTGTGGAGGAGGTGGGCTATTCCCAGAACCTCGACTATTTCCTTGACTTTCCTCTCGATTTCCGTCCTCGGAACCCTCCGGAGCTTAAGCCCGAAGGCTATGTTGTCGAAGACGCTCATGTGGGGGAAGAGGGCGTAGTTCTGTGGGATGTAGGCTAGGCCACGCCTCTCCGGAGGTAGAGCGGTTATGTCCTCGCCGTTGAGAAGAACCCTTCCCCCGTCGGGTTCGATTATCCCAGCTATTATCTCCAGCAACACCGTCTTCCCGGCCCCGCTCGGGCCGAGGATTATGAAGTGCTCGCCCTCGCTAACGCTGAAGCTTATCTCCCTCAGCCGGAACTCCCTCCAGTCCTTGGAGATTCCCTCAACCTCAAGCATTGGCCTTCCTCCCCACGAGCCAGCGCAGGATAACGAAGACGGTGAGGCTCATCACGATTAGAATCACGGAAATCGGCCTCGATGCCCTCAGGCCGTAGTTGTTGAAGTACTCCATGACGAGAACCTGGGCCGTTTTGGGGTAGTAGGCGACGATTAGTATCGCACCCACCTCGCTTATGGCCCTCGCCCACGTCATTATGACCCCGCTCGCTATAGCCGGAAACGCCATCGGGAGTGCCACGGAGAAGAACGCTCTTAGGCGGGAGGCACCGAGGGTTCTGGCAACGTGCTCCAGCCCCTCATCAACCGCCAGAAAGCCATCGCGCGCGGCGTTTATCGCGAACGGAGCTGAAACGAAGAGCATCGCGGCTATTATTCCCGTGTAGCTATCGAGGATCGCGCTTGAAAAGGCCACGAGGAGCATTATCCCGACGACCGAGTGCGGGATGACGATGGGAACGTCAACCAGGGCCTGGACGAGGCTCTTCCCGGGGAAATCCTTCCTGGCCAAAACGTAGCCCAGTGGGACGCCGAAGAAGAGCGCGATTAGAGCTGTCGCCGTCGCCGTGAGGAGGGAGTTCCTGAGGGCCTCGATGACGTAGGCGTCGTGAAGGGCCCTGAGCAACATTTCGAAGTCCGAGGCCTGCTTCGCCAGTATGACGATGAGAGGGAGAGCTATGTAGACCACGAGAAAGCTCCCCATCGCAGCGAAGAAGTAAAGCGTGTAGTCGCGCCTCGTCCCCATGGCGATCCCTCTGGATTTGGGAGGAGGGGAATAAAAACCTCACCCCTCCACCTTGACGAGGGGCTTTATCTCGTCCGGGACGCTGCCGAAGGCAACCGGCGGCCAGATGAAGTCCTGGTGGTTCTCCTGGAAAACGCGCCTGCCGTTCTCCCCGAGGAGGTACTTGAGGAACTCGATGGCAAGCTTCCTGTTAGGCGCGTCCTTGGGAACGGTGACGCCGTAGACAATGGGCTTGGCCTTGATGACCTTGCCGGTGGAACCGATGTATATGCTCACCTTCCCGTAGAAGTCGGCCTTGTTGAAGTCCTTGAGGTTTATCTCATCCGGAAGGGTTATGTAGCTGAGGTCGTGCTGCTCGGCAACGCTCTTGTAGATGAAGTAGTAGTCGAGGCTTCCGCTCTCGACGAGGGCGGTAAGGTCCGTCTCCTTGGGCCTGATTACAACCTTGTCGTTCTTTATCTGGATATCCTTGGGGGCGACTATCACGCTTCCGTTGAAGTATATGTTCGTGTTCTTCTCCACGAGCGTCTCGAATACCGGTTTGTCGTAGTAGTAATCCGCCAGCTTCATGACCATGACGCTCCTGTAACCGCAGGGGTCCTGGTTCGGATCGCTGAAGCCGAAGGAAACATCGTCCCTCGCCAGTATCTCGTACCACTTATCCGGATGGGCCCTCATCTCCTCAGCGTACTTGCTGTGCTCGGTGAAGGCTATGACGATCTCGTTGGTGGCGAAGAGGACGTAGAAGTCGGTAAAGTTCGGCACCATCAGCTGAGGGATCAGCGTGTAGTCGGCGACCGCCACTATGTCGGCCTTCTTGCCCAGGTCAGTGACCTTCCTCACGGCTTTGACGCTGCCGCTGGCCTCGTCCTGGAAGGTCACCTTGTAACCGAGATTCTTCTCCGCGTAATCCGAGAACTCCTTCTCAAGTTGCTGGAAAGGTATGCTCAGCGAACCCGCGTGAAAGACTATGAGGGTAGCTTCCTTTAGTTCTGAGTTTCCGGAGCCGTTTATGCAGCCGGCGGCGACAACGGATAGCACGAGGAGAGCCATAAGTGCAATGCCTTTCCACCTCACTGGAACCACCAATGGAATGGGCAGAATCGGGTATTTAAACATTTTGAGAAAACAAAAGGATTAACGTAAGCGAAAGTGTTTTCTCAACTTAGCCTGAATTCCCCAAGGAAATCAAGGGATATCTATACGGAGAACAGGTCGCCGATCTCAAAAACAATAAAACCCTTTTCCTCGAGCATTTTCCTTCCCTCAACAGCCCTCGCAACGAGTCCAAGTTTTCTCTCCTCCGTCCTGGTTCTAACGTTCTCCGCCTTCTCCTCTAGATTCTTAAGAATCCCAACGGCTTCCCGGTAGCTCAAAGTGCCCCATTTAGCCTCGAAGAAGTAAGCTATCCCATCTTTCACGCCGACGAAGTCGATCTCCTCGCTCTTACTCCACCACCTTCCACCTCTCTCAAAGGCGAATTTTATCCAGAGGAAGTCGGCAGCGGTCCTTTCAAAGACCCGCCCCATGTAGTGGTCGAAGTTCGCCTTGACCTCCTCAAGAACCTCGCCGTAGAACTCCCGCTCAATCCTCTCCCTGTTCGGATAGACGAAGCGGAACCAGAAGCGGAAGTAGTTGTTGGCGAACTCATAACGGAGGTTTCTCCTCTTTTCGGGCTCAAAGGCCGGGTGAACCTTGCGTATAACCCTTATCCTTGCGAGGTTGTCGAGGTAGCGCGAAACAGTTCCCCTGTCGAAGCCCGTGAAGTTCACTATCTCGCCGAAACTCGTCTTCCCTAAGGCTATAGCTTTTAGTATCGAGAAGTAGCGCGCCGGCTCCCTGAACTCCTGCCTGAGGAGGAACTCCGCCTCGGTGTAGAGGGGGCTTTCCTTCCGAGTGAACAGCCTCTCGACGTTCTCCCAGAATGGCAACCTTTCATCAAACTGCCTCAGGTAGGCGGGAATCCCATCGGTTACGCCGTAGACCCTAAGCAGGTCCTCCGGGGAATAGCCCTTAAGGAACTCCCCAACGTGCCAGTACTTCAGGGGTTTAACGTCGAGCTGCATTGTTCTTCTCCCGTAGAGGGGGCTCTTGTGGCCGAGGAGCCTCTCCATCATGCCGATCGAGGAACCCACGAGCACGAGCTTAACCCTTGAGTTCTGGAGGTGCAAATCCCACGCTTTCTGGAGAAGAGACGGAAAAGCGGGATTTCCTTCAACGAGATAGGGGAGTTCGTCTATTACGATGACCCCCTTTCCTCGCTCCCCAAGGAGGCGGAACAGCTCGACCCAATCAAGGTCGGAACGGCCTATTACATCGTCCCCCAGAAGCTCAGCAACCTTTTTCCGGAACTCCGCAAGGTTCTCCCCCTCGCTCCTCTCGTCCACGAGGAAGTAAAGGTACCTGAACCCCCCGACGGACTTCAGGATGAGGGCTGTCTTTCCGACCCTCCTCCTGCCGTAAACCACTATCATCTCTGCTTTATCGCTCTCAAACGCCCTCCTCAGGGCTTTAATCTCATACTCCCTGTCCACAAATTGTTGCATCATGATTAGACTAATCGTGTTGCAACTATTTAACTTTTTCCCTCATCTCAAAGAGGCCTTCCACAATCTCCCTGAAATGCTCATAGAACTCGCTCTCCCGGAGGGAATCCATGGCCTTCCAGAACTCCTCGAGGTTGGCAAAGCCGGCCCTTTCGTATTCGAGTGCCTGAATCAGCATCTCCAGCTTGTCGGCGAACTTTACGAGCCTGCCCTCGAGGCTGAGGCCCTCCTCGTACTCCCTCCACAGCCGGAAGTACTCCCTCGGATTCGATGTTTTGATGAAAAGCTCCATCGCGGCCTTCTTCTCGGCCTTGTCCTTGTCGAGGTAGTACTGCGCCGTCAGGGGTATGTCGGTGACCCTCGCCTCGACGAGGTCATGAAGGAGGGCTATCTTGAGGGCCCGCTCAACGTTTATCTCAACGCCCTTAGCCTTCAGCTCATCGGCCAGAAAGAGGGTTATCAACGCCACGCGGTAGCTGTGGTCGGCTATGCTCTCGGGATTTGAAACGCCGCGGAGGAGCCAGCCCGTTCTGGGAAGCCTTTTCAGGTTCCCCGCTTCGATAAAAAGGTCGATGAGGGACATTTTTATTCCTCCGTCGTGTAGAGGGTTCTTTCAGTTTCGATGGCGCTGGCCATTATGCAGTCGCCGAGGAAGCGGCCGTAGACCTTCACCCACTCGCCCTTTCCGAGGCACGGGCTCCCCGAGAACTCAACCATGAGGCCAGAAACTTTAAAGGTAGTCCGGTAACTAGGCAACTCCATGGGGAGGAACTCAACCAGGGGTTTGTCCTCGATGGTGCCCTCGATGACGACGTTCTTACCCCTGAATGAATTCAGCTCATCAACCGTAACGATGTAATAGTAATGATGACCGAGTTTGACCCGCTTGGGCATGCTCACCACCTTTATATGCCAGCCTTGTAAATATCTGCGGGGTGAGGGTATGATAAAGGTTGCGATTATCGGTGCCGAGAACGCCGGCAAGTCAACGCTCATGAACGCCCTCATAGGCGGCAAAATATCGGAGGTGGAGAACCTCCCCGGAACTACCAAGGGGACGATACGGAGACGCTTCGGAAAGCTCAAGATACCGAAGAGCATGAAGAACCCGCTCGGAGGGGCCGACGAGTTCGTCCTCATAGACACCGCCGGCCTCTTCGACCCCCAGAGGGAGCTGAGGGGCAAGGTTCTGAGCGAGGAACGCTTTAGGGAGATAATCAACGAAATAGTCTCCTCGGATATAATCATCCACATGGTCGATGCCACGGTCGGCCTGCACAGGGGCATGGAGAAGCTCCATCACATGCTCAAGTTCCGCTACGAGAAGCCGATAATCGTCGTCATCAACAAGATAGACCTCGTCCCGCCGGAGAGGGTGGAGGAGATAAAGGAGATAATAAAGAAGCGCCTTGAGCAGGATGCAATACCCCTCTCGCTTGTCACCTACGAGGGGTTTAACGACCTGCTCGAGAGGCTGGCGTATTACGCACAGTACGTCTAACAGCGGCAGATCTTCACCAGAACCTTCCTGTGCCTCGGGCCGTCCAGCTCAATGAACAGGATTCTCTGCCAGGTTCCAAGGAGCAGCTCGCCGTTATCTATCGGGACGGCGACTTCTGGGTTCAGAAAGAGGGTTGCCCTCAGGTGTGAGTGGGCGTTGCTGTCTATGCGGTCATGGACATATCCCGCCCCTCTGGGAACAAGCTCTTTCATCTTCGCCTTAATGTCCTCAAGCAATCCACTTTCGTTTTCGTTTATCACCAGTCCCGTCGTGGTGTGGGAGGTAAAAACGACCGCGATGCCGCTGGTCACGTCGCTCTTCCACACGAGGCGCTGAATCTCGTCGGTTATGTCAATTATCTGGAACTTCTCCGTTGTGGGAACCTTAACCTCGAACAGCATCAGCCCCACCGGCCGAGTCCTTTCTTTATCTCGAGTAAAAGCTTATCGGGGGCCTCAATCGAACCGGAAACAACCGCCCTCAGGAGGACCGCCTTCTCGTAGGCATCAATCAAGTCCTTTCTGCCGTTATCCAACACCTCCGAGCGGAGGGTTCTGTATATCTCCTCAACTGCGTCTCTGAACAGCACCTCGTCGGAGTACAGTTCCTTGTTCGTCAGGAGGATTGTTATGAGATAGCTGACGAAATCAACCCTATCCTCTTTTCTGCCTATCAATGCCTTGAGCCGTTCCATGACTTAACCCTCCCAGGGAGCTCCTGTTCCAGGGCCTTAAGCAATATCTCCGAAATCAGAATTGAAGAGAACCTCGCGTCCCTGACCTCCAGGGCAACATCTATAGCATCCTCCACCCTTCCAGCCTTAACCAGGTTATGGGCTATATCTGCCATTGTTATCGAGCGCAACCTCTCGGTTCTCAGCGACCTGGCGATCCTCATGGCCTCACCGAGCTTTCCGGTGACAATATAATACCTGGCCACCTTAACCAGCACGTCCTCACTGCCTGTGGAGTTCTCAACGGCCCTCACTATTGAATCACTGCCCAGAGAAGGCCGTTCAAGGATGGCGTTCATGACGGCTTTCCCCACAGATTCAGCTTCTTCCTCATTCAGGGCTCCCAAAAAGCCAGGAAGTGCGTCCCCGTCCCGGAGGAGAAGCTCAAGCGCAATATCCTCAAGGACCTCCTCACCCCCAACTTTCCTTACAAGACGCACTGCAGAGAAGCCCTGACCACTTAGGGCAAACGCAAAGGCCAGGCTCGGAAGAAAATCCCTGCCGAGCTTTTCGGCCATCTCATCCGCAACGTTCTCAAGGAGGTCTATGTGGTGCCCCAGCACGCCCTTGTCCTTGAGGTAAAACACAACCTCCTTGAAGATATGCTTGGCAAGGTTCCTGTCCACAATCTCCCGGAGGCTCAGTATGGCGTTCTCATAGTTCCCGCTGTAGAGGTAACCCTTCACGACCTCGGCCAGTGCCCTGGAACGATACGGCTCGCGTGTCACGTATTCCAGGACCAGCTTATTCCGCCTGAGGCGGTAGGCGGCTTTCAATGGGTCCCTACCAATCAGGGCAGTGTTCCTTGCTAAGATCTCAACCAGAACCTTGTTTCTGAGTTTTTCGTTATGTATCTCCGACGCAAACAGGATGGCATCCCCTATGTAACCGAGAGAAAGAAGGTACTCCACAGCGGTCTTCATAACGACATCCCTGTGGGACTGCGGGAGCACCTTTGAGTCCTCGAGGACACTGTTGTATACCCTTCGGAAGGATTTAATCCCTGCTTTAGCCATGGAATACCCGATAGAGAGAAGCGCTCGAAACATCGTCGGGGGATCGTCTATTTCCCTGGCGGCCTCAACGGCCATTACAAATGCCTCTCTGTACAGTTCATTATGCGTCCTGGCAAGCCTTTCACCAATTTTAGCGTACGTTGTGGATTTTACATAGCCATCAGCGATGACATCCACCGAGGAAAGAATCTCCTTCACTAGCATGGACAGACCCCCGGAATCGACGGAAACGATTACTACCGCCAAAATTTGATTGTAGGCCGATTCTTATTAACTTAACCCTCGGAACGTTTTTAAGAGGCTCCGATCAGTGCATAAACATGTACGCGGTCATATTTGGCAAGAATCCGGCGCTCAGCGAGGCGGAATTTTATTCATTCAGCAGAAGATTCGGCCTAAAGGTTAGCCCAATTGAGTCAAGCCGTTACTGGTTGTTATTCGATTCATCGTCTCACGTTGAAAGATATTTCCACTGGCTCGGTGGCTCTCTAAAGCTCGTTAGGATAGCCGGAGAGGGTGAGGAGGCCATAAAGGACCTCGAATACGCTAGGCTCTTCACGGTCAGCCTCTACGGCAGAAACGACTGGAAGCTCTGGCGGAAGCTGGGGAGCGCGGTAAAGAGGGAATTCAAAGCCGAAGGCCCCTCAAAGTTCTTCAAGCCGGCAAAAGTTTACTCCATGCCCGCCGAGCTTATCCTTAAGGGCTTTCCAGAGGTTAAGGACTTCGTATTTCTCCTCCGCGAGGACGGGAGCTTTCTTGTAGGTGAGACCGTGAAGATCACCGACCCGTTCGAGCTGAAGAAGCTCGATGTGGGGAGGCCGGTTCAGAGGCCGATACTCTCAATCCCGCCCAGGCTCGCGAGGATAATGGTGAACCTGACGGAGGTGGGGAAGGGCTCCTTCCTCGACCCCTTCTGCGGGATAGGGACGATAGTTCAGGAGTTCGTCCTCCAGGGACTTTCAGCCTACGGGGGCGACCGAGACCCGGAGAGAATACGGGACGCCAGGAAAAACCTGGCATGGCTCAGAAAGGAGTTCCGGATCAAGAACTCCGCTCACCTTGAGGTCTGCGACGCGAGAAAGCTGAAGCGGTGCTTCCGCCAGCGGTTCGACGCGGTAGTTACGGAACCCTACCTCGGAAAGCCCCTCCGGAGAAACCCGAACAGGGGGGAGGCGATAAAACTGGCCAACGAGCTGGACAGGTTCTATTATTCTGTCTTCGAGAGCTTTGGTGATGTCCTCAAGAGAAACGGAAAGGTGGTCTTCGTCTTCCCTGCCTACAGGCTGAGCGGTGGGGGAATATACAGAAAGGAGAGGAAGTGGCTGGCCAAGCTCGGCTTCGAGGTCCTTGGGAGGTACACGGACTACGAGGAGAGGCATAAACTCGTGAGGGACATCCACGTGCTGAGGTATCGGGGCTAACCAATCAGCCTCGCGTGCTCCTGCTTTATGCAACGATGTGCAACAGCCGTTAAACCTGCCTCCTTTGCCTTTTTGAACGCCTCCCTGTTGTAGGTGTTGAACTGGAACCACACAACTTTTGCCCCCTTCTCTATCGCCTGCTCGACGTAGTCTATTGTGAACTCCGGCCTTACGAAGAGGTCGACTATCTCGACGTCATCGGGGATATCAAGAACGCTCGGGTAGCACTTTCTTCCAAGGACTTCATCGTAGCGGGGGTTCACGGGATAGACCTCATAGCCGTGTTCGAGGAGGTAGCGCATCACGTCGTTTGCGTCGCGTTCGGGCTTCGGTGAAGCGCCCACAAGGGCGATCTTCCTGTACTTCGTCAGGATTTCTCTAAGGTCATCGTCACTCAGCCTGTCAACGGGCATTATCCTGACCATCATACCACCGGTAAAGCTTGGAGGGTCAAACTTTAAAGACCTAACCGAGAGGTTTCTTCGGTGGGGGGTTTGCTTTACGAGGAAAGGTTTTCGGCGAGATGGGTCTTCCTGCTCCTGCTTCCCGCGCTCATCGCACTGGGCATTGGACTCTACATGACGTACAAGACTGAAGAAGGTATATGGGGCATCGCGGTGGCGTGGATCATAACGCTCCTGATAACCGTCGAAGTCTCGTCCTTCAAACTCCAGATTGATGAGAATTCCGTGAGGATCAGGGGAGGTCTCGGTCTCTTCGTCAGGATAACCGTTAGAATCGAGGACATCGAGGGATTCATTGTGAAGCATGACTGGAAAGCCTGCGGGGGCAGGGTTCACTTCAGTCTACCAGCGAGAGGATGTGTACTTCTCAGAAAGAGAAACGGAGGCACCGTCTCGTTTTCAACGAACAACCCGGAGGAAGTTGCGAGGGTTCTGGCTACCCTCGGCGTTCCACGAGAACCCTAGTGCCCTGAACCGATATTATTCTGACCTTTTCGCCCTTTTCGGCCCTTCCGTTTAAGCATTCCGCCTTCCAGAGCTCGCCATCGAGCTTAACGACTCCTTCTGGAGAAAGGTCTTCGACAACGAGGGCCGTTCTCCCGACCAGACTCTCGGGGCCGGTTTCGGGCCTTTTGTCCACTCCACCTCCGAGAACGAATGGCGCTATGAGAAAATCCTTGGCCAGAAGAATTAGCATCACAGGCAACCCCACCCATAGGGGAATCTCCATTCCCATCCCGGGGAGCACCAAAAAGATGAAAACGCCGACGATAATCTCATCGGCCATCAGTGCGAGGAGCTTGAGCAGATTCCCGGCTTTTATACGCCACATTTTTAGACCTCGCCCCTTGCCAGCCACTTCCAGTACGGGTTCAGCTCGACTATCGTCCACCACGTCTTAAGTTCCTTTCTGGCGTTCTTGTAATCAGGGTAAAACTCCCCCACCAGCCCCCAGAAGGCCTTCGAGTGGTTCATGTGCTTCAGATGGGCAAGCTCATGGATTACAACGTACTCCCTGAGTTCGGGCGGAATCGCTATGAGGCGGACGTTGAAGTTCAGGTTCCCCTTTGGGGAGCAGCTCCCCCACCGGCTCTTCTGGTGTCTGATGTACACCTTCCCCGGCTCCACCCCCATTCTGCCGGCGTAGGAATCCACGAGGGGCAGGAGTTCCCTTCGGAGGATTTTCTTCAGGTAGCTAACCATATCGTTGGGGTTGGGGGAAAGGACGACGGTTTTGAACTTCTCGTGAACCTTGGGCTTTCTCCCGTGGATGACCTGGTAGAACTCGCCATTGATGGGAAAGCCCGATTCGGCTATCTCGCGAAGGCCCTCTATCTCGGCCAGCTTGCCTTCAAGCCAGCCGCGGTGCCTCTCGATTAGGTTATCGACGTCGAAGCCCTCTGGGGCGGTAACCACGACCGTCCCGTCCGGCCTCACCTCAAGCCTCGCGTACTTGACCGGCCGACGGCGAACCCTCAGCATCCCCGCTCACCTTTCGATGGGTAATGAACATGCCAGCGTTCTTTCGGGATGACCGCCACCACCAGAGAGTTCACGTTGGTTCCGGTCGGCCCGATCTTGAGGAGGGCTCCGACCCTTTCCAGTGCGGGATAGGCGTCGTGCCTCCTGAGGGCTTCCTCGACGTCTATTCCCGCTTCCCTGAGAAGCCCAAGCGTTTTCCCGCCCACGATTCCGCCGGCGGCATCGGTAGGGCCGTCCGTCCCGTCGGTATCTACAGCAAGAACGACGGCGTTCAGGCCCGCTATCTTCCGGGCGATGCTCAGCGCGAACTCCTGGTTCGGCCCGCCAAGGCCGGCTTTTCCCTCGATGGTCACAGTCCACTCGCCACCGGCTATCAGGACGGTGGGCTTTGGAATCGGGCGGTCGTATCTGGCTATCTCCTGGACTACCGAGCCTATCGCCAGGGCTATCTCTCTTGCCTCGCCTTCGAGGGTCGTGGTGAGTAGCAAAGCATTGTAGCCGAGTTCCTTCGCCTTTGCCAGCGCGGATTCGCAGGCGAGGGTGTTGCTTCCGACTATGAAGTTGTGGACGTTGGGCAAATCCTCCTTGAGGGTCTCCTCGGCCTTCCCCTCAAGTCCCAGCTCGATGTGTCTCTTAACGCTCTCCGGCAGCTTTTCCCAGACGCCGTAGAGCCTCAGGATTCTGAAGGCGTCTCCGAAGGTGGTGGGGTCCTTTACGGTTGGGCCCGATGCTATCGCCTCAAGCGGGTCGCCGACGACGTCCGAGAGGATGAGACTTATCACCGTCCCCCTCACGCGCTTGGCCAACTTACCTCCCTTGACGGCCGAGATGTGCTTTCTTACTGTGTTTATCTCGTATATCTTTGCCCCGCTCTTCAGAAGGAGCTCGTTCGTTCTAATTTTGTCCTCCAGGGTTATTCCCCTCTCCGGGAGGAGGAAGAGCGCACTCCCGCCGCCGGAGATAAGGACGAGGAGGATGTCGTTCTCTCCAACCTTCTCAGCTAGTTCGAGGCCAAGCTTTCCAGCTAAGATGGAGTTCTCGTCCGGAACTGGATGGCCGGCCTCGATGACCTTCAGCCTTCCCAACCCGGGACAGTTTTCGGCGTAGCCGTACTTGGTGATTATCACCCCTCCCTCAATCCTCTCTCCGAGGGGGTCAACCACCGCTCGCGCCATTGAGCAGGCGGCCTTGCCGAAGGCCAGGAGATAGATCCTTCCCCGAACCGGAAACATCTCACCAGAAACGACCAGGTGGTTTCCCTCAATCCCGAGGTTCCTTTTCACCGCGAGGTACGGGTCAGCGGCTTTCAACGCCGCGTCCATCAGGGCGAGCGCCGTTTCTTTAGGTGTCATGTGAAAAGATAGTTTGCGGAGCTTAAAAATCAGTCGAACACCACCAGCTCAATCTCGGCGGTCGTCTCGGGGTTCTTCAGAAGCTCCACGATGCGCCGGTCTATGTCCCTGGCGGCCTTGTTGGCCCTTATCGCGAGGGTTCTGGCGTCCACGTAGGTGCTCTTCCTGATGACCATCGAGTACTCGTGCTCGAGAATCAGCTCCGGGCTCCCCTCGGCCAGGACCTCATCGGTGAGGTCGCCCACCCTGATGCGGATCAGGAGCTTCTTTCCGGCCTTGAGGGCACGTTTGAAATCCTCGCTCAGGTCGTTTATGCCCCTGTCCGCTTCGATGCACAGTATGCAGTCCCCCCTTGGGGTGAGGTAGTTTTCCTTCGTGAACTCAAGCGTCGATCTGTGGGTTGCCCTGACGTTCTCGTGTCCCCTGCAGCGGATGATCTCCCTCATCATGGCCATGAGTTCGAGAGAGGGTTTATAAGTTTGAAGAGGGAAAAGCTTTAAAACGGCTTTCGAGATTGGGGTATGGTTGTCAGAGTCAAGATAACGGGGGGATTGATGATGGGAAACATCAAGCAGACTTTCATCAAGAGAACCGCTCGCGAGCTGTTTGACCGCTACCCGAACGAGTTCACCAGGGACTTCGAGCACAACAAGAAGAAGGTCGAGGAGCTCACCAACGTCACCAGCAAGACCATCAGGAACAGGATAGCCGGTTACGTAACCAAGCTCGTGAGGATGAAGGAAGAGGGCAAGATGCTCTGAGCCCTTTTCTAGGATTTATTATCTTCGGACCCTTCCAGCCGATTCTTAAAAGCTTTCCAGGTCCTCAAGTATCTTTCTCGGCAGCCTGGGGGCGAACTCCTTCAGGAGCCTCTCGAACTCCCGTTCGTTTTCCTGAGCCACCCTTCTGAAGAAATTCTCTATGTACGTCTCCGTCAGCAGGCGGACTTCCTCCAGCTCCTGCTTTGTCCGGATTATCTCATTTATCCTCTCCTGTATTTCCGCCAGAAACGTTAGGAGCTCGTCTATTTTGGCGTCCGCGGGCTCGGTGGACTTTATGAGCGCCCTGGCCTGGTTGTACTCCCTGGTTCTCCTGGGGGCCTTCGGCTCGTACATCTCGGTGCCGAAGGTGTACGGAGTGAGGAGTACCTCCATTCTGAAGCCCCTCTTTATCGTGTAGTACTTCCTGGGCCTGCCGCGCGGTATCTTCTCGGTCCTTCCCTCTATGAGCCCGGCGCTCTCGAGTATCCTCAGATGCTCAAGGACCGCCTTCTGACCGACCCCCAGCTCCTGGCTCAGCTCGCTCACAAAGTAAGGTCTCTTGGTGAGCAGGATGAGTATCCTCCTGCGGGTCTCGTTTCCCAGTATGTCCAGCAGCCTCCCCATGTTCTTATTTGACTCCATGGCCTCTCACCCCCTTTCCCTAACCTGATGTAAGAAAAGATTACTTTAAGCTTTTCGGTGGATCCGGGAGAAAAATTGGGGGATTAGGGAACAACGTGGTGCTCCCTGCATCTGGCTTCATAGCTCTCGCTGCTTCCGACGAGGATTATCGGGGAGTCCCTCGGGGCCGGCTTCCCATCAATAAGACGCTGGCTCCTGGTCGCGGGTTTCCCGCAGACCGTGCAGACGGCGGTGAGGTAGACGATGTTATCCGCACGGACGAGGAGGTCCCTGGTCACCGGGAAGGGGTCCCCCTTGAAGTCGAGGTTGAGGCCGCTCGCAATCACGTAGATTCCCTCGTCGGCGAGGCGGTTCAGCGTCTCGACTATTACCTGCGGAAAGAACTGAACCTCGTCCACCCCGATTACCTCGAAACCCTCATCCAGGGTAATCCTCTCAATGAGTTCGACGCCTTCCTCATTCGTGGGGACGACAAAGGCCTCATACCTGAGACCGTTGTGGGCAACCACGTCATCCTCGGAATATCTGTTGTCGATGCTGGGCTTGAAGAGGGCGGCCTTTCTCTTGGCGAAGGTCTGCCGCTCTATCCTCTTTATAAGCTCGGTGGTTTTGCCCGCGAACATCGGCCCAGTTATGACCTCCAGGAATCCACCAGGGTGAACCATAACACCACCGGGAGAAGAACATCCCTACCCGTTAAATCTCCTCCGGGAGAAAAGTTGAACGGAAGACGAAAATAGAGAAGAAAAGCCGTCAAACCTGTCAGACCGGGGTGACGTGGCCCCACTTCTCCAGGGCACGGGCAAGTTCCCTGTGGCTCTTGGCGTATTCGTCGAGGGGGATTCCCTGCATTATGGCATCTATCGCCTGCCTGACGGCCCTTGCACCCGCAGCAGGCCCATCGGGATGTCCGAGGGTTCCTCCACCGAGCTGGAAGACGATGTCGGTTCCGAGGGCATCCACAACGGGCTGGATGTTGCCGGGGTGGAGGCCGCCGGAGCTCGTCGGGAACGCGGCCTTTATGCCGTAGAACTTCTGCTCCATGTGGAAGACGTCGTTCTCGTCCGGCTTGTAGTGCTTCTCCCTGAGGATCCTGGCGTTCTGAATGACGTCCCACTTTCCGCCCTCGAGCTTGCCTGCTCCGGCCGTTCCAACGTGGAGCTGGTCGATACCGACGAGCCTGTAGAGCTTCGCCAGGACGAACATCGAGATGCCGTGATGCTTGTTCCTGGTAAAGGCCGCGTGCATGGCCCTGTGGCCGTGGACGGCCAGGCCGTAGTCCGCCGCCAGCTCGGTTATGTACTCGAGCGCTCCCCAGCCGGTTATGACGACATCGACCATCGCGTGCTTGAGGCCAAGATCGGCCAGAACCTCAAGCCTGCGCTCCATCTCAAGGAGAGGAGCGGTTATGTTGGCGAACCAGGTCTTCTTCTCGCCGGTCTCGTTCTCAACCTTGTCTATTGTCCTGGCCATTATCTCGGCGCGCTCATCGAAGCGGTTGTACCAGGGGCTCGTGAGATTCTCGTCGTCCTTCATGTAATCGGCACCGTTTGATAGGAGGTCGTACGCGAGCTTTTCGAACTCCTCAGGGGAATAACCCACCTTGGGCTTTGGAACGACACCGTAGAGCGGCCTGTCCTTGATATCGAGCATCTTCCTGACGCCCTCGATACCAAAGGCCGGACCGTTAAACTCCCTGATGAGCTTCTCGGGGAAGTAGAGATCCTCAAGGCGAAGACCCCTGACGCGCTTCATCCCGAAGACGTTGCCTGCTATGCTGGCCAGAAGTCCTGGAAGGTTCACCTCCTCAAAGGCGTGGAACGGGTAAGCTATCCTGACTATCCAGCTTCCGTCGCCCATGTCGTGGAAGTCGTAAGCCTTGGCCGAAAGGTCGGCCCATCTCTCCTGCTCATACCACTCGTAAAGGGTGGTCCAGGTTCCGGTCGAGCTCTCGGCGGCGACTGCACCGGCGGCCGCCTCGATGGTGTACCCCTCGGCGGGGGTTACGCGGAACACGGCTATGATGTCCCTCTTTTTATTGGGCTCATAGGCCTTGTCCACGTAGTAGTCGTATATCTTGTCAAACTTCTCTACCATGCTTTCACCTCCTGAGTAACTCGGAGATTATACGGCCACCTATAAAAATGCTATGGTTCATTATTGGGACACTCCTGCCCCCATATGAGTATCGGGGACACTTTTACCGCACCAGCGCCCCAAACTTCCGCCCCGCTTTTGAAAATCAAAGCTGTGTTCCTCCTGCAAACTGGGTTTCAAGGGCAGATAGCCCTTTTCAAAACTTTGCCCTCGGGTTTGTATTGGGCCGTTCATAAGGTGGCAGGCGAAGGATGCCGAATTTCTAAACACCCCACCTAAAAACAGCCGATTATCGCCCCCAGAAGCCCCTGTTTCCGAAAAGTTTATATAGGCCTTCCTTCCTAGAATAGAACGCAGATACCTGCAAAACAACGTTTAGGAGGTTGGGAAAATGGCTGAGTTGCCGATTGCCCCAGTTGACAGGCTGATAAGGAAGGCCGGCGCCGCCCGCGTCAGCGAGGACGCCGCCAAGCTCCTGGCCGAGCACCTCGAGGAGAAGGCCATGGAGATCGCCAGGAAGGCGGTCGACCTTGCCCACCACGCCGGCAGGAAGACCGTCAAGGCCGAGGACATCAAGCTCGCCATCAAGAGCTGATGGCCTTTCTTTTCCTTCCTTAGCTTTTCTGAAAGTTTGAATCTTCACCAGAAGCGCACCCTTTCGACCCGGACGCTTTCTCCATTGACCTCAAGGAGTGCAAAGCCGGCCGAATCCATCCTGGGGAACGTCGGCGAGCCGGGGTTGAGGAGGATCACCCTTTTCCCGTGAACCGAGTAGGTATCGTGGTAGAAGCGGTGCGTGTGGCCGAATACGAGAATGTCCACCCCCAGGTCGAGGGCTTTGAACGTCAAGAACTGGGCGTTGAGCGAGAAGAACCCGTGCCCGTGGAGAAGACCGATTCCAATATCCTCTGCATCGATGACCCTTTCCTCTGGGAGGTTGAGGTAATCAGCGTTCCCCCGAACGGCCACCACAGGAGCGAACCGCTCAAGCTCCTCCAGAAGCTCAGGAGACGTAACGTCACCCGCGTGGAGTATCAAATCCGGCGTTCTCTCCTCAAGGTGCTGGAAAAGAAGGGAAGGAGGGTTTCGGGTCTTATCGCCGTAATGGGTGTCGCTCGTCACAGCTATAAGCACGGACATCCCTCATATCGGGACGTTTATGTTGAGCTTCTCCACCAGCTCCTTGTAGCGGTTCCTCACGGTGACCTCGGTTACGTGCGCTACCTCCGCCACCTCGCGCTGGGTCTTCTTCTCACCCTCCAGGAGGGAGGCAACGTACAGGGCAGCCGCGGCCAATCCCGTCGGCCCCTTACCGCTCGTTATGCCCCTGTTTATCGCCTCCCGGAGTATCTCCTTGGCCCTCTTCTTCGTCCGGGCACTCACGTTTAGAGCGTCGCCGAAGCGGTCAACGTACTCAATCGGGCTGGTCGGGCGGAGGTTGAGGTTGAGACCCCTCGCTAAGAAGCGGTAGCTCCTTCCTATCTCCTTCTTCGTGACCTTTGAAACGGCCGCTATCTCATCGAGAGTCCTGGGAATGCTCTCCATCCTGCACGCCGCGTAGAGTGCCGCGGAGACCATTCCCTCAATCGAGCGCCCGCGGATGAGCTTCTTCATGACGGCCTTCCTGTAGAGGGAAGCGGCGACCTCCTTGACGCGCCTCGGGAGACGCATCTGTGCCGCCATCCTGTCCAGCTCGCTCAGCGCGAACGCGAGGTTACGCTCGGCCGCGTCGTTTATGCGCATTCTCCTCTGCCACATCCTCAGACGGCGCATCTTGGTCCGGTACATGCCGGTTATCTGGTTCCCGTGTATGTCCTTGTCGCGCCAGTCTATGTCGGTGGAGAGGCCCTTATCATGGATCATCAGCGTCATGGGCGCACCGGTCCTGGCGCGCTTGGCCCTCTGGTCGGGGTCGAAGGCGCGCCACTCAGGACCCTCATCGACGACATTCTGCTGAACAACGTAACCGCAGACAGAACAGACAATTTCGCCTCTCCTCGGGTCATAAAACAGCTTATCGGAGCCGCAAACCGGACATACATTCTTATCAGCCAAAAGCTCTCACCCCCTCTTTCTGGGGGCAGGGCGTCTTGCCTTTCCGCCCTTGTAACGCTTCTTCCCGGACCTGGCTTTTCTGCCGGGCCCGGATTTCTTCCTGGAGGAAT
Organism: Thermococcus indicus; assembly: GCF_006274605.1. Taxonomy (NCBI): domain Archaea; kingdom Methanobacteriati; phylum Methanobacteriota; class Thermococci; order Thermococcales; family Thermococcaceae; genus Thermococcus; species Thermococcus indicus. Next base: position 1,902,593 of record NZ_CP040846.1, read on the forward strand.
CAACGTACAGCAGCGCACCGATGTAGCTCTCGGGATTCTTGACTCGCGGCTTGACGGCCACATAGGGCCTCTTAACCGGCCCGAAAACATCCTTCACTACCCCGACCACGGTGAGCTTCTTGTCAACAACCGGGTCGTTGAGTGAGGGAACCCAGTCAGTCCTGAGAACCAGGAACCCCTGCTTTGCATAGTGAGAAACTTTACTCAGGCGCTTCATAGCCCCACCCCAAAAGGACATATCCTTTTAAGCTTTTCGTTTTTGCCCTTATAAACTTTTCGGAAAATTTCCAAAAGGTTTTTATGGATAGTGTGGCTAACAACAAAGATTGGGCGGGTAAAATGAGGTGCCTCATCGTCGGCCATCTCGTGAGGGATATCATCGTTAAGGGTTCCGGAATAGAACACCGCATCGGGGGCGGGGCGTACTATTCTGCGATGGCCCTGTCCAGATTCTGCAGGGTCGAGATCCTGACCAGTGTCGGGCGGGATTTTCCCGAAAGCTGGCTCCAGGGACTTGAGGAAGCGGGCATAGTGCTCCATACGATACCCGCGGAAAGCAGCACTTCCTACCGTCTCCGTTATCTCGACGGGAACACAAGAGAACTCAGCCTCCTCTCCGTCGCGGAGAGAATAACCAACATGCCACACGGGAGCTACGATATAATCATCCTCAACCCCGTTGCGGGCGAGGTTACACCCGAAACCGTTGCACTCGCCAAAAGGAGGAGCAACTTCGTTGTCGCAGACGTTCAGGGGTTCATCAGGTCCCCCCACCCCGGAAGACTGAAGCTGACGGGGGTGGACGGCGGCATCTTTAACGGACTGAAGGTTCTCCACTCCGACGTCTCTGAGGCACGGCTTGTAAGAAACCTCAATCCGGAGGGGATAGAGGTGCTTCTAATCTCCCGGGGTGCCGATGTTGGGCAGGCGTACCTCCGGGGACGAAAATACACCTACACTCCGGCCAGGGTTGCGGTGGAGGAATCAACCGGTGCGGGCGACGTTTTTCTCGCGAGTTTTTCGTACTTCTACCACAACTGTCCCTTTATCCAGGCCCTCAAGAGGGCCAGCGCGTTCACGGCCCTTTTTCTCCAGCGCAGAAGCTTCGACTTCCCGATGGACGAAGTGAACGAGCTGGCGATGCGGGTAAAAGTCGAGAGGCTTAATGATATAAATCTCCATGAATAACTATGCCCACCGATGATGAAACGTCAGCATACTGAGAAATGATGAGAGACTTCCCTGAGGTGGTGTTATGGACCGGTACGTTCTGCTCGTTAAGGCCCCGAGGGGCTACGACATAACCCCCGTGCGGGAGGAGCTCCAAGAGTTTCTCTCTAAGACCCATCCGGAGCTTAAGGTCGAGGCGCACAGATGCATAGGTCTCACCGCCGACATCGTCATTCTGTACGGGGGCGGCGTCGTACTCATAAAAAGGAAGCACGAACCATTCAAAGACCGCTATGCCCTGCCCGGAGGATTTGTGGAGTACGGAGAAAGGGTTGAGGAGGCGGCGGTAAGGGAGGCGAAGGAAGAGACCGGCCTCGACGTGAGGCTCATCAAGCTCGTTGGAGTCTACTCAGACCCCAACCGCGACCCGAGGGGACACACTGTAACGACGGCGTTCCTTGCCATCGGAACCGGAAAGCTGAAAGCCGGGGACGACGCCAAAGAGGTTCACGTTATCCCCATAGACGAGGCGCTGAAACTGCCGTTAGCTTTTGACCACGGGAAGATTCTGAGGGATGCACTGAGCCCGAGGTGATGTCATGAGGGTCGAGTTTCCGGAATTCGGCAGGATAGTCGTGGACGGGAAGGTTTACAGCCACGACATCGTGATCTACCCAAGCGGAAAAATCGGGGAGCGAAAAAAGTGGCTCAGCAAGAACAAGCACGGAACCAGTCATAAACTCGACCCGGATGAGCTGAGGGAGTACCTAACGGAGGACTTCGATGTTCTCATCGTCGGTACGGGAGCATGGGGGGAACTGGCACTCCTGCCGGAGAGCAGAAAGCTGGTGGCCAACAAAGAGGTAATCGAAAGGCCAACAGAGGAAGCGGCGGAGCTCTTCAACGAACTCTGGGGAAAGAGGAAGGTTCTTGCGATATTCCACATCACCTGCTGAGGAAAGCCTGAACCGCCGCGAGGCCGACGGTGGCCAGAGCCAGCGCGTAGGGATAGCCGAGGAAGTACCAGAGGCCGGCGATTGCCCCGAGGGTAACCCCATTGATTATCATAAGGGCCAGAACGTGGCCGAAGTTCGTCTCCGGCACTGACAGCTCGCTTTCACCGTGGTAGAAGAAGGCCAGCGCCACTGACGAGGTCAGGAGCGGAAGAATAACCGCGGCGGGGAGCAGGGCGAGGGTTCCAACGTCGCGGTACGAAGCCGCGAGGACGAGAGCAACGCTTGCAGTAATTGGAACGGCGTTCATGACGAGGAGCTTTGCCCGGACGAACTGACCGACCGTTATGGGCAGACTCCTCAGGAACTCGAACTCCTGACCGTCTATCTTAAGGACGGTGTCGATGCCCACCGAAGCCACCCACCCAATCATAAAGAGCACCGAAACCACACTCCACTCCCTAATGGAGCCAGAAACGAGGATGTTCAGGGCACTCGGCAGGATTATGAAGAGCGGAAAGACGAGGCCGACGAGAAGGGCACTCTTTCTGAAGGCTATCCTCAGGTCCTTCAGGGCGATAGCCACGATTGGGTGGTGGGTTTCGGCCTTAAAGCCCACGATTCTCGCCCTGAAAACCTTTGCTCCCTCCCCAAGCCTGCCCCAGAGCCGCCCAAGGATGAAGAGATAGAGCGGAACCAGAACCAAGAGGTAGCCAAGGAGGATGAGGAAGGAGTGGAACGGGTCCGTTATCGAGGCAACGGAGAATGGATAAGCCAGGGAGTACTTCGAGAAGAAGGGCAGAACCTCCTCGTAGTGCTCGTTGACGTATTGCTGAAGATAATTGATGGCGTAGAACATGCTAATGAACAGGATAACTCCAAGGGTTCTGGCGAGGGTTCTGAGCTTCGAGAACCTGCCGCCAACGCTGGCCGAGCCGAAGAAGGTGAACACCACTAGGCCGAGGACGTGGCCGAGGAAAGCGCCTACGAGTACCCAGAGCAGGCCCACAAGGCCGGGGGTGCCGTACTTGAATGCCATCGCCGCCGCCACAGGAAGGAGCGCAACGACTGCTGGGACGTTGTCTATGGCAAGGAGAACGCTGAGGTACTTGGCGCCCGTCTCAACCGGGAGCGGCTTGAGCGGCTCGAAGATCCCCATGGAGGTGGCATAGGAGGCATTGACGGTCGTCGTGTAGAGGGCCATTATGAAGGGGAGCATCGCGTAGGTCGCGAACATCACCGCCGCCCGGGCTTCGTCCTCAGCTCCGAGCACCGCTCCCGCCATCATAAACCCAAAGAAGAGGAACGCGACCGATTGGAGGGCTATACCCCGCTTTATATCGCCCGCGTTCCTGAGCTGCTTCCTGAACTTCTCCGGATCGGCGGCTATCTGCGGGTTGCTCTTCAAACGCCGGTAGTGGAGCTCCTTGTAGAGGATTCTGACTATCTCGAACATGCTCCCACCCTACAGGGCATCCTTGAGGGCCTGGACTATTCCAGCAACCTCGTCCTGACTCTCGGTGAGCTTGAGGAAAACGTCCTCCAGGCTCTCCTCATGGGCAAACTCCTTGAGCTGCTCCACCGTCCCCTCGGCGATTATCTCGCCGTTGTAGATGACGCCAACGCGGTCGCATATCGTTTCCGCGAGAGCTAAGACGTGGGTGGAGAAGACAATGCTCCTGCCCTCCTCCCGAAACTGGAGGAGGAGTTCCCTCAGAATTCGGGCGCTTTTTGGGTCCAAACCGTTCATCGCCTCGTCCAGTATGAGAACCTTCGGGTCGTGGAGCATAGCGGAGATGAGGGACACCTTCTGCCTCGTTCCAAAGCTGAGCGAACCTATCATCTCGCCGAGGTAGCTTTCTATCCCAAAGGCCCTGACGAAGGTCTCAACCCTTTCCTGGAGCTCCTCCCTAGGAATCTCCCTCACGCTCCCCACGAAGTTGAAGAACTCGACCGGGGTGAGGCTCTCGTAGAGAACCGGCGTTTCGGGGACGTAGCCGACTATCCTCCTAACCTCCAGAGGGTCTTCGGCAACGTTCACGTTCTCGACGATAACTTTTCCGGAGGTCGGCCTCAGTATTCCGGCCAAAATCTTCATCGTCGTGCTCTTCCCGCTCCCGTTCGGCCCGAGGAGGCCGTATATCTCGCCGTTGCGAACGGTGAAGGTTATTCCGTCTACGGCCCTCTTGGAGCCGAAGGCCTTGACGAGGTTCTCGACCTCTATCATTCTACCACCAGATGTGATAATAACCCGCGATTAATAAATTTTGTCCCCTGAATGACTCTTCATCGAAGAAACTCTTAAATAAAATAAGGGACACATTTGAATAAAACACAAACCCGTACGGGCTTCAATTTCTTTTCTTGCCCCGGGTTTGGGTTGGAGGTGTAGATATGAGAAACCCATCGCGGATTTTTCTGTTCCTTCTTTTGAGCGGGTTAGTTATCATTAGCGGATGTATCGGCAACACTCCTTCACATACCGAAACGGGCCCAACAGCCAGCGAGAGCCCAACGAGTAACACGGGCGAGACCTCCTCAATGGAAAGCTCTCCCGCGGAAACCGGTAGTGAAACCGGAACCGAGACCCGGACTTCAACTGAAACCTCCACCGGAACTGTAACACAAACCGAAACCCAAACGGAAACCCAGACCGAAACGGCCACTGAGACTCCAGCTCCAAACGAGAGCCTCAGCTATGATGAGGACGGGAACGTTGTATGCGAAGGCAATGACCCCGACCTGGGCTGTGAGGCCGGGGAAACGAACGAGAACGGAACCGGGCCGGGCTTTACCTTAACCGGGGGAATAAACGTCACCCTCCAGCCTGTTATAACGCCCGTTTACCTGCTCAACCTCAACTTCACCTACGCGGGGCCAATAGGGAGCCAGGCCTCCGAGCCGAACGGTGAAGTGATAAAGCGGGTCTCGGTAATCACGAGCTCAACGAACCCCGGAAAGAGCGTTACCTTCACGATAACCTTCGAGAACGAGAGCCTGGCGAACGCATACATAAGCCTGAAGGAGTTTAAAAACGTCTTCACGGGGGAGGTCTACACCTACAGGCCGACGGTCATAGAGTTCACCGAAGGGGACGAGTTTGGAAGGCGCTGGGAGCTCCACCTCTACCGCTACGGCTTCGAGCTCTACGAAGTCACCGGCGACGGGCTGGTTTCCCTCCAGAACGGTAGTGTGGGCGTTGACGGGGCCGATGTGAGCTTTACCGTTGAGAACTTCTCAGGCATCTTTCCAGAGAGGGTTTTCATGAGGATACGCCTCGACTGCGGCTCATCTGCCTGCGAGGAGCGCTTCCCGAGGAGGACTTATCCAAGCACCGGAAACTTCGTGATAGAGGCAATGAGGGGCTGGATTGACTACCACACCTCGGCATCCTACGGCAGTCCGGACGACCCGAAGCTTTCCCTGTACGTCACGGCCACCGAGGACGACCTGACGTTTAAGCTTAGCTTTAGAGATGAGAACGAGTTCAAACGGGCAATGCCGATGAGGCTCTACATTGACGCCACCGACGGGGGAGGAATCGACTGGTGGGGCCTGATAACCTCGGACAACTTCACCCTCTACGACATGAGCGACAACGTTTACAGGGAGTCTGAAGTCAGGGTCACGAAGACATCGGCCGGGGAAGTAGAGGTCGAGTTTACCGTGGAGAACATCTTCAGCATAATCCCGTGGAGGGAGTTCCGCTTCTGGTTTGCGGGCTACTACTACCGCTTCCCAGCAAAGAACAACCTCTGGCTGGACGCAACTCACGGGGTTAAGGTCGAGGAGGACGTTGATAAATACTTGGTCGTCGTTGTGGAGGACGTTTACGTTAGGGAAAACGGGGACTCAAGGGAGGGCGAGATTCAGCTGGTTTCCTGGGCGTTCCCCGTTTACTGGGAGCACGAGAACGACTGGAACTGGACCTACGGGCCAATCTATGCCGTCAGCTACCCGGGAAGGCGGTGGGTTGAGGCCAAAGACAACAGCAGGCTCCTCTACCACGATGAGAGGGCCATAAGCGTCGAACACCTCTACGTGAACGGTTATCCAATATTCGTCATGCCCCTGGACGAGGCGAGGGAATACAAGAAAATTTACGTCCACACCGCCGGCTGGGACGTTGACGACCCCGGCGAATACATCACCCTCGGGGCGGGCTTTCTGGTGGATTTGGCCCTCGGACTCGCAACCGGGGAGATAGGGACGGCAATGAAGTACGGTTATTCCGGAGCGATGCTGATTAACCAGCTCTTCACAGGCGAGAGCGCGAGCGACTTCTTTGGTTCGAGGCTGATGGAGGCCTTTGGGTCCAAGCCCGACCCTGTAGGTTACAACGCCTTCACCATAGACCCCCGCGATGATTACCGCTACGGCAAGCTCATCGAGGTCTGGGATTTCGGCAAGAACCTGAGGGTTACCTATCTGGTTTACGAGGTTGATGTCCCCAGAACGCTCCGCTACGACACCCTAAAGGCATACCTGACAACGGTGAGCTTCACGAAGGACACAGAGATTGGAGACGACGAGTACTACCTCTACGCGAGGGCCTTCACGCACTTTGAGCCGGTCGAGATTGCGGACGTTCCCGACATCACTGCTGAGGAAACGACCGGAATGGTTCCGGCGGAGGCTTCATACCGCTATCCGGCAGGGAGGAGGGTTGTCTCGGGCAACAAGGTAACGGTGAGGCCAAACCTTCTCCTGATAGAGCACACCATGGCGAACGTTCCCTTCATCTACCTTGAGTACAACGCCTGGGAAGAAGACGCCGGAAAGTGGGGCAACGACGACGACCCGATGGGACAGGTGGCGATAACTGTCCTCCTCGACAACGACGCACTCAGGTGGGACGAAATCTCGGCCGTTCCAAAGATGGTCTGGAGCCTTGAGTTCCAGTCGTGTGGTGTCTCTGGAGGTTGCTCAAAGGCATGGTTCTGGGTGAGAGTGAAGGGGGAGAACTAAGCTAACTCTCCTTTATCTTTTTAATGGCCTTTTCAAAATCGTCCGGGAGGCAGTACGCCTCGACGCCGGCTTTTCTCGCGTTTTTCACCTGAAGTCTGTCACAGGATATTAGCATTGCGGACGTCTTGAAGGCAAGCGCAATGTAATACAAATCCACGGCCCTTCCGTGAACCTTGGGGGCTATGGCCTCGGCAACCTGGTAGAACTCATCCTCCCCTACGAAAGTTACACCTTCTCCAAGTGAGTCCACTACAGCTATTGCTTTAGCCCCTATCTTTCTGCTGAAAACACTCAGGAGTTCGATTTTGGCTATCCTCAGCATAATGACCTCATGTCTCTCCTCAGATATGGCTTTCAGTAGTTCCTTTGCAAGCATGTGTCTCTCGCCAAGCTTTGGAAGGAGTGAATCAACGATTACCGATGCATCTAGGACAATCACTTTCTCTCCCTCACGAGTGTCTCGGTGAGGTCTTCTTCGATGCCCTCGAACTCCTTTTCAAGCTCTGAAACTATCTCATAAAGGGAACGCTTTATGATGAGCTGAACCTTTTCCCCCTCCTTGAGGTTGATTCTTTTTAAGGGTCTCAGCGCCCCGTGGTCGTAGACGGCTTCAACCTTTTCCATGACAATCCCCTTTTGAACTTTGGCTTTAATGCAAATTAAACTTGTCCCTTCGGCTCAAGGTGTGCCCTCTTAACCTCAAGCACGCCGGAGTAGTTGCACTCGCTCCACCTCTTTTCCACCTCGTCGAAGACTACCCTCGCTTTGAAGAAGGGCGCATCCCTCACGAACGTCTCGAACTCACCGCCTTCCCCTGCCACGTGGATTTTATACTTCTCGTGGAGCCTAACCAGTTCCTTCAGGGCATCCTCGTCTATCCTCCTTCCAAGCCAGCTCTCATCGAGGCCGTAGGCGGCCGTTCCGACCATGACCACGTCGAAGATGCCGATTATCTCGTGCATGTACTCGATTGGGTCGCGGTGCCAGGCGGGGGCGAAGCTCTCCAAGCCGAGCTCCTTTGCTACCCTGTCAACGCGCTTCTTCTGGTACTCGCTGGCCAAGGCACCGGCAACGACGCCGTCTATCCTCAGCCCCTCAAGGACGGCCTTCATGTCCTCTACCTCTTTCTCCTTCTCGCCGCTCGTAAAGCCCTTCACGAGGGGAATCCCTACCGCCTTCGCCTGGAGCTCGGTGAGGTGAATGTTCGGCACGTGGTACATGTAGCTCTCGTCGCTCTCGCTCACCATCGAAACGAGGTATTTGACCTCGAAACCCTGCTTCAGCGCCCAGTAGAGGGCGTAGTTTGAGTCCTTTCCACCGGAGTAGAGCACAGCGACGCGCATCTTCACCACCGTTCCGGTTATAGAAAGCAATAAAAGAGCCCCCTTAAAAGTTTAGTCCGTATGGGGAGGGTAGAGACCAACGTTCCCCACCTCAAGATCAACCTCGGGGTGTGGCGGAAGCTCTACGCCCTGACTGGGGGGTACGTAGATAACATCGAAGATGTTAGCAGGGGCCATCTGTGGAGCGTTGGATTGAGTCCTGACTTCTGGGTAGTTATAGACGCTATGAAAAGCTGGAAGGTGCCTTTCCATGTAGTTATGATTCTATGGGCACTGCGAGAGAGACAACTCGATAACGGCGGCTTCCTAAGGCTCGGGGAGCTGAGCAGGTACGTTGAGACGGGGAGCGTTTACCGCTACGTTGAAATCGCCGCTCTGGCCGGGGAGACGTTGAAAGATGATACCCACATGCGGAAAGCCCTCGACTGGCTTCTGGAGCACCAGCTAGAGGACGGCTCTTTTCCGACGCACGAGATGTCCAGCATCGGCGAGGTAGGGACGACGGGACGAACGGTGAGGATTCTGGCAATGGCGATTGAGAATGAAGCGGGGCAGTCCACTGAAAAGATACTCAAGGCCATCGAAAGGGCCCTAGCCTACCTGAAAGAAAGGCACCACAGGAGTGTAGACCTTGGTTGGTGGTCCCGAACCGAGCGGGATAATGGAAGAAGCATAGTCGGAGCGTCTTCCCTTGCCGTCTTGGCAATTCTCAAGGTGAGGGAGCTCTCCAGGAGATTCCCCCTTGAGGTTCCCCTTGAAACCGTGGAGCCGACTTTGAGATGGCTTTTGAGGGAGTTCGAGGAAACGACCGGCTGGCCGGAATCTGCAGGCGAGGTCTCAAAAATAGACACGACGTTCTACGCTTCGTGGGCCCTGCTGTGGGCCTGGGAAAGCGGACTGCCCGTGGAGAAGGGGAAAGTCCGCTCAAAGATTCTCGATGCCTTTGAGAGACTTCACTATCTGACGAGGGATACCCTCTACGACACGAGCTTTGTACTTCGCTTCCTGGCGCTCCTGGTTCGGTACAGGCGTTTGCTTGGAATCAAAGAGGAGCGGTTGAGGGCGTTGATAAGAAAGTACCTTCGCCGTCTAATGGGCGAAATCGGAAGGGTTTTCAAAAGCGATTCCGATACTTACCTTATGGAACTCGTCGGTATAACCCTCCTCGAAGCAAGCAAAGCTATGAAAGAACTTGGCATGAACGATGAAGTTCGGGAACTCAGGCGGTTTCCGGGTATGCCACCGAGCTTTATATTAAAGGAGATACTTGAGAAGTCCAGCAACGCCAGCGACGTTCTCTACCTCCTGATTGGTCCGAAGACGAAGTGGAAACCTTTCGTAAGTCTCATCGACACTCTGGTGAAGATGGACATATTAACAACTCTTATCGGCGTTACCCTGGGCCTCCTTGTCATCATTAACGACTTCTCCGATGCGTTCTTTAGGGTGATGCTGTCCCCACACCCCTCCTCCGCGGGACTGCTGTCGTTTCTCATGGCGCTGATGCTAACCCTGGTTTGGATAGGGATAAAGGTGGTGCCCGAAAAATCGAGGCTTGAGGCGGTTATGAGCTACACCCTCGCCATGCTTGCGGCCTACCTCTACCTCAAAACCTTTCTGAAGGCGTCAGGTATTGAAGCGTCCCCAGATGCCTTCGCTTTCCTAAAGGTTCTGCTCCTGCTGGCAATAGTAATAGACGTCACTGTTAAACTTCTCGATACAGCCGTCTTCAGCAAAATATTGGGGGGATAACTTGTGATAGTCAATCTGCTCGGAACCGGAGGATCTGAGGGCATTCCGAACTACCTGTGCAGATGTCCCGCCTGCCAGGAGGCCAGGAGGTTAGCCTTCGCGAGAAGAAAGCCCACCTCGGTTTTGATTGTCTCTGAGGAAGGAACGACGATTTTGGTGGACGTTGGCTTTGACGTGACACCCTATGTGGAGGAAAAAATCGACGCTATACTGCTGACTCACTGGCACCACGACCACATAGCTGGACTCTTTAAGCTTCGCTGGACGTCGGAGAGGATAGAGCTCCATGCACCCTCAGGCAGTGCCAACGGGGAGATAGTAGAAAGTCCAAAGAACCTTCGAGTGGTTCTCCACGAGACGCCTCCAAGCCTAAAAATCGGGGACGTCAGGATAAGGGCTTTCCCCCTCAACCACAGCGTTCAGACCTTTGGATACCTCATAGAGGACGGGAGCGGGACTCTAGCGGTGGTCTTTGATACGAAGGGTCTGCCACCCAAAAGCCTAGAGTTGCTGAAGAATGAGAGCCCCCACGTGGCACTGGTAGATGCAACCTTTTCCCCGGGAGTACATGACGAGAACCACAACAACATCGATGATGCCATTGCCTTAGGCGAGAGGTTCGCTGAGCTGACTGTTCTGACCCACATAGCCCATCACAACCTGCCCTTCACGGAAGCGGTGAAGTACGTCAGGGATAGAAGTGAACGGGCCGTTCTCTCTTACGACGGAATGGTTATAGTCATCTGATTTTGCAAAAATTTCATAACCAAAAACTATTTAACTACTGTAAAATATCTTAGACCAACAAAGGAGGTGGAGGAAATGGTCAGGGTTGTCATACTCGGACAGGGCTACGTTGCCAGCATCTTCGCGAGCGGCCTTGAGAAGATAAAGGCCGGAAAGATGGAACCTTACGGTGTTCCGCTTGCCGATGAGCTTCCAATCAAGATTAAGGATGTTGAAATAGTCGGTTCCTACGATGTCGATGCAAGCAAGGTCGGCAGGAGCCTCTACGAGGTCGTCAAGGCCTACGATCCGGAGGCGCCGGAGACCCTCAAGGGCATCACCGTCAGGAAGGGAATACACCTGAGGAGCCTCAGGAACCTTCCGCTCGAGGCCACCGGCCTCGAAGACGAGATGACCCTCAAGGAGGCCGTCGAGCACCTCGTTAACGAGTGGAAGGAGCTCAAGGCAGAGGTCTTCATAAACGTCTGCACCACCGAGGCGTTCCAGCCCTTCGGAAGCAGGGAGGAGCTTGAAAAGGCCATCGCCGAGGACAACAGGGACAGGCTCACCGCGACCCAGGTCTATGCCTATGCCATAGCCCAGTACGCCAGGGAGGTTGGAGGAGCGGCCTTCGTCAACGCCATACCCACCCTCATAGCCAACGACCCGGCGTTCGTCGAGCTCGCCAAGGAGAGCAACATGGCCATCTTCGGCGACGACGGTGCAACCGGAGCCACCCCGCTCACCGCGGACGTTCTCAGCCACCTCGCCCAGAGGAACCGCTACGTCCTCGATATAGCCCAGTTCAACATCGGCGGAAACAACGACTTCCTGGCCTTAACCGACAAGGAGAGGAACAAGAGCAAGGAGTTCACCAAGAGCTCGGTCGTCAAGGAGCTCCTGGGCTACGATGCACCTCACTACATCAAGCCCACCGGCTTCCTCGAGCCGCTCGGCGACAAGAAGTTCATAGCGATGCACATCGAGTATGTCAGCTTCAACGGCGCCCACGACGAGCTCGTCATCACCGGCAGGATAAACGACAGCCCGGCCCTGGCGGGCCTGCTCGTTGACCTAGCGAGGCTCGGAAAGATAGCGATCGAGAAGAAGGCCTTTGGAGCCGTTTACGAGGTCAACGCCTTCTACATGAAGAATCCTGGACCGAAGGATAAGGGCAACATACCGCGCATCATCGCCCACGAGAAGATGAGGATGTGGGCGGGTCTGGAGCCAAGATGGCTCTGATTCTCTAAAACTTTTTAATCTCCTTGCCCTATTTTTCTCGGAGGGAAGCCGATGAGCTGGAAGAGGGGAGCCTATCCTGAGTTCACGCTTGAGGATGCCGTTGCGGTTCTGTTCATGCTCCAAAACCCGACCGGGAGAAAGGCCATATCCGAGGCCCTGAACCTTGGCGAGGGCAGTGTCAGAACGCTCCTTAGGAAGCTCGGAAATATTGAGGCAATATCATCGGCCCAGCGCGGCCATTCGCTCAACAGGAGAGGAATGGAACTTCTTGAGGGGATTTCCAGGCATTTCTCAGAAGCCCGCCGTATAGGGAAAATTGAGGGCCACCCAGCATTCGCACTGACCGTGAGAGAGCCGGGGGAGTTCAAAAGCATCGAGCTCAGGGACGAAGCGATACGATTCTTCGCAAAGGGTGCAATGATACTGGTAGTCAAGGAGGGGGAGCCGGTCTTTCCGGAGGACGGAAGACCGCTGAGCGAGACCATGCCCGAGCTTGCGGAGAGGGTTAAGGAAGCCTTCAGGCTGGAGGACGGCGAGCTGGTGGTAATCACGTGGGCGGAGAAGGAAGCGGACGCCATGAAGAGCGCCTACCACGTGGCACTCTCCCTGAAGGGGGAGGTTCTTCCGGAGGAGATAAAGTCCCTCGTGAGGTGACGAAATGAGCGGGAGTGAAGACCGCAGACTAATCCTGGCCCTTGACGTGTACGAACGCGAGAGGGCGCTTGAGATAGCCGAGCACACGGCCGACTACCTCTGGGCGATTAAGGTTAACTGGCCGCTGATAATTGGCTCAGGGTTGGGCATCATCACCGAACTCAAGCAGGTTACGGGGCTGCCGATAATAGCGGACCTCAAGCTGGCGGACATCCCAAACACCAACCGGCTGATAGCGAGCAAAGTTTTCGAGGCCGGGGCGGACTACATCATAGCTCACGGCTTCGTCGGGAGAGACAGCGTTGGGGCCGTCATGGAGCTTGGGGAGACCATAATAGTTGTCGAGATGAGCCATCCTGGCGCGAAGGAGTTCATTCAGCCGGTCACAGACAAACTAATCGAGCTGGCCAACGAGCTTGAGCCCTTCGGCGTCATAGCCCCCGCCACCAGGCCCGAGCGCGTTTCGTACATACGCTCGAAGCTTAAGCATGGAATCAAAATCCTCACCCCTGGCGTTGGTGCCCAGGGCGGCAGGGCGGGGGAGGTTTTAAAGGCGGGGGCGGACTACGTAATAGTCGGCCGCTCAATCTACGCGAGCGAGAACCCGAGGGAAAGCGCCAGAATCCTGTACGAGGAGACGTTGGGGGTGTGAGAATGGAGCTGAAGGTCAAGCATCCGCTCAGCAAGAAGGAGATCAAGGAGATAATCCGGGAGATGAGCGAGACTTTCGGCGGGGAGATAGCGGGGAAGATGCTCAACAGGAAGGACAGGGTTGAGGTCGCGGAATTCGATAAAACAACGGAGATACTCCTGGTTAACGGGAAGCCGTTCTTCATAAGGAGGAAAGGACTCATATTCCCGCTGGTCATAGCGCTCTACGAACTATCCAACGAGGAGGACCTGAGGGCGTGGCCTAGGCGCGTCGTGGTCGACGCCGGCGCCGTCCCGTTCGTCCTCAAGGGTGCAGACGTCATGGCCGCGGGGATAACGGACGCCGACGAGAGCATAAAGGAGGGCGATTTCGTCTTCGTGGTCGAGGAGGACTACGGAAGACCACTGGCGATAGGCATTGCCCTGATGGACGGAAGGGCTATGAAGGAGAGGCCCAAGGGGAAGGCAGTAAAGAACATTCACCACGCCAAGGATAGGATCTGGGAACTGACGGTGGGTTGATATGGACGGGGAAACGGAGGGGAGGAAGAGAATTCGCGTCCTCGTCGGCGGGGTTTTTGACCTCCTTCACGTCGGCCATATTCACTTTTTAAGCCAGGCCAAGGCCCTGGGGGACGAGCTGGTGGTTATAGTTGCCCACGACGAAACGGTGAGAAAAAGGAAGCGCAGAGATCCGGTGAACACGGCGGAGGACAGGGCGGAACTTCTAAGGGCACTGAAGATGGTGGACGAGGTTTACATCGGCTCCCCGGGGGGTATAGATTACGAGCTGGTGCGCAGGATAGACCCGGATATCATTGCGATAGGCCCCGACCAGGACTTCAACTGCGAGCGCCTCAGGGATGCTCTGAGGAACCACGGAATAGAAGCGGAGGTCATACGGATCCCCTACCTCTACAGGAGCGACAGGGCGAAGACGAGCAAAATAATTCAGAGGATAGTGGAGGCGTACTGCGACTGATTTCAGGGTGTTATTCCAGAGTCTGATTCGAGCGGATTATTCCGCGGTTGCCGCTAGGTGTCCATCCATCGGGAGTTGGGGCCTGATTTAAGCGGGCTTATTCAACGGGTGAATCTAGGCATCTGGGTTAACGTTAAAGTTTGAACCTGCCCATGTAATCCCGAAGGAACTCCGGGTCTTCCCTCCTCACGGCGCTTAGAAGCTCCTCGAACTTCTTCTCGCCCAGTGCCATTCTAAGGTAGTAGTAAAGGTTCACCGCATCTTCCACGATTGTGCTCTGCCTCCTCCCCTCCTCGCCGTACAGCTCAATGAGCTTCCGGTTCATGTCCCTGCTTATGTAGAGGGTCTTCTGCATCTTTTCTTTCTTCATGTCCTTGGATTTCAGGGTGCCCTTCTCATCCTTCTTCCTCGGCCTGGAAGGCCTCGTGAGCTCGTTAACGGAACCGTCAAAAAGCTTGGGAATTTTATCCTTCGACAAGCTCAACCACCTCGCGGGCAAGCTTTGAAAAGGCCTTCGCGGCCCTTCCATCACCCTCGAACTCGAATATGCTGATCCCCTGGCTCTGGGCCTTCTCCAGGGCTATGGCCTTCGGGATGGTCGTCAGAATCGGGGCATCGGGATAGGTCTCCTTGAGTTCCTTGAGGCGCATCTTTGGAACCTTCGTTTGACGCGTGAACTTGTTGGGAACCAGGCCCAGGAGCTTGAGGTTCTCGTTGGTCTCCTGACGTATCATACGCATCAGGTTGAACATCAGCTGCATCCCTATGACGCCAAAATAGCTGAGCTCCAGGGGTATGAGGACGTAATCCGAGGCCGTCAGGGAGTTGACCAAGAAGATGCCCATACTCGGAGGGTTGTCAATGAGAACGTAGTCGTAGTCCGGCAGAACAGGAAGGAGGGCCTTTTCAAGCCTCCGCTCACGGTTGTATGTGTTGATTATCTCAATCTCCTTGGCTGAGAGGTTCAGGTGGCTGGGTACCAGATGGAGGTTCTCCCTGACTTCAACTATAGTACTGTCGATGTCGCTCTCCCTCGTCATCAGCGTCCCCACGTTGCTGTCTCCATGCTGAAGGACGTTCATGCCTATGAGACCAAAAGTGAGGTTGAACTGGGGGTCTATATCCACCACGAGAACCCTTCTGCCCATCGCGGAGAGAGCGTAGGCGAGGTTCATCGTCAGAGTGGTCTTTCCGACCCCACCCTTCTGATTGGCTACGCTAATAACCACTGCCATAGAACCACCCGTGCCCAAATGATAAAGAAGAAATTCAGGCAATATCCAGGAAGTCGTCTAGAATTCTCTTCGCGTAGGGCGGAAGCTCCTTCCCCTTCTTCTCGGGTTTACCAGATATCGCGTTGAAGATTCTATCAAAATCCCCGTCCTTGGACTTGAACGGCTTGACCGGCTCTGGGGTTATTATGTTGTCCCTCATCGATGAACCAACCTGGAGGGCGTGCTCGCCGCCGAGTATGTGCGGGCTTTTAACGCCGGTCATGATGACCATCGCCCTGACGACCTTGCCCATGTCCTCGTCTATCCTCGCACCCCACTTGATTTCGCTCTTCTCGCCGAGCTTCTCGTAAACGATGTTCATGGCGTCGTTTATCTCACCGAGGCTCACGTCAGGACCAACGGTGAAGTGAACCAGAGCCCTGTCGCCGCTGCCGTACTCGACCTCGAGCATCTTGTTTTCGAGCGCGTTCTTGACGGCATCAACCGCCCTGTTGCTGGAGTCGCTCTCACCGATTCCTATCAAAGCCGCACCGCCGTTGTGCATGACGCTGTAGACGTCGGCGAAGTCGATGTTCACCATGGAAGGCAGCTTGATCGTCTCGGTGATGCCCTTGACCATCCTCGCTATTATCTCATCCGCGAAGCGGAAGGCAGCATTGATGGGGAGCTTCGGAACGAGCTTGAGGAGCTTGTCGTTCTCGATGATGATGACGGTGTCAGAGTAGTACATGAGGGCCTTTATGCCGGCCTTGGCCTTCTCAATCCGTATCTTACCCTCGTTCTTGAACGGGTAGGTTACAACGCTGACGACGAGTGGCTCCCTAAAGCGACCGTTGTGCCTGGCACGCTCCTTTATGACCTTGGCAACAACCGGAGCAGCGCCCGTACCGGTGCCGTTACCCATACCAGCGGTTATGAACACGAGATCGGCATCACCGATGGTCTCGGCAATCTCGTGGGCGCTCGCCTCTGCCGCGCGGTAGCCTATCTCGGGGTTTCCGCCCGAACCCTTGCCCTGAGTTATCTCCTTGCCGAGGAGAAGCTTCCTGTGCGCCTTCGTCCTGGCAAGGTGCTGGGCGTCGGTGTTCATGGCTATGAGCTCCGCGCCCTGGACGCCAAGCTCGTAGAGTCTGGTAATGGTGTTGTTTCCAGAACCGCCAACGCCAACGATGACGATCTTTATGAGATCCTCAAGGTTCTCATCGGAAAACCCATCAACCTGTGCTGCCCTCGGCTCATTGTCAAGATCAAGTTTTATCCCGGCCTGTTCCAGGAGTTTAAATACCATCGCCCCAACCCCCAATTCAAGTCTGACTGTCTCTGGAGTTTGATTTTAACCATTGATTTCAGCGGCTTATTTTAGGATGTACTCAGGCGTTGAGCGTTCCTCAGTCTCGAGCTGGTAAAGCTCCTTCTTCAAAAGCTCGCGGATGGCCTCTCTGATTATCTCACTCCTGTTGGGATAAACCCCCTTCCTAACGAGCTGATCCATGGCGTTGATCAGTCCCTGGGGAAGCTGTACACTGATGATACGCATTTTGGTCATCCCTGCACCACCCAGTTCAGCAAGCCGCTGGGATAAATAGTGATTTAATTAGTTAAATACTTTGCGCTTGCTTGATATTATTTTGGTAATATGATTTTCAAAAATTTTTTTAAAAATCTCAGATTCGCAAAAAATTTATAAACAACCTCATGGGAAGGGCTCAGAAAGGGTTTTAACGTCGAAGAATCCACCGGGGATGGGGTGGCCCGATGAAAGAAATAACGGAAAATCTCCACATCACTAAAGTGTTCGTCAAAAATGCCGGGGAACTCATACCCTTGATAGGCGGCGACTTTCAGATAGTGAACGGCGAATGCTGGGAGGAGATAGCGTTTGCAGCGCTTCTGGCCCTCCGTTCGTTTGAGCGAGGTACCAACCACGCCAGAACCCTTGGAGGCGAGCTACTCCTTCGCCTCGCCGGGACACTCCAGATAAAAGATGCAATAGCAAAGCACGGCGTCAGGGAGGGGGAGAATTACCTGGTGGTCTTCGGGAGCCGCAACAGGGCGGGGGAGATTCTTGCGGGGCTGAACCTGGAGGAGCTACCCATGACCGACTGCGGGGCAGAAAAATCGAAAAGATTTTTTGAAAAGGCGGCTCTCGTTGAAGTTTTATAGGCAGCCGATGGCCATTCATGTGCTTTATGGTGGATAGGTTTATAAAATCGCTCCCTCATTCCCGACTGCCTGAGGTGATGTCCTCATGAGATACAAAAAACGCAAATACTTCCTTGCGGGCAGAATAAACCTCATCCAGCGCTCAAAGATTAGGGAGCTCTTCGAAAAGGCAAAGAAGATGGAAAACGTTATCTCCCTCGGAATAGGCGAGCCAGATTTTGATACCCCAGATGTCATAAAGGAGGCCGCGAAGAGGGCGATAGATGAGGGATACACCCACTACACCCCCAACGCGGGCATCCCCGAGTTCCGCGAAGCGATAGCTGAGTACTACAAGACCCACTACAAGGTTGATATCTCCCCCGATGATATAATCGTCACCGCGGGTGCCTACGAGGCCACATATCTGGCCTTCCAGACCCTTCTGGAGCAGGACGATGACGTTATCATTCCTGACCCGGCTTTCGTCTGCTATGTTGAGGACGCAAAGATTGCCGAGGCCGGCATCCTGAGGATACCCCTCCGCGAAGAGAACGAGTTCCAGGTCGACCCCGATGAGCTCGTTGAGGCAATAACCAAGAGAACAAGAATGCTCGTTATCAACTATCCAAACAACCCCACCGGCGCAGTTCTTAAAAAGAAGACTGTGAAGGCAATAGCGGACATAGCGGAGGACTACAACCTTTACATCCTGAGCGACGAGCCCTACGAGCACTTCCTGTACGAGGGGGCGAAGCACTACCCGATGATCAAATACGCCCCGGACAACACGATTCTGGCGAACAGCTTCTCCAAGACCTTTGCCATGACCGGCTGGCGCCTCGGCTTCACCATAGCCCCAACCCAGGTTATCCGAGACATGATAAAGCTCCACGCTTACGTCATTGGAAACGTCACATCCTTCATTCAGATAGCCGGAATCACCGCCCTCCGTGACAAACGCAGCTGGGAGGCCCTTGATGCAATGCGCCAGACCTATGCTGAGAGGAGGAAGCTGGTTCTCCACCACCTCAGCAAAATGCCCCATATCACGCCGTTCAGACCGAAGGGCGCCTTCTACCTCTGGGCCAAGATCGACCCAGAGCTCGGGATGAGCAGCGAGGACTTCGCAAACTGGCTCCTCGAGAACGCCGGCGTTGTCGTCATACCCGGAACAGCCTTCGGCAAGGCCGGGGAGGGCTGGATAAGGATAAGCTACGCCACAAAGAAGAGCCAGCTCACAGAGGCAATGGAGAGAATGAGCGAGGCACTTTCAAAGCTTTGAGGGAGGCGCGATGGACGGCATCTTAGCCATATTCTTCGCCATTTTCCTGGCGGAGATGGGGGATAAGACCCAGCTGGCAACCATGGCCTTCGCTGCTAAATACGGGTGGAAGGTATCGTTTGCGGGGGCAATTCTGGGCCTCGCAGCGGTTAACCTCATCGGTGCGGTTCTCGGCGACAAGCTCGGCGACATGGTGCCCCTTGAGATTGTCCACAAGTTTGCCGGAGCACTTTTCATTGTTTTCGGAATCCTCATGATATTCGGAAAGCTCTAGGAGGGATAAATCATGGACAAACGGTGGAGTTCAGTCCTGCTTGACACGCTGGTCATGACGGCCGGCTTTGGAACCCTGACCATGATGGCCGTCGCAAAGCCCGATATAATCGCCCACTTCGGGATAAGCAGCGCCGAGTACGAATGGCAGCACATAGCTTACGTCTTTGGTCTGTTCATAGCGTTCCTTCTCGGCCACACCAGGATATACGAGGGGAGCTTCAAGAAGAGCGTTGCCATAGCACTCAGCTGGGCGGCGATAGCGCAGGCACTCATTCCGCTCGCCCCCAACTGGTACGTCGTCGTCTTCCTCAGGTTCATCCAGGGTTTCGTGGTCACGCTCGTGCCGCTCTTCAGCACCCAGATAGCCCAGTTCTTCGTTGCCGAGAGGCCCTTTGCTAAGGGTATAATCCTCTCCGGTATCTTCTGGGGCGGCGTGTTTGGGAGCATGAGCGCCAAGTACGCCGTCGCGGACTTCGGATGGAGGGGCGGTTTCTGGGTTACAGTACTCATAATGTACGCCGTTCTCGCCCTCTGGTGGTTCTTCGTCGAGGACTTCGAGATAATCCACAAGACCGAGGGGGTCGAGAGGGTAAGCGTCTGGAAGATGCCCTTCACCTGGGTGCTCGGCTTCACGTTCTTCCCGGCCCTCTGGGTCATATTCACCATCATAGGGTTCTCCGCATCCCTCGGCTATGAAATCGGATGGACCAAGGAGCACGTGGCAACTCTCAGCACGAGCCTCAACATATCCAAGGCACTCTGGAGCATAGGCATGGGCTACGTCGGCTACATGCTCTCCAGGAAGAACCCGAACGCAAGGGGTCTCTTCAAGGCCATCGTGCAGGTCATGATATTCTCCTACGCGGTTGCCTTCATAGGACTGCTGGTCTACGGCAAGGCCATGCTCGCCGGCAACTACACCCTGGCACTCGCATCGGTGGTCCTCATCGGGGCCCTTCAGGGAACCGGACCGGCGTTCTGGACCAGTGCCCCGGCCACGTATCCCAGGAACATCTTCCCGAAGGCCAGCTTCGCCCTCGGTCTCATCTCCAACTCGGCCAACGCCATAGCCCCAACGATAACGGACGTACTCGCGAGGCAGAGCACCGGCCTGGCCCTGGGAGAACTGGCCCTCATGCCGCTCATAGGAATCCTGACCCTTATAGCGGTCTCGAGGATGAGGCTCCCCGTGGAGGAGCTCGGAGATGCGGCCTAAACCTCTCGTCGTTTCTTTCTTTATCCTTCTCGCGGTATTCTTCTACGGCATAGCCGCGATGAGCTTCGGAGAGGAGTACACGTTTTTTGGCTACATCCTCGTGGGGAGCGTGCACCTGCTCTTCGCCTACGGGGTTTGGGTTGGACACGAGACAATCGTGGACCTCTCGGCGTACATAGCCCTCCTGGACCTTCTCTTCGGGCTCCTCTGGGTGATGGTGGGGCTGTCTCTTCCGGCGGTGACGCTGGCCCTCCTCTCGGCGCTGATACTCTTCGTTCTGATGGACGAGGACGTAAGAACCGAGCTCAAGATGCCGTGAGGAAACTTTTCTGGCGAAAATTTTGTCATACTATATTGCCCAAGAATGTCCACCAACCGTTATAAGGGGTTGTCAAAAACTCCACTTTCAGGTGTCAGTTATGGAGGGCCACCACCTTTTCGATTTGTCGGACTACAAGGTTTTAATACCCAAAAAACCGGACCTTAGATACCTCTACCTCGAGATAACCAACCGTTGTAATCTCCGCTGTGAGATGTGCTTCAAGCAGTACTGGGAGGATCCCGAAGGCGATATGGACTGGGAGCTGTTCCTCAAAATCCTCGATGAAGCGGAGGAGCTTCCTGAGCTGGAAATGATATACTTCGGCGGAATCGGAGAGCCGACCGTTCATCCGCGCTTTATGGATATGGCCAGAGAGGTCAAGAGGCGTGGCTTCGCCCTCGGTATAAGCACCAACGGTTTCCTTCTCACTGACGAAAGGATTGAAGAGCTTGTAAAGCTCGGCCTCGACCTGATTTACTTCTCCATAGACTCCGTGCCGACCCAGCCGGTTGACATCGGGCACATAAAGCCCGACTACACTAGCTCCCGCATAAGGAAAATCCAGGAGGTAAAGAAAGAACTCGGGAGCGACGTCCCGCACATCGGCGTCGAGGTCGTCGCAACGAAGGAGAACTACAGGGAATTACCTGAGATAGCCCACTACGTCGGCTCTCTCGGCGTTGATACGCTCCTGATCTCGAATCTGATTCCGATAACCAAGGAGCACGCGGAGCTAATAGTTTACGATGGGAGCGTCGATATGAAGCCCGTCGTCGATAAGCTGGAAGCAATCTACCACGGCTACCTCCACAAGATAGCTGAGTTTTCCTTAAGGACCGAGAGGAAGTGCGAGTTCGTTGATAAAAAGGTCGCCGTCGTCCGCTGGGACGGTGAGGTAGCACCATGCTACCGCTTCCTGCACACCTATCCGGAGATAGTCTTCGGGAGGGAGAAGAAGGTCTACGCCCACTCCTTCGGCAACGTGAGAAAGAAGAGCCTGTCGGAGATATGGACTGGCAGGGAGTACAGCTGGTTCAGATATGTCGTTAAAAACGCCCTCTACCCAAGCTGTACGGACTGTCCGCTCAATGAGTCCTGTTCCTTTGTCCAAGATACCAACTACGACTGCTGGGGCAACACGCCGAGCTGCGCTGACTGCCTCTGGGCAAGGCGTATAGTGCTCTGTCCGATTCCGGAGAAGGGCATGAAAGGCTTCTGGTAGTTAAACGAATGTGCTTTCCACATCCAGCAATGCACATTTCTTTTGCTTTCGTCAAACTTATTAACATCGATGTACAAAAATGTTTCCAAGAACTACCGGAGGCTTCAGGATATGTTTGCGTATTGGGGGAAAATTTTGAGGGTGAACTTGACAGACGGGACCATAAAGGAGGAGCACTTCGACGAGAAGTTCGCGAGGAAGTGGCTGGGAACGAGGGGATTCGGTATCTACTACCTCCTCAGGGAGATGGATGCCACAGCGGATCCGCTGAGTCCTGAGAATAAGATTATATACACCACCGGCCCTCTGACAGGAACCACTGCCCCAACGGGCGGAAGATACATGGTCATAACCAAGAGCCCTCTGACGGGCTACATAGCCATGGCGAACTCCGGAGGCTTCTTTGGGGCAGAGCTCAAGTTCGCCGGCTGGGACGCGATAATAGTTGAGGGCGCCTCCGATCACCCGGTTTACCTCTACATCAACGACGAGAGCGTCGAGCTCAGGGACGCTTCCCACCTGTGGGGCAAGACATCAACCGAGACAGAGGAGGCACTCAAAGAAGAAATCGGCGACAAGAGGATTCGTGCGGCGCTCATAGGTCCGGCCGGTGAAAATCTCGTCAAGTTCGCGGCGGTGATGAACGACGAGCACAGGGCAGCCGGCAGAGGTGGCGTTGGAGCTGTCATGGGTAGCAAGAAGCTGAAGGCCATCGTCGTCCGCGGCCACAAGCGCGTCGAGGTTGCAGACAGGGCGAGGTTCACGTCGGTGGTCAAGGAGAAGACCGACAAGCTCAGGAACGACCCAACAGCAGGCGGCGGACTGCCGAAGTACGGAACCGCTGTCCTCGTGAACATAATCAACCAGAACGGCCTTTACCCCACGAGGAACTTCCAGTACAGCCAGTTTGAGTACGCAGAGGAGCAGAGTGGAGAAGCGATGGCGGCCAAGTACCTTATCAGGAACAAGCCGTGCTACGCCTGTCCGATCGGCTGTGGTAGGGTGAACAAGCTCCCAACGACTGGCGTCACCGAGGGACCGGAGTACGAGAGCATCTGGGCTCTCGGAGCACACAACGGTATAAACGACCTCGCGAGCATCATCGAGGCCAACCACTGGGCCGACGAATACGGCATGGACACCATCAGCCTCGGTGGAACGCTCGCGACTGCCATGGAGCTCTACGAGAAGGGCATCCTCAAGCAGGAGGACCTTGGAGAGGAGGCTCCGCCCTTCAGGTGGGGCAACACCGAGGTTCTGCACTACTACATCGAGAAGATCGCCAAGCGCGAGGGCTTCGGTGACAAGCTGGCAGAAGGCGGCTACCGCCTGGCCGAGATGTACGGCCACACCGAGTACTTCATGGGCGTCAAGAAGCAGGAATTGCCAGCATATGACCCGCGTGGAGCTGAGGGCCACGGTCTCGGTTACGCCACCAACAACCGTGGCGGCTGTCACATCAAGCAGTACATGATAAGCCCCGAGATACTCGGCTACCCGTACAAGATGGACCCGCACGACATCGGCGACGAGAAGGTCAAGATGGTCATACTCTTCCAGGACCTCACGGCTCTCATCGACGCCGCTGGACTGTGTGTCTTTACCACCTTCGGTCTCGGCGCCGATGACTACCGCGACATGCTGAACGCGGCCCTTGGCTGGGACTTCTCGACCGAGGACTACCTCAAGATCGGAGAGCGCATCTGGAACGCCGAGAGACTCTTCAACCTGAAGGCCGGCCTCGACCCGCTCAAGGAGGACACACTGCCGAAGAGGCTCCTCGAGGAGCCCGTCAGGAACGGGCCGAACAAGGGCCACGTCGTCAGGCTCCACCTGATGCTTCCGAAGTACTACAAGTTCCGCGGCTGGACCGAGGACGGAAAGATAACCGAGGAGAAGATGAAGGAGCTCGGTTTGAATGAGTTGTAATTTTTCCAATTTGTCATAAATTCTTTTCTACTTTGTTTGTTTTGAATGCGAGCATATTGTCTCCGCCGTTAGTGATCTGCTGGACGTAATCAGCGATTCTCCAATTATTCCGAACATCATGTTTGGAAATTTTGACAAATCAGGTTAAAAACATGTACATTATCTCAATGTACTAGTACTAAAGGTATACTGTTGCACAACATTTTTAACCTCTGACCGGTTCATTTCTAAGATGGCCCATATAGTAGGGCCATGTACATGGAGGTGCTACAATGAAGAGATGGAATGTATTGTTGGTTGCCCTGGTACTCGTCGGAATGATGGCGGGCGCTGTTGCAGCCGTGCCGGCCAAGCCAGCGGTTGCCCCGCAGGTCCAGAAGAACTACGGTTTACTGACCCCGGGATTGTTCAAGAAAGTTCAGAGAATGGACTGGAACCAGGAAGTCAGCACCGTCATGATGTTCAACAGCCCGGCCGACAGGGACAGGGCCCTCAGGGTCCTCAAGGCCATGGGTGCTGAAATTAAGTACACCTACAAGATTATCCCGGCAGTTGCCGTCAAGATGAAGGTCAGAGACCTGCTCATGATCGCAGGTATGATAGACGCCGGCTTCTTTGGCAACACCAAGGTTTCTGGAATAAAGTTCATTCAGGAGGACTACAAGGTTCAGGTCAACGTTGAAACCGAGGGTCTCGACGAGTCCGCTGCCCAGGTTATGGCCACCAACATGTGGAACCTCGGCTACGATGGCTCGGGAATAACAATCGCGGTAATCGACACAGGTATAGACGCTTCACATCCCGATCTCCAGGGCAAGGTGATCGGCTGGAAGGACTACGTGAATGACCGTTCGAGCCCCTACGACGACAACGGCCACGGAACCCACGTCGCTTCCATTGCAGCGGGAACCGGAGCGGCCAGCAACGGCCAGTACAAGGGAATGGCTCCCGGAGCAAAGCTCGTTGGAGTGAAGGTCCTCAACGCAGACGGTTCGGGAAGCATCTCCGACATCATAGCCGGTGTGGACTGGGCGGTCCAGAACAAGGACAAGTACGGAATAAGGGTCATCAACCTCTCCCTCGGCTCGAGCCAGAGCTCCGACGGTACCGACTCCCTCAGCCAGGCAGTGAACAACGCCTGGGACGCTGGAATAGTCGTTTGTGTCGCCGCTGGAAACAGCGGCCCCGACAAGTACACCGTCGGTTCCCCGGCCGCGGCCAGCAAGGTCATCACCGTCGGCGCCGTCGATAAGTACGACGTCATAACCGACTTCTCAAGCAGAGGACCAACCGCCGACAACAGGCTCAAGCCCGAGGTCGTCGCTCCGGGCAACTGGATCATAGCCGCCCGCGCCAGCGGAACCCAGCTCACCGACGTTACCATCGGTGACTACTACGTCGCCGCCCCCGGAACTTCGATGGCAACCCCGCACGTCGCTGGAATCTCCGCCCTCATACTCCAGGCCCACCCAAGCTGGACCCCCGACCAGGTTAAGACCGCCCTCATAGAAACCGCCGACATAGTCAAGCCCGACGAGATAGCGGACATAGCATACGGTGCCGGTAGGGTGAACGCCTACAAGGCATCCAACTACGATGGCTACGCCAAGCTCGTCTTCACAGGCTACGTCGCCGACAAGGGAAGCGCCACGCACTCCTTCGACATCAACGGAGCTTCATTCGTTACCGCCACCCTCTACTGGGACAACGGCGGAAGCGATATTGACCTCTACCTCTATGACCCCAACGGCAACCAGGTTGATTACTCCTACACCGCCTACTACGGCTTCGAGAAGGTCGGCTACTACAACCCGACCGCCGGAACCTGGACGCTCAAGGTCGTCAGCTACAGCGGTGCGGCAAACTACCAGGTCGATGTGGTCAGCGATGGCTCCCTCAGCGAATCCAGCGGTGGTGGAGGCGGTGGAAGCGAGCCGACGGTTGACGAACAGACCTTCACCGGCTACGTCCACGACTACTACGACAGGAGCGACAGCTTCAAGATGACCGTTAACAGCGGAGCCACCAAGATAACCGGTGACCTCGTCTTCGATACCAGCGCCCACGACCTCGACCTCTACCTCTACGATCCGAACGGCAACCTCGTTGACCGCTCCGAGAGCTACAACAGCAACGAACACGTCGAGTACAGCAACCCCGCCCCGGGTGACTGGACGTTCCTCGTCTACGCCTACAACACCTACGGCTGGGCCTCCTACACCCTCTACGGAAAGGTCTACTACGGGTGAACCCTTTTAACTCCCCCTTTTCTTTCGTTTCTGGGGTGGTGGAAGTGAGAAACCTGCTTGCAATAACCCTGCTCACGCTCATGCTTTTATCGGCTGTGCCGGTTCATGCCGAAAAGTCTCAAATCAGTCCCTACGTCTACGAGCCGACCGTTCCGGACACGGCCTTTGCAGTTCTGGCCCTTTATCGGGCCGGGGACTACGGAAAGGTTCTGGAAGGCTGCGAATGGCTTATGCAGATAAGGACGCCCTTCGACTCGTGGGGCTTCGCCAACGGGGAGGAGCACGAGGCCAAGTACACTGCCATGGCGATGCTCGCTTTGATGAGGGGTGAGAACATAGCGGGGGGAAGGTACAGCCCAACCCTCAACGGCGCCGCCTACTGGCTGATATACAAGCAGAACCCGGACGGCTCTTGGAACGACTACACCGACACAGCACTCGCTTTGATAGCCCTCAGGGAGTTCGTTAACGGGGGCTACATCAACGAGAGCCTTACGGGCTTCGAAAAGGGGGTGGAAGAAGCCATGAACCGCGCCCGGGGCTGGCTGATGGGAACCGAACCGAAGATCGATACGGAGAGGATATTTGGCTACATGGCGCTCGGTGAAAAGGAGAAGCTCAGGGAGATGGAAGTGAAGGGCGAGCTGAGAGCCTACCGCGCCTTTGCCCTCGCGTACCTCGGTGAAAAAGTGGAACTTGGAGATGACTTTAATTCGACCGTCGCTCTCGCTATGGCCCTCTACGCGACGGGAGATGAGAAATATCGCGAGGAACTGCTCAAGAGGGAGCACTTCGGCTTCTGGGGCGTTCTGCACTACCGCGTCCTCGACCTGCTGAGCGTTTCCAAAGTGGGGGGCTTTGAGAACCTCCGCCCCATAGCCTGCCCGTACCTCTCCAGGATACACCCCACGGACGACTGGGAGAAGGTCATTCTCGCCGATTACTACCTCCTCTGCAACGAAACCCCCGAACTGCCCTCCAACCTATCCGCCCTGCTCCCGTGGCAGGTGGCCGAGCTGGCGAGAGTTAAGGCCCTGATGGGTGAGGATTACAGCGGGGAGGTGAGCTACCTCCTCTCGACCGGAAAGAACGGCGTCTGGAGGGACTTCTACAACACCGAGTACGTTGTGGAGGTCTTCAGGTTCCTCAACGTGAGCCACGACTACTCGCTCTCGCTCGACTACCTCAGCAGGAACCTGACATGGATGCTCGAAACCACAGATTCAGAAACCGGAAACCCGGTTTACTACAACGTTCCGACTTACTACCTTGCCCACGCGGTCATAGTTTTCAGCGAGTTCGAGATGGAGAAGGAGCTAAACGAGACCCTGGGCCTGCTTGCGGAGAGGCAGTACGACAACGGGGCCTTCCCCTACACCCAGGGCTCGGTAGCCGGAATAACATCAACGGCGAGGATTGCTTGGGCGCTCCAGAGGGCCGGACTTGAAGACACGGAAATCCACGTCAAAGCGGTCTCGTTCCTAAGGAATCTGCTCTACGCTGAAATCCCCTCCCCGGAGGTAGCTGGTGAGACCGCCAGCCTGGCTAACGCCACCTTCCTGCTCGTGAGGGACGGTTCCTACATCGGCAACGCAACGGGGAAGGCAACTATTACCGGTCTGGACGGCTACGTGGTGATATATCCAGCCGAGAGCCCGCTCTCCATAACTGCCTACGAGGTCAACGGCTTCGCGGCGGTAAAATCCGATGGAAGGAACGAGGAAGCGGCATACGTTTACATCGGAGTCGGGGCCCTTTTGGTGGCTCTTGCCCTCGTTATCGTGCGGAGGGGAAGGAGAAAGGAATCACAAAGGTGAGTTTCGTTTTTTCTTAAGTTCTTCCACCCTGGAGGTTATGAAGTCCCTCAAAAACTCCCCGCTGAACTCGGTTCTCCTTCCGTCGAGGTAGGCCAGGTAGATTTGGAGTGCCCCCTCATCGCCGAGTTCCTGGAGGGTTCTCAGAACGTCATCCTTCGCAAGGGTGGAACCGTTCAGGAAGGCCATCAGCCTTGCCGTCTCGCCGGCCAAGATGTGGAGCATCTTTCTGTTCTCCGAGAAGCGCTCGAGATTCCTCAGAATGCCCTCCAACCTGCCGGGGAGGAGCTCGTCCAGAGGGTACTCCGGGATCATCCCCACAACATCTTCCCCGATCACAACGACGTGATTTTCTCTAAAATCCCGCTGGTAAATCGTGAGGAACTTGTAGGGATAGCCGAGATTGAGCGGGTCGCGGAGGTTCGAGAGCCATTCCCAGGCGATGTCAACCTCCACCGGATTGAGGAACGATGAGCACTCCTCGAGAATCGGCTTTATCTCCCTGAGAACGGACTCCGGGTCTGCCCCATCATCAAGGACCGCAAAGAAGTCCACGTCGCTCGTCCCCGGGACGAAGTCGCCCCTAACGAGGGAACCGTACAGAATGAGGGAATGGAGGCCGGAAACCCGGCCGAGTTTCTTTCGTATGCAATCCGCGAGCCTTTCGGCCCTCATGTGGTCGAGGCCTCTTCGTCGTTGTAGAGCTCGTCGCCAAGCTCTATCTTCTCCTCGAAGCCCTTCGAGCCCTCGAGGGTCTGTATCCTGAACATGTAGCTCTTGTACCAGTTGTAGGACGGCCTGACCTTTACCGGAAGGAGCTTCCAGGCCCTGGTTTCCTCCTCGTAGCCCCAGTTCACGTACTCGTTGAAGTTCCTGATGATGTCGGTGATGACAACCCCGAACTCGTTGAGGAGAACCCTCTGGATTTCCCTCCACTTGTCGAGGGAGCTCTCGCGCCTCGTTATTCCGAAGTAGCCGGCGCAGCCGGGCCCCTTGAGCGTCGCTATTCCCCTGCCGACGAAGGCCCTTATGGCATCAACGGTTTCGGGCGGGTCGGTGATGAAGGTGTCGAACTTGTGGAGCGCGTAGTCGGGGAGCGGCTCGCGGAGGTCAAAGGTGAACATCTCGATGTTCTCGTAGCCGAGCTCGTCGGCGGTCTTCTCGATGAACTTCACGAGGCGCTCGTCTATGTCGAGGACGGCAATCCTCTTGGGAAGGCCGCTGAGCATGAGGGCTATGCTCGTGAGGTCGTCGTCGCCGAGGACGAACACCTCTTTGTTCTCAAGGTCCCCGCGGGTGTGCATGAGGGCTATCCTTGCCACGGTCGTCTCGGGGGTAACATAGGCCTGGTCGAAGTCGTGTTTGGGCTGTGGGCGGTCTTTGACTATCTCCTTGAACTGCTCGAGGAGGTCGCTGAACGCTGAAAGCTCAACCGTCTTGCCCTCGCAGTGGGAGCAGGTGTAGTCCTTCCTCGCGCCTATTCCATACTTCTCCACCAGCTTCCTGCCGCTCTGGGTGAGGACAACGCTCGGGCCGTCGAAGGCAACGTAACCCATCTCGTGAAGGGCCGTGATGACGGCAACGACGAGCGGGAGCGGCTCCTCGCTGAGGTCAACGATTCTCCAGACGTCCCCACTTGCCTGGATGGCACTCAGAACGTTCTCGACGGTTCTCTCGTAAACGGGGATGCTCGTCTTCTCCCTAACCTTCTCCACTATCTCCCTCATCGCAAGCACCTCCAGAAGCATTTTAGGTTCGTGAGCGGGGTTAGGGTGGGCCTCTTTTAAGGTTTTTCCCGGCGGCAAGTTTAATAAGTGGCCCGCTTAGTGGGCTTCGATGATAGGGCCAGTGAAAGACGACTTCGTCAAGTGCTACCGTCTCGAGTACAACCTCGAGGCCCTGGAGAGGGTTAGAGGAGAAATCGGTGAAGAAGCCTACTCCCGCCTGAAAGCCCTGGTGGAGTACCGCCTCCACGGGAAGGAGTTTGACCGCTCACCTATCGACGTCAAGATAGCCCTTGCCTTTTCTGCCGGTTCGGACAGCACGGCGGCTCTTAAAATACTCCGCTGGGCGGGCTTTGAGGTGGTGCCCGTAACAGTTCGGCTTCCCCAGATGAATGAGGCGGTCGTCGAGAGGGCCCGCTCCTTTGGGGCGGTCTTCGTCGAGGTTCCCGGATACCTTGAGGTCATCAGCGCCCAGATGGAGAAGGGCGCGCCCATATGCGGCAAGTGCCACTCGATGGTGATGAGAGCCGTGGAGGAGTACGCGAAGGAAAGCGGGATAAAAATCCTCGCCAGCGGGGACCTGCTCAGCTCGGGACTGATATCGATCTACGAAACCGGCGAACTCGTGACCCTGAACCTCCCCGCCTTCCTCGCCCTTGATAAGGGGGAGATAATCGAGCTGATAGGGGGAAAGTACGATCTCAAGTTCGGCTGTCCCCTGCTCTGGGAGACGTTCAAGAGGGCACCGGGCGTAAAGCGCTTTGCAATACAGCGTGTTCTCCGCGAGCTGAGGGCCAGGGCGATAACGCCAGAGATAGCCGAAGCTCTGATACTCGACGTCCTCGCCCGCTGATTCCACAATTCTGACCCAAAAGGTTTAAATCTGTCATTCTGAATCCCACCCAGGTGGTGAGTAATGGTCACGAAAGAGGAAGTCGAAAAGGTCGTTAATGAGGTAGTCGATGAGAAGTTCGTCAAATCCATCGAGGTGAACGAGAAAGGTGACGTCACCGTTACGCTCGCGAAGGACACCCCAGACATAGACAACGTCCTCATAAAACTCCACTCGGAGCTCGGGAAGCTCGAGGGGATCGGTCTGATAACCATCAACCGCGAACGCGAGGTTCAGGAGGGCGGCGAAAGCGTCGAGCTGACGGAGGAGATCATACTCGAGAAACTCAAAGAGGTCATAGACCCCGAGATAGGAATCGACGTGGTGAACCTGGGCCTCATATACGAGCTCAAGATAAACCAAGACAACACGGTCTACGTCAAGATGACGATGACCACTCCGGGCTGTCCGCTCACGATGTGGATTCTGAGGGCGGTTGAGGACAAGATACTTGAGATACCTGGCGTCAAGGACGCCGAAATCGAGCTTACCTTCGACCCGCCCTGGACGCCCGACAGAATCAGTCCGGAGTACAAGAAGAGGCTTGGACTTTACTGACCCATTCTGTCAATTTTTGTTCATCAACGGGCGGTTTGCTCCCTTTTTCTACGTATTTTCGTCCCTCAGCGTCCGTTCCTCCGACGAAAAGTTTATATTCGCCTGGGTTCATCTAACTCCGGTGATGTTCCCATGGCTTGGAAGGTTAGGGTTGACCAGGACGTTTGTATCGGAGATGCCATCTGTGCCAGCCTCTGCCCGGACGTCTTCGAGATGAACGACGAGGGCAAGAGCGTTCCGGTCGTCGAGGTTATCGAGGACGAGAACCTCTACAACTGCGCCGTTGAGGCCGCCGAGGCCTGCCCGGTCAGCTGCATCTACATCGAGGAGGCCTGAAGCCTCTTCTTTTTCCCTTCATGAACGCCGCTTTTCTGAAAAGTTCCGGAAGCTCTGGAAGATAGAAGTTTGAAAGATAGAAGAGAGGTCACTCCAGGCCAAGTCCGAACTTCTCCGCCTGCTCGAGCACGTAGTCCCTTATCTCCCTGGCCTTTGGCAGTTCAGCCACTATCTCCCCGTTCTCGATGAGCGGCTTGAGGAGGGGTTCAACCTTCGCCCCGCAGACCGGGCAGCGTTCGAGCTTCTTCTCAGCCGGAACGCGGTGGTAGTGGCCGTTCTCACAGCGGTATATCTGCTTCCTTCCGCTGAGTTTGCCGCGCTTTGTTATCGGCTTCCCCTCGATCTCAACTATGTCGAGGGAAAAATCTACTGGCTTGGCGCTGGCTATCGAGCCTCCAACGCCGAAGGCATCCGCCAGATCAACTATCTCCCTTATGCTTTCCTCGTCCAAACCGCCGCTCACGAAGATTTTGACGTGCTCATAGCCCCTCAGGTCGAGCTCCCAGCGAACCTCCTCGATTATTCTCCTGAAGTTGCCCCTCCTCGAGCTCGGTGTGTCGAGTCTAACTGCCGTCAACCTCTCGCCTAAAGTCTCAGCCGCCATCAAAGCCTCGAACTTCTCGTCGCAGAGCGTATCAACCAAAGCCGTCCTCGGAACCTCGGACTCAACGACCTCGTCGAAGTACTCCCAGGCCTTAACCTGGTCGCCGACAACGAGAATGAGCGCGTGGGGCATCGTGCCGACGGGCTTTTCACCCATCATCTCCGCTCCAAGAACGCCGCTGACGCCGTCGCAGCCGCCTATGAAGGCCGAGCGATCTATCATCGGCGCTATTGCAGGATGCATGTGCCTTATTCCGAAGGAATAGACTGGCTTGAAGTTCGCCGCTATCTTCGTCCTGAGTGCGGCGGTGGCTATGCCGCTCGCCTGGCTGAGCATTCCAAGCAGAGCGGTCTCGTAGATTCCAAACTCCTTGTAGTAGCCCTCGATCTGAAGAACGGGCTCGTAGGGGTGGAATATGGTTCCCTCTGGCATCGCGTAGACGTTAACTGGCAGCCCCTCAAGGAGCTTTGCGACCTCTTCAATTCCCGCTAAGACTCCCCACTTCCAGCCCTTTGGAAGGGAAGTCGTCGTCACGTCGGCGAAAACCTTCCTGTGGATGCCCTTCTCGACGAGTATCTTCTTCGTTCTGATGAAGTAAACATCAGTGGTCTTTCCAGCTTTGATATCGTCCTCATGGGCGATGTAGAAGTCCCTCATTTCTCCTCACCTGATGGGAAGTTCTCGCCATACGATTTAAGGCTTTCCGGGGAAATGTTTATTGGGAGTAAGGTCAAAACTACAAACCATGAGCGGGCCGAGACCTATCTCCGAACTCCTCTCCCTGAAGGGGAGGAAAGCCCTTATTACTGGCGCGGCTTCGGGAATAGGCCGCGCGACTGCACTTCGCTTCGCCGAGGCCGGAGCGAACCTGGAGCTCGTGGATATAGACGAGTTCGGCCTGAAGGAGACCAAAGCTCTGGCTGAAGAGTTCGGCGTTGAGGTTGGCATTCACCGCGTTGACCTCTCAAAGAAAATTGAGGTGGACGCGCTCTGGGAGGCCCTGAAGGGCGGGGAGCCTGATATCCTGGTGAACAACGCCGGCGTCTACTGGTTCAAGGACTTCACGGAGGTCGATGAAGGGTTCTACGAGAGGGTAATGGCGATAAACCTCGACTCCGTCTTCTGGATGTGCCAGCACTTCGTCCGGGCAAGGAAGGAGAGAGGAGGCGTGATAATCAACGTGAGCTCGATAGAGGCTTTTCTTCCGTTCGCTAAGGGCCTCGCCCACTACGACGCGGCAAAGCTCGGCGTGGTTGCTCTCACCAGGGCGATAGCGAGGGACTACGGCAAGAAGATCAGGGCAAACGTCGTTGTTCCCGGGGGCATAGAGACCGAGGGAGTAAAGAAGCTCAAGAGAGAGGCCATAATGAAGCTTGACGTGGAGAAGATAAGCATCTCCTTCAACTTCAACGCACGCCTTCCGATGGGGCGCTTTGGAGAGCCGGACGAAGTAGCGAGGGTCATGCTCTTCCTGGCGAGCGATCTAGCCAGCTACGTCAACGGGGCGGTTATTCCAGTTGATGGCGGCTTCCTCTCAACCTAACCTGAAGGGCAGCTGGACGCTTTCCCCGCTTTCCATTTTGTGAAGTTCCCTCCTGTATGCTTCGAGCGGTCTGTCCTCAACTTTCAGAAAGCCTGCGAAGGTCTTGGGCCTCTTCTCAAGCTCATCGAAGAACCTCGGATAGTTCCTGTCCCTGACGATGTGGTGGTCGAGTATTACCTCCGCTCCCGTCTCGCGGATTATCTCGTTGAGGTTTTTAATCCCCGTCTCCCAGCTTCCCTCGGCGCGCTTACCCAAATAAGTCGGCGGCCCGCCGGTTATGAGCAAATCTGGAACCTTCTCAATTATCCACTCAACGGCCTTTCTGTTGAGGAGCTGGATGTCGCTCGCGTGTATTAAGCGGAAGCCGTCGTCGATCATAACCATTACCACGAAGCCGAGCTTCGAGCCCTCGCTCCCGTGCGGCACTGCAGGGGAGAACTCCAGCGTAACGCCGCCGAGGTCAAAGGTTCTGCCGTCTGCGAACTCTATCTTCTTCGCTATCGGCTCCGCGTTTTTCAAAAATGCCCAGGCGCGCTTCCTCTGGCTGAAGTTGATGTTCTCCCTCGGGTGCTTTATTAGGAGGAGCTTTCCCTCGTATATCTCCCTCGCAAAGGCTTCGCTGGAGCTCTCGTAGAGGCCCTCAAAGAATGGCGTGTGGTGGTCGTAGTGGTAGTGGGAGATAGTTACAACGTCGGTCCTCTTGGCGTAGCCCCGGAGCTTGCGGCGCATCCTATGGAGTGCCTCTATCTCGGCCTTCGCCGGTGGAAGGCCGTAACGCTTAGGCCCGAGGGCGACACCCGGGTCGATGAGGATTTTTACCTCTCCAGCTTCCACGAACGTTGCCAGGCTCCTCACGCCGAGGCTTTCGGAGGCGAGTGGGATGATCCTCATGTTACCACCGAGTTTCCCCTCGACATAAACATTAAAATCCCTTTGGGACAAACTATTTTTGCAATGGGAGTGTACCGCGCAGCTGCAGTTCCCATAATAATCCTCTTCCTCACAGTTAGCCTTGTGGGACACAACACGGGGAGGTTAAGGGAGATTCCAATAGTCGGAGAACCCTGGGATGGCTTGACAACGGGGATGATAAACGCCGTTTACGAGACAATCGGGATCTACCTCGGGATGGTCGGTACCGTTGATGAGAGCGTCTCCTCAAAACTCCCATTCTATAGCTCAGATAAATACATTGCACGAGTCCACAACTCCTCC
Organism: Thermococcus indicus; assembly: GCF_006274605.1. Classification (NCBI taxonomy): domain Archaea; kingdom Methanobacteriati; phylum Methanobacteriota; class Thermococci; order Thermococcales; family Thermococcaceae; genus Thermococcus; species Thermococcus indicus. The sequence continues at coordinate 1,937,599 of NZ_CP040846.1, forward strand.
TACGTTTATCCCTACTGGAGTTATACGGCATTCCCTCGTGAGAAACTGCCGGAGATTCTAAAATCAAAAGCCGTTCAGGATTTTGTGAACTCAGTTATAACGGAGGCCCAGAGCAGGTTGGATGGAAAAGATATTCCCCCGGATCAGTTTCTTCCCTACCTCCGTGGAACAGCTTATGAAGCGATGGTTGAGAGGGTAAAGTACTGCGCTGGAGGCCCCACAAAGGATCCGAGGTATGTTGTGACCCGTTGTGGGGACTGCGACGATTGGCACGTGGTTGCCTATGCCATAATCTCGAAGATCAACGAGGAACATGGAATAAATGCGGATTACTTTTTGGCAGTAACTTTGGATCATGCGTTTTTGGTTGTCTACTACCCAGATGAAAAGAAGTGGGAGATCTACGACTGGTTTCCACCGATAGGATACCTTGACGCAAAAACGAGTAAAGGGGAGGTCAAGGAATACATAGAACTGAACAGATGGTACTGCACCCAGTATCTTGGAGTGGAGAAACAGAAATGCGTAGTGAAGATACGAAGGTTCTCCAAGTATTCATCACTCTCGGCATTCTATGCCCGCAATGGTGCGGGCGGTATACGATACCTCTTTGAGTTCCCTGAGCTTAGGTACGTATCTCCCGACGATCTACTTGCCTTGGATGGGAACCCCATAATAAAGCATCTAAACCCGTAGAAAACCTTAGCGTCCTCTCCCAAAGGGCCCGAAAACCTTCAGTATAGCTGGACTTTTCTTTAAGAGTTTTGGGATGATATAAATCCAGCTGTTTATCAAATATTTTTGGAGTCCCTGCTGTGTCATGCCCCCGTTCGAGATAACTAAAACCTCCGTACATCTTGTTTCATTTTCGAACCCAACAAACGGGATTGCTCGGCCCCATTTTGTTAAATTGTGTCAAGTAAAAAATCCTTTACTGGTGTAAGACAAATACCTTACACGTAAATTTTATAAAGTCCGAAATCCCGATTTTTCTCTGCCGTTTGGCCGTTTACTCAATCCACAGCCTTTCCACAAACCAAAAAGGGTTAGTGGAGGGTGTATCAGATGATTGAGGCAAAGTTGGTGTTTAACGGAACCTTCGATGAGGCTGAGGCTAAGGTCAAGGAAGTTCTCCCGCAGGCCGGCTTCGCCGTCGTCTGGGAGCAGGACTTCACGGCTGTCGTGAAGAACAAGCTGGGCATTGATATGCCGAAGTACAAGACCCTCGGCCTCTGCAACGCTAAGATCTTTTACGACCTCTGGAAGAGGAACGAGGAAATTGGAATGGTTGCCCCCTGCCACCTGCTCCTGTACGAAGATGACGGTAAGGTTCACGCGAAGATGGCCGTGCCCGAGGAGTTCTGGGACGAGGAGGTTCTGGCGGAGCCCTTCAACAGAGTTGTGGAACTCCTCAAGGAGATTGGCTTCAACTGACTTGTCTCTTTTTCTCCCCCACCTCCCATAATTTTAAAGTTGCAACAAAGTTCGGTGGAGGCGATGTAATGTTTCTTTGCGGAACTTGAGCTTATCTGAGATTTTAATGCGTTACTCCTGCTGGAAACGCAAAGTTTTTAAACACTCGTGTATAGTACTGTACTGAAATGTGCACGCCACCAGTGATGAGTGTCATCCCTCCTGATGCCAAGATGATGACATTATCCCCACCTGAGGTGGTTTCATGCTTGGATTCTTCAGAAAAAAGAAGAAGGAAACCCACGGCCCGCTCGTATATCTGAGCGAGCCGACCATACTCTACCACACCCACACAGAGCGGGCTATCCTGGAGATACTCGAGGAGAAGCTCGACTCCAACAACTTTGTAATCCCCTCCGACTACGGCCTCAGAACCACCGACCACCTGATTCCCGAGGCGGAGATATTCGTGGCGATAGCCATAGTCGGCAAGTTCACCTCCCTCGTCGTCAGGGAGATTGAGATAGCCAGGGAGTACGGAAAGAAAATCTACACCCTCGATGTGGCCAGAAAGGACGACGAGATACTCTACCTCTTCGAGGAGGGGATTCCGGAGAGGATCGAGTGGCTGACGCCGGAGGAAACCCAGAGCCTCTACGCGGCCTTCCGCGGCGAGGACTTCTCGGGCTTCATGAAGTTCTTCTTCGGCGACAGGAAGAGGCAGTGGTAAGGGCGGAAAGAAAGAAAGGGATCAGGCGTTGGCCTTTTTGCCCCTTATGTATTCGTCTATCGCCTTTGCAGCCTTCTTTCCGTCTCCCATGGCAAGGATAACCGTTGCCTCTCCCCTTATCGCGTCGCCGCCTGCGAAGACTCCCGGGATGCTGGTCATGAGGTTCTCGTCGACGATCAGCGTTCCGTCCGGGTTTGCCTTAAATCCACTGGCCTCAACGAGTATCCTGTTCGGCTCAAGGCCGATTGCTATGATGACGGTGTCGGCTTCGAGGGTCACGTACTCGCCGGTTCCGACTATCTTCCTCTTTCCGCGCCTGTCCCTCTCCTCGAGCGGGCGCATCTTCTCGAACTTAACCGCCTTAACCTTGCCGTTCTCGTCGCCTATGAACTCCACCGGGGTGAGGAAGAACTCAAACTTGACGCCCTCCTCCTCGGCGTGGCCTATCTCCTCTACCCTGGCCGTCATGTCCTCCCTTCCGCGGCGGTAGGCGATTGTGACCTCGGCACCGAGCCTGAGCGCGGAGCGCGCCGCGTCCATAGCGGTGTTTCCCGCACCGATGACTATGACCTTCTTTCCAACGGCTATCGGTGTGTCGTACTCTGGGAACAGGTAGGCCTTCATGAGGTTGACCCTGGTGAGGAACTCGTTGGCGCTGTAAATCCTGTCGAGCAGTATTCCCGGTATGTTCAGCAGCTTGGGTGTTCCAGCCCCGGTGCCTATGAAGACGGCGTCGTACTCTTGTAGGAGCTCCTCGATGGTGACGGTCTTGCCGACGATGTAGTTGGTCTTGACCTCGACCCCGAGCTTCTCAAGTTTCTCCAGCTCGGTCTTGAGGATGTCCTTCGGGAGCCTGAACTCTGGGATGCCGTACATGAGAACTCCGCCCGCCTCGTGGAGGGCCTCAAAAATGGTGACCTTGTAGCCCATCTTCGCCAGCTCGAGGGCACAGGTCAGACCGGCGGGTCCAGCTCCGACGACCGCCACCTTGACCTTTCTGTTACTCTCGGCTATGAACTCCTCGAGAAGCTCTTGGTCGATTCCCCTCTCGCGTGCGTAGTCAGCCACGAACCTCTCGAGCTTGCCGATGTTTATCGGGTCTCCGACCTTGCCCATGACGCACGGGGCCTCACACTGGTCCTCCTGCGGGCAGACACGGCCGGTAACTGCCGGCAGGGTGTTGTCGTTCCATATGACGCGCAGAGCGTTCTTGACGGCCTCGTCCGGGTTGTCCGCGTTCTCGCGGAGGGCCTTCAGGAAGCCGGGAATGTTGATGTGAACCGGGCAGCCCTTGATGCACGGTGCGTACTCCGGCGGGCACTGTATGCAGCGCTCCGCCTCCTTCAGCGCGGATGCGAAGTCGTAGCCGAGGTTGACCTCAACGAAGCTTTTAATGCGCTCCTCAACGGGTTTCTCGGGTGTAGGAACGCGCTCCTTGATGAGCTTTGGCTTTACCGCCATTCAGACCACCCCCCTGGACTCGAGGTAGTGCTTTTTGGCTATCTCCTGCTCGCGGACGAAGCGGGAGTCACGCCTTATGACGTCGTCCCAGTCCACCTTGTGGGCGTCGAACATCGGCCCGTCCCTGCAGGCGAACTTTATCTCGCCGTCGTAGAGTATCCTGCAGGAGCCGCACATGCCGGTTCCGTCCACCATTATCTGCCTGACGGTGACTATGGTCGGAATTCCATACTCCCTGGTCAGCTCGGCGAGCTTCTTGAGACTTCCGAGTTTTCCCCCGCCGAAGACTATGTCCACCTTGTCCTTCTCGATGAGCTCCCTCAGAACGTCGAGGTAGTGTCCCTTGATTCCGCGCGAGCCGTCCTCCGTGGTGAGGTAGTGCTCGTCGGCGACGGGCTTCGCCAGGAACTTCTCGGGGTAGGAGTGGGCTTTGTCCTCGAAGGTCTGTATCGAGATCGTGTAGTTGCCGGCCTCCTTCATCGCCTTGAGCGTGGCGTAGTTCTCGGCCTGGCCGCAGACGGCATCGGAGACGAAGACGACGTTCCCGTAGTACTTGACCTCAATTGGCATCCCGAGCGGGCCCGCGACCGCGTAGAGGGAGTCGCCAACGTCGAAGTTGTCCCAGAGGTCGAAGGTGGTCTTCCCGTGCCTCCTGATGAACATTCCAAGCCTTCCGGTTTCCCTGTCGGCGTAGTAGATGGACATTGGAATCCTCTCGCCCCTCTTGTGTATCATCAAAACGACGAACTGGCCCGGCTTCCATGCTTTGGCCACATGTGGCGCCTCAACCTCCATAAAGAAATCCCTTACATCCAGTTCTTCTTTCGCGGTAATTCGGTACATGGATGAAACCTCCCGTACATATGAACAGTTTTGTTCACCTTTAGTTTTGAACTTCGGGTTTATAACAGTTTTTTGAACCAAAGGTTTGGAACCCATTTTCGCCCGAAATAAGCCCGGAGCGTCCTTTTTTCAAGCAGGCAGGGGAGACATTTTAGATTGGGAAGCCTTTTTAGCATGAGCACATAACCCCAATCGGTGATTGAGATGGTGGAGATACCGAAGAGCCACCCACGCTACTGGAGTTTATACTACAGGGAGAAGATCATCGAGGGAATGGAGAAGGGGATGACGGCCAAAGCGGGCCTCATAGCCCACGGCCGCGGTGAGGCTTTCGACTACCTCATAGGCGAGAAGACCATAGAGCCGGCCGAGAGGGCCATGCGCGCCGCCATCGCGAAGCTGATACTGGCAAAGCACCCGGTTATCTCGGTCAACGGCAACGTCGCGGCACTCGTCCCAAAGGAGACGATAGAGCTGGCAAAAGCGCTGAACGCCAAGCTCGAGATAAACCTCTTCTACCGCACGGAGGAGCGCGTTAGAGCTATAGCGAAGGAGCTGAGGAAGCACGACCCCGGCGTGGAGCTCCTCGGAATAAACCCCACGAAGCGCATCCCCGGCCTGGAGCACGAGAGGGGGAAGGTCGACGAAGAAGGCATCTGGAAGGCCGACGTGGTGGTTGTCCCGCTGGAGGACGGCGACAGGACGGAGGCCCTCGTCAGAATGGGCAAGTTCGTGATCACCATTGACCTGAACCCGCTTTCCCGCTCGGCGAGGATGGCGGACATAACGATAGTCGACAACATAGTCCGCGCGTATCCGAGGATGACTGAACTGGCCAGGGAGATGAAGGACTACAGCAGGGAGGAGCTCCTCGCTATACTGGAGGAGTACAACAACGAAAAAACACTGGGCGATGTGCTCATCCACATGGAGCAACGGCTGACCAAGCTGGCCGAAGGAGGGGTCTGGAGGAAGAAGACGCTGGAGTGAGCTCAGAACTCCTTCTCCGTCTTTTCCACCAGCCTTCTGAGGCCGGCAATGAGCTCCGCCTCACTTCCAACGTTCGATATCACCAGCGGAACCCTCTCGCGCTCGGCCAGTTTCACCGCGAGCTCGTCGAGTTTTTTAACGCCGTGAAGGACGACAACTGCCGGCTTGAGTCCCTGAACGCGAACCGCTATCATCGGGCTCCTTCCGGTGGTGACCTTGGTGAATATCAGCGCCCTTTCGGTCGTCCAGCCATACAGCTTGAGGAACTCCTCGCTGCTCATCTCGAGGATCGCCTTTATGCTGTCGACGACCGTGTAGCCGTAGATGCGCCTGTCGAGGAGGTGCATGTTGGCGACGACCTCCCCCCTGACGGCCCCAACGAGATCCTTTATGGTTATCGGAAGGGCGAACTCCCTGATGTCGAGTATGGCGCTCGTGGGAAGCTCGCTGCCGAGGGTCTTGCTGAACGCACGGATCACGTTTCCACCGCGCTTCTCGTCTATCTCGAGGAGGGCCTCGACGAACTTCCGTATCGTGGACGCGCCGGGGCTCTTTCTCCTGCCGCCCTCGTAGTCGCTTATGACCGAAGAAGAGACGCCAAGGTATTCGGCCAGCTCCGTCTGGCTGATTCCGAATATCTCACGCCATTTGCGCATGGTTTTACCGGGGTCGGAGGAGAGGGTTATTTCCCCCGCTATCCTCTTTGCCAGGGCTTCTTTCTCCTTTTCAAGCATGTTGGTAAAGTGTTCGTCAATCGTTATAAGCTTTTCGGCAATTGCCTAACACCCTTCCCTCAAGCTTAAAAACTCCCCGCCCTACGCTCCCCGGTGAGGCTCATGGCGATATACTTCATAGGGCTTGGCCTTTACGACGAGAAGGACATCACGCTCAAGGGGCTTGAAACCGCCAGAAAGTGCGATCTAGTCTTCGCCGAGTTCTACACGTCATTGCTAGCCGGGACAACGCTGGACCGGGTCGAGGAGCTCATCGGGAAGCCAATCCGGCGGCTGAGCAGGGAGGAGGTTGAGCTCTACTTCGAGCACATCGTGCTGAGCGAAGCTAAGGAGAGAGATGTGGCCTTTCTGACCGCCGGCGATCCGATGGTGGCGACGACGCACTCCGACCTCAGGATAAGGGCCAAGGAGCTCGGAATCGAGAGCTACGTCATCCACGCCCCGAGCATCTACTCGGCGATAGCGATAACCGGACTGCAGATATACAAGTTTGGCAAGAGCGCAACCGTCGCCTATCCGGAGAAGAACTGGTTCCCCACGAGCCACTACGACGTGATAAAGGAGAACATGGCAAGAAACCTGCACACGATGCTCTTCCTCGACATAAAGGCCGAGCAGAACCGCTACATGACGGCCAACGAGGCGATGGAGATACTCCTCCAGGTGGAGGAGATGAAGAAAGAAAACGTCTTCACCCCAGACACGCTGGTCGTGGTTTTGGCGAGGGCCGGCTCCCTGAACCCGACGCTCAGGGCGGGATACGTCAGGGACATGCTCAAAGAGGACTTTGGAAGGCAGCCCCACGTGATGGTCGTTCCGGGCAGGCTCCACATAGTGGAGGCGGAGTACCTGGTGGCCTTCGCGGGGGCCCCGAAAGAGATACTCGACGGAATCTAGCGAAAGCTTTATATTTCTCTCCCCACCCATTATTCCGGGGACGGGCCCGTGGTCTAGCCTGGTTATGACGCCGCCCTCACACGGCGGAGGTCCGGGGTTCGAACCCCCGCGGGCCCACCAGTTACAAACTTCGCCTGCGCGAAGTTTGATCAAGGTTCGTAGCTCCTCTTAAAAAGCAGATTCTGAGTGATTTTCTACCCAAACGGTTGGTTCAAGCGTGAGAACCCTCCAAGTGCTCCCTTAATATGGGGGTTTAACTCTAAATCGACGCCCGAAGGGCGTCAAAAGAGAGCAAACCCCGTGCCAAGGTCTGTTTAAACGTGTTCTCCTTGAGAAAAACGAGCCTTCTGAGTGCAAAATCCTTGTATTATGGTCTTTTTAGAGGGTGAGCTACTAACTTTTGGTGAAGCTTTTTCCAAAAGCTTCAGCGCTGGCGGAAGATTGGGTGCCTTTTTGGAATTTGCCAACTGTTCATGTGGGTTTATCCCCAATTTGCTCTTTTGGGAGTGTTCCACCTTTAAACGGCGTCCAAAGGACGCCTTCTTGAGTGAAACACTCTCCAAAAAGCACGTGGAAAAGAAACCCAACTCAAAAGGGACACTTTAGAAAATGCATCTTGTTTTCCGCCAGCGCTTGCAAAGGAAGCTTTTGGAAAAAGCTTCACCAAAAGTTCGTGATTCCCGTTAAGGCTCCTTTGCGGAGGGGATTTCAAGTCCAAACTGACCTTTGAAAGACTGAATCCACTGGACTAAAGCGTTTTCCACACGGGTTCCACTTAAACCGCGCTCCTTCGGAGCGCAAAAACCCTTGAACCCCTACAAAAAGGGCATCTCTGTTATGGATTCATTCTCTCAAAAACAACTCGTAAAGAAATCCACCCAAAAAACGCTTTTTCAAAAGGAATCATAAACCTTGATCAAACTTCGCGCAGGCGAAGTTTGTGTGGTGCGGTGGCCGGGATTTGAACCCGGGTCACCGGCTTGGAAGGCCGGTGTCCTAGACCAGGCTAGACTACCACCGCACAGAAAGTGGTGGGGCGAGGGGGATTTGAACCCCCGACACCCGGATCTTCAGTCCGGCGCTCTCCCAGGCTGAGCTACCGCCCCACGCCCAAAGATAAGGGGCAGACAGAGATTTATAAATCTTGCGGTGGGCCGGGGCGAGACTGCACTGCTGTGGGGATTTTGAGCGGACGTCATATCTTCGGCTCAACCGCGTAAACGGTCCTGTCCTCTCCGATGGCTCCAATCAGACCGCGGTGGCGCCTCACACAGCTCTCGCATTCGCCGCAGTGTATCGGTTTGCCGTCCTCGGTGAAGCCCTTCGGCATGTAGCAAGAGTTGGAGTACTCGTACTTAGCGTCCAGCTCCCTCAGAAGCCTGGCTATGCCCTTCTTGTCGAGGTCTATGAGCGGTGCAACGACTTTTACCTCTGCCATGGTGCCGTACTTCAGCATCTCGTTCATCTTCTCAACGAATTCAGGCGTGTTGTCCGGAAAGGTTGCCCCCTCCTCGGCGTTGAAGCCGACTATTATGTCCCCTCCGCCAAGGGCATCGAGGAGCGAAGCCGCGACCGCTATTAGAACCACGTTTCTCGCCGGAACCCAGACGCTCTTGGCGGTCTCCTGTGCAACTTCCATGTCCTCGAGCTCCTGGGCTGTGACCCTTGGCGTCTCTCCCCCAACGAGCGTCGTTCCCCTCAGCTTCGAGAACTCCTCGAGGAAGTCAAGGCGAACTATCTTCAGCGGAACATCCAGCTCTTTCGAGAAGAACTCGGCAACTCTGTTCGTAACGCGCTCCTCATTGCTTCCGTAGTTGATTACCAGCATCATGACCTCATCGTAGTTCCTCTTCGCCCAGTAGAGGCAGGCGGTACTGTCAAGTCCGCCGGAGAACAAAACCACCGCGCGCTTCATTTTTCTCACCCAGCTCAAATCCAATTTTGATGGCTTAAAGTTTTCTGGAAGTTTGATGTCACTTGTAGCCTCATTGAGCGCTTCTTCTGTGGCTTTTTCTATTTCTTCGGGACTCAGATCTCTTCCCAATGAGACTGTTTTCCACCTCTTCATGTTTATTCCTCCAGCGCCAGACCGACTATATCATTCACACCCGAAAAGCCCTCGCTTTCGAGGTATGCTTTGATGCCCTCGTTTATCTCCCGGAATACTCCCCAGCCGCGGAGAGAGACGGCTGTGCCGATCTGGAGGGCCGAGGCGCCGGCGAGCAGAAACTCTACGGCATCCCGCCAGGTGGTTATGCCTCCGATTCCAATAACCGGGATTTCAAGAGTTCTCGCGAGGTCGTAGACGGCCCTTAGAGCTACCGGCTTCACTCCGGGCCCCGAATAACCGCCGACGCGGTTACTGAGAATCGGCCTTTTCGCGTAGACGTCAATGGCGATGGCTTTCAGCGTGTTTATTGCCGAGACCGCATCGGCTTCAGCTTTCTCGGCGGCAAGACCGAGCTTCGTAATGTCGTCTATGTTCGGCGTCAGTTTCGCTATAACTGGTTTATCGGTGGCGTCCTTAACGGCCTTAACGACTTCATAGACGTTCTCCGGATTTTGGCCTATCTCCATGCCGTAGCCCTTCGCATGGGGACAGCTGAGGTTGAGCTCGAAGGCATCTGCCACATCGCTCAGTTTTTCGGCGAGAAAGGCGAACTCATAAGGCGTTCCTCCGAAAATCGAGACTATCAGCGGGAAGTCAAAGGTGTATCCTTCCACCATCTCCAGGAAGCCCTTCCAACCTGGGTTGGGAAGGCCCATCGCGTTTATCAGCCCGTAGGGGAGCTCGACGATGGTTGGATTATCGTAACCCGCCCTCGGTTCGATTCCGATGGACTTGGTAACGACCCCGCCGGCGCCCTCCTCGTGCGCCCTAATCCACTGTTCTGGAACCTTGTCGTTTACCCCCGAGGCAAGAATGAGCGGGTTCTCGAACCTTATCCCGAAAAGCTCCACTTCAAGGCTCGCCATCTTGACACCCCAAAGGCAAAAGATGTCGCTGGACTATTAAGGTTTTGCATTTTCCACGCATACAGAACATCGCGAATCCAGAAGCACTGTTAGTGGCGGCGGGCGCGCCCGGGGGTGGGAACCCTCCACCGTCCCCTTCCACCGGGGCTCGCTCACCCCCGCTACCCCACGAGCGCCGAACGTCCCGCCTACCGCTGCTCCCTTCCGGGCCTGGCGGGGTTCGGCGGGTAAAGGGCGTTAGTCCGGCCCTCCAGCCGGACCCCGCCCACCGCCGGCCCCGTGGGACGAGGGATCACCGTTGTGCCCCGGCTTCCGGGGACGGCTTCGGGAACCGCCCCCCGGGCTTCGGCCCCGGCATGTCGACGGTTTCCGGTTACAGGGGACGCCGAACCCCCCGGCCTAGCCCGCCGCCAGCTAACTTATCCGCCGCCCGATATATAAAGCTTTGGGAGTCCCTGAAACCAAAGGTGAAGAACCTTCGGATTGAAAAATTTTCATAAATGCGTGAACGAATAGGTGCATGGGTGATACACCGTGCGCTTAACTGAGCATCCTGTTCTGCGTTTTGAGCGTGGCAGGGAGGTTACAATATACTTTGAAGGACGGCCGATCAGAGCATACGAGGGGGAAACCATAGCCACTGCTCTTCACGCCGCTGGAATCAGGGTTCTCAACTATTCAGCCAACGAAAAGCGCCCCAGGGGTCTCTTCTGCGCGATAGGCAAGTGCTCCTCCTGCCTGATGGTCGTGAACGGAATCCCCAATGTCAGAACGTGCATAACCCTCGTCGAGGATGGAATGAGGATCGAGCCCCAGCACGGGAAGGCCAAACTGCCGAGGGAGGCTAAGCCTCCGGAGTTCAAGGAGGCAAAGGTAGTAAGGGCGGACATCGTGATAATCGGTGGCGGGCCGGCAGGCCTGATGGCGGCGATTCACGCGGCCGATGCCGGGGCGAGCGTCGTTCTCCTTGATGAAAACCCCATGCTCGGCGGCCAGCTCGTCAAGCAGACCCACAAGTTCTTCGGCAAGCGGGAACAGTTTGCGGGAGTCAGGGGTGTGGAGATAGCGAAAATCCTTGAGGACGAGGTCAGGAAGAGGGAGAACGTCGAGGTCTTCCTCGAAACCTCCGCCGTCGGCATCTTTCAGGAGGGCGACGAGAAGCTCGTTCTGGCCGTCAGAAACAACCGCGAGCTGATAGAGTTCCGTGGAAGGGCGGTTATCGTGGCAACCGGCGCGATGGAGAAGATGATACCATTCGAGAACAACGATTTACCGGGGATCTACGGTGCCGGCGCGATTCAGACGCTCATGAACACTTACGGCGTCAAGCCCGGCGATAAGGTTCTAATCGTTGGAGCCGGAAACGTGGGACTTATTCTGGCGTATCAGCTCATTCAGGCCGGCGTTGAGGTGAAGGCGATAGTCGAGGCCATGCCGAAAGTAGGCGGCTACTTCGTGCACGCGGCGAAGGTCAGGCGCCTGGGCGTTCCGATACTCACGAGGCACACCATCCTGCGCGCCGAGGGCAGGGAGAAGGTCGAGAGGGCCGTCGTTGCCCAGCTCGATGAGAACTGGCGGGTCATTCCTGGAACGGAGAGAACCTTTGAGGTCGACGTCATAGCGCTCGCCGTTGGCCTGAGGCCCAGCATCGAGCTCCTCCACCAGGCCGGCTGTCAGATACGCTACGTCCGCGAGCTCAGCGGGCACGTGGCAGTTCGCGACGAGTGGATGGAGACCACAGTCAGGGGAATCTTTGTTGCCGGCGATTCGGCCGGAATAGAGGAGGCCACAACTGCAATGCTCGAAGGAAAGATAGCGGGCATAGCCGCCGCCCTGAGGCTCGGCATAGCTGACGAGGGCTGGCTCAAGGAGATGGAGAAGGCTCAGAAAGACCTCCTGGAGTTCCGCTCCGGGCCCTTCGGCAGGCACGTGCTTGAGGGAATTAAGAAGGCCCTGGTGGTGAGAGAATGAGTGAAATTCCCTCCTACCTCAGAACCGGCTACATCACCCCGGAAGAGCTTGAAAAGTTCATTCCAATGCCGAGCGAGGAGAGGCTGAGGAAGAGGCCCGTTGCCGTTCCGGAGTGCCCGCAGGAGATACCCTGCGCCCCGTGCAGGGAGATATGTCCCACCGGAGCAATAAGCATGCCCACCCCGAACGATTTACCAATAGTGGACTACGAGGAGTGCATCGGCTGCTCCCTCTGCGTGCAAATCTGCCCCGGTCTGGCCTTCTTCATGGTGCACTACGTGGGCGACAAGGCGAGGATAACGATGCCCCACGAGCTCCTTCCGGTTCCCGAGAAGGGCGAGGAGGTCGTTCTCCTCAACAGGGTCGGCGAGCCGGTCGGGAAGGGAAGGGTGCTCACCGTCGTGCCGAGGGAGAAGAGCAAAGGCGATACTCCGATAATCATCGTCGAGGTGCCGATAGAGCTGGCCTGGGACGTCAGGGCTGTTAAGGTGGTGAGAGAATGAGCGGAAAGAAAATCGTCTGCCGCTGTAACGACGTCACCGTTGAAGATGTCGAAGCGCTAATCGATTCCGGCGTCACGGACATCGAGGAACTGAAACGGCTCCTCCGCATAGGAATGGGTCCCTGCCAAGGGAGGACCTGCATTCCCATAGTGCTCTCGATCCTCGCAAGGAAGACCGGGAGGAGGCAGGAGGAGATACCGCTTCCAAGGGCAAGGGTTCCGATTCGGCCCGTTCGCGTAGAGGTCATAGTGGGTGGTGCCGATGAGTAAAATCGCCGTAATCGGCGGGGGAATAATAGGCGTGGCAACGGCCTACGAGCTGGCCAAGCTCGGGGAAGATGTCATCCTCTTCGAGAAGAACTACTTCGGCTCCGGCTCGACCTTCCGCTGCGCCACCGGAATCCGTGCCCAGTTCACCGACGAGGCCAACATCAGGCTCATGAAGCACTCCGTTGAGAGATGGGAGGGGCTTGAGGAGGAGCTGGGGAGCGACATCGTCTTCAGGCAGACCGGCTATCTGTTCCTCGCCACGAGCGAGGAAGAGGTTGAGGCCTTTAAGGCCAACATAAGGCTCCAGAACAAATTCGGCGTCCCGACCAGGCTCATCGATATGGATGAGGCCAGGGAGATAGTGCCCATCCTCAACACCGAGCCCTTCCTAGCTGGAGCATGGAACCCGAAGGACGGAAAGGCGAACCCCTTCAAGACGCTCTTCGCTTACCTCTTCCGGGCCAGGGAGCTCGGTGTTGACGCGAGGGGGCACACCGAGGTTATAGGCTTTGAGCGCGCGGGTGATGCCATAACCGCCGTGAAGTTCAGGAGCAACGGGAAGGTCGAGAGCGTCAGAGTTGACGCAGTTCTGAACGCGGCCAACGCATGGGCGCCGCTCATCAACGAGATGGCCGGCCTCAGCAGAGGCCTCGTTCCGATTACGGCCTACAAGCACCAGCTCGTCAAGACCGAGCCGCTCGAACCCGGCCAGGTTGAACCGCTGGTCTGCCCCCCGAGCTGGAACGACGCCTACATAATCCAGGACGGGGAGGACGGCGGAATAATCTGCGGTGCCGGAATAGAGCACAAAGCCAGGAGCCTCGAGGACTACGAGCCGACCTACGACTTCCTGCGCGGCGTTCTGGAGTACGCCGTCAGAATCGCCCCGCCGCTCCGCTACGCTCACGTCGTCAGGCAGTGGGCAGGATTCTACGCTAAAACTCCGGACAGCAACCCGGCCATTGGAAAGCTCCTCGAAAACTTCTACATAGCGGCAGGCTTCAGCGGGCACGGTTTCATGATGGCCCCAGCGGTGGCTCAGGCAATGGCTGAGCTGATTTCGAAGGGCCGTTCCAGGGTTCCGCTCGACTGGGAGTGGTACGACCCGTACCGCTTCGAGAGGGGTGAGCTGAGGAGCTCGGCATTCCAGATTGGATGAGCTTTTTATTCTTCCACTTTGAGAAGCTCAATTATTGGGATTTCCTGGAAGTCTTTATCAAGAGTTGCAAGCTTTGTTATTCCATTTTCGATCATGGAGCCGATTATCTTTGCGTCGTGGAGTAAAAGGCCATACTTTTCGGCAATGCTGAGTGCAAGGAATATGTCGGGATCTTTGACAACCTCCATCCGATAGCTGGCGATGAATGACAGAACTTTCTCCGTTGATTCCTGGAGGAGGGCTTTCCCCTGCTCCGTCTTCAGGAATCGTTTGAGATCGTGATATTCTTAACTCCAAGCTTTGAAGCGTTTCTCCTCAGGGTTACGTAAACGCATTCATCAATGACGGTCTCAGAAACAGCGGGGTATTCCGAAAGCGAGATGAGTCTTAGCGCCTTCTCCGTCAGCTCGGTCTCAAAAATCAGGTTCAGCAATACGCTACTGTCCACCAAGGTCGCGGTACTCCTCAAGGTACTCACGGAGTTCCCTCCACGAGGCCTTTTCCCGCTCCACGCTTTTTCTCCCCATCGCCAGAGATTTTAGGGCCTGTGCCCGGGTGAAGATTTCGACCAACTCACCGATTATTTTCCTGTCGGTTCCCTCGGGGACGCGCACCCGCACGGTGATCTCCATTTTCCACACCGGCATAGGTTCGCTCTCAATGTTGATAATGTTTTCGGAGTTTGACAGTTTAAAGGCAAGAAAAAGGTTATAAAGGGGCCTCGATTAGCATCGTGAGGGTCATCATGAGGATAGTCTTCGATATAGGCGGATCGGTTCTCGTTCCCGACGACCCGGACGTTGATTTTATCGGCAAGATGGCTTACGAGCTCATCAAGATAAGCGAGGACCACGAGGTTGCCGTTGTGGTCGGCGGCGGAAAGGTCGCCAGAAAATACATCAGGGCCGCGAAGAGCTTCACGCCCAACGAGACCTTCAAGGACTACATCGGCATACACATCACCCGCGCCAACGCGATGCTCCTCATAGCTGCCCTCGGCGAGAAGGCCTATCCCTTCGTTATCCAGGACTTCCGTAAGGCCTGGGAGGTCATCCAGCTCAAGAAGATACCGATAATGGGCGGAACTCACCCCGGCCACACGACCGATGCGGTTTCGGCTCTCCTCGCTGAGTACCTCCAGGCCGACCTTCTCGTCGTGGTGACAAACGTTGACGGCGTCTACGACAGCGACCCGAGGAAGAACCCGAACGCGAAGAAGCTCGACAGGATAACCTTCGATCAGCTCGTCGAGATAGCGATGCAGGCCGAGAGCAAAGCCGGCGGAAGCGGAGTTGTGGATGCCCTCGCCGCCAAGTTCATCCAGCGCGGCAAGATAAAGACCTACATCGTGGGCAAGAAGGACGCCTACCACCTCTTCGACGTGGTTAAGGGGAAGCACAGCGGGACTGTGGTGGAGCCGTGAGGCTTTTCTTTTGATTTTAATTGCAGATTCATTTTGAGAGCCAAAATGTTTTTATTGTCGAGTCAAGTAACATACAACCATGTGCAAGATGGAGCACTTTGGGAACTGCGACCCTGAGACAGCTGATCGGGAGTATTGTATTTTTCACAAGCCGAACAAAGACGAGAAAGATGCTGTTAAGTTCTACACGAAGTTTCTGGAGGAGTTCAGGCCGAGGGTCGAGGAAATCAAAGTTGATAAGAAGATAAAGAGGTTGGTTTTTGAGAAGCCTGTAAATGCCGCGGGATTTGTGTTTCCAGAGATTCCAGACGAACCCATTGTATATGTTGATGAGAATGGAAATGTGTGGAATCAGAGGTTTACGTTTGAGTATGCCATTTTTGAGAAGGGAGCCATTTTCTATCAATCCATTTTTGAGGGCATAATTTCATTTAGCTATGCGACATTTCAGGGGAGGTCATACTCCCTTAATGAGATAATCCGAGATAAGCCCCTTTTGGGCATAATAGGAGAACTCATCACCAATGAGATGATCCGGGATGTAAGCATGGGTGCTGTATTTGATGAGGCAGACTTTTTGGACATTGTAATTTTTGAAAATACCACCTTTAAGTCCAATGCCTCATTTTTTAGGACAAAATTCAGAAAAGGAGCATTGTTCAACTGGAGCAAATTTAGGGGAGAATTAACCGTATTTTCAAGTGTAGAGTTCTTCAGTTTTAAAGATGAGGAAGTTCTGGACAGAATGTTGTCGTTAACCACAAGTGTAAACCCCATAGAAGTTGTGATTTATTCGAAGTTAGGAATTGGGGTATCCTTTAATGGTTCTGAATTCAAGGCCAAAGCCATGTTTGACAGGACAGCATTCACAGGAGCGTCATTTATGGATGTACATTTTTTGAGGGAGTCAACGTTTGATAATGCTAACTTTAACGGGCCTGCAATTTTTATCTCTTCAGTGTTCTTGGAAGATACATCCTTCAGAAAAGCCACCTTTGAGGGGGAGGCAACGTTTTCAGGGAGTTCTCTGAATTGGGTACAAAATCTAAAACCGAGTTTGCCCATGTATGAAAAGATTAATATGCCCTCCGCAATGTTCCATGGGTTTGTAACGTTTACAGAAGCTGAATTTAATTCAATGGCTAATTTTTCCAGATGTCATTTTAAAAAAGGTGCTGACTTTGGTAATGTTAAATTCAATGCAGATGTAAATTTTCAGTGGAGTGTGTTTATGGAGGAAAACCTGAGTATAATTAATGGTAATTACCAACTTCCAGAGACGACCTTTGCCCATTCCCGCTTTAAGGGCCGGGCACACTTTAACTTTGCAACATTCGGAAAAGTTATTTTTAATTTTGTACGTTTCTTAGATCCGGTAGGCTTTCAAGGGACCATATTCAACGGACATCTTCATATTAGAGAAGCAGTTTTTGAAGACGTCCTTGCATTTTCTGCTCATAACTTTGTAGATGTTGATATAGAGGGCTCTCGCTTTCAGGGGGCTGTTATCTTTAGTGGGGCAAAACTAACAGGGGATTTCCGAATAGTTCACTCGACATTTGAGCGGGAGGTCTTGTTTGGAAAAGGTGGATATAAAGAAGAAAATTATTCTCCAATCACATTTAGTGAAAGTGTAAAATCCTTTATTATAGAGAGAACTACTTTTGAAGATTCAGTGAGCTTTCGCGATATTGAGTTCCAGGTTCCGGTCAAAATCGTTGAGTGTTCATTTAATAGTCACGTCTACTTTGATGAATCTGTGTTTAAAAATATCTGCGATCTGTCTGGAAACTTCTTTAAGTCGAAAACATCGTTCAAGGATACCATTTTTGAGGGAGACGTTATATTTGATAGGTGTTTACTTTCTGGAATTTGGGATTTTGCAGAAAAGCAGAATAGGCCATATAAATTTTACAAATCTTTGAGCTTTGATGGTGTTTCAATTTCAGGTACTGTATCATTCGTAAGTCTCAATGGTAAAGAGGGACTGGAAGAATTCGATACCAAGAAATTTGAGGGTCTCTTTAATGAACCTCGTTCAAAAATTGAAGCCGCCCGCATACAAAGGATAAGTCTTGAGAGAGAAGGCAAACGCGACGAAGCCGACAGAATGTTCGTCCTTGAAATGCGAGCCAAGAGGAAACTACGACTAGAACAAGCAAACGGTAATAGTTGGAATGCTAAAATCAGAGCAAAAACTATTAATTTTTTTGAATGGCTTCTGGGGGATCTGCCCTCGGAATACGGCACTAGCCTTGAACGAATTGCAATAGCAGTAGTGGCAGTTGTTGTATTGTTTGGCTTCTTGTATTGGCTTACGTTGGTTTCAAATATTGTGGGGATAACCAGTGTTTTCGTTATTATTTCACTGCTAATATCCATTTGGTACTATCAGACATTTGATACTTACCCTGACAAACTCGCCGAGACATTAAGATTTCCTGTTGGACTAATAATGATTATCGGAATGTTGTACACTACCGTGTCTCCTAAGGTTGACCCAATAATTGCACGCCCAGGAATATTATTATCAAATGGGACTGCAATAACACCCACGGGCGGTATTGGAAATTGTCTCGGAACACTCCTCAACGCCCTCTACTACTCTCTCGTCACCTTCACGACCCTCGGCTACGGCGATATGCACCCGACCGGCTGGCTCAAAGCCCTCAGTGCAATCGAAGCCCTAACCGGAGCCGTCTTCATGGCGCTCATCGTCGCGGTGATAGCGAGAAAATGGATGCGCTGACCCAACCCTTTTATATCTCTGTGCATAGTTAGAAACGGTGAGAGCATGGAAGCTGACCCGATAAACGTCCTCCTCTACGACATCCGCGAGATGAAGAAGAGGCTAGATGAGATGGAAAAGGAGCTCCTAAAGCTCAGGGCAAGGCTAATTGAGGAGGAAGAGGGCGAAAGCCCCGAAGAAATCGAGGCACTCGAAAGGGAAGCACTCGAGAACGGAAAAGACTGGGAAGAACTGAGGAAGGAGCTCGGCCTATGAGCTTCAGAGTAATCATCGGCAAAAGGGCCGAGAAAGGAATAAGAAACCTTCCTCCAGCGCATCTAAAGCGTTTTGCCGAGCTTGTGGAGACACTGAAAATCAACCCGGTTCCGGTGGAAAGCTTCGACGTTAAGAAGATACGCGGTTCGGAGAGGGCTTATCGCGTTAGGCTCGGCAATTACAGGGTTCTCTACACCGTTCGCTGGGATGAGGATACCGTTGTTATCTTGAAGGTTGAACCCCGCGAGAGGGCTTACCGCTGATAACCTTCGGTTAAGGCCAACTTTTTATACCTCCTCGACCTTCTTCTTCCGGTGGTGTTCATGAAAGTCGTCGTCATCGGTTCTGGCACAGCCGGAAGCAACTTCGCGCTGTTCATGCGCAAGCTCGACAGAAAGGCCGAGATAACGGTTATTGGAAAGGAGCCCACGATGCAGTACTCCCCCTGCGCCCTGCCGCACGTGATAAGCGGCACGATAGAGAAGCCCGAGGATGTCATCGTCTTCCCAAACGAGTTCTACGAGAAGCAGAAAATCAACCTCATGCTCGGAACAGAGGTTAAGGCAATAGACCGCGGGAGGAAAGTGGTTATTACGGACAAGGGCGAGGTCCCCTACGACAAGCTTGTCTTGGCGGTTGGCTCCAAAGCTTTCGTCCCGCCGATAAAGGGCGTTGAGAACGAGGGAGTATTCACCCTCAAGAGCCTCGACGACGTTAGGAAAATCAAAGCCTACATCGCCGAGAGGAAGCCGAAGAGGGCCGTTGTGATAGGGGCTGGTTTAATCGGCCTCGAAGGGGCTGAAGCATTCGCCAAGCTCGGCATGGAGGTTCTGGTTGTAGAGCTCATGGACAGGCTCATGCCAACCATGCTCGACAGGGACACCGCCAAGCTCGTCCAGAAGGAGATGGAAGAGCACGGCGTCTCCTTCCGCTTCAACGAGGGGGTCAGTGAGATAATTGGAAGTCCTGTGAAGGCTGTCAAGATCGGTGAGGAAGAGGTTCCCGCTGACCTCGTTTTGGTTGCCACAGGCGTTAGAGCGAACGTTGACCTCGCAAAGGCGGCAGGCCTTGAGGTGCACTGGGGCATAGTCGTCAACGAGCACCTCCAGACGAGCGACCCGGACATATACGCGATAGGTGACTGCGCCGAGGTAGTCGATGGCGTGACCGGCGAGAGAACCCTTAGCCAGCTCGGAACCTCCGCCGTTAGAATGGCCAAGGTCGCGGCGGAGCACATAGCCGGAAATGACGTTTCCTTCAGGCCGGTCTTCAACACGGCAATAACCGAGCTCTTCGGCCTCGAAATAGGCACCTTTGGAATAACAGAGGAGAGGGCAAAGAAAGAGGGAATAGAGGTAGCGGTCGGCAAGTTCAAGGGCTCAACGAAGCCCGAATACTATCCCGGAGGAAAGCCCATAACGGTGAAGGTCATCTTCAGGAAGTCGGACAGAAAGCTCATCGGCGCCCAGATAGTCGGCGGCGAAAGGGTTTGGGGCAGGATAATGACGCTCTCAGCTTTGGCCCAGAAGGGGGCAACGGTGGAGGATATCGTTTACCTCGAGACAGCATATGCGCCGCCGATAAGCCCGACCATCGACCCGATAACTGTTGCAGCCGAGATGGCCCTCAGGAGGTTCCGCTGAGTTGGCCCCTGCCATCTTCTCTCTTCTTCGTCCCAAGTTCGCCCTCCCCTCGCTCGTTCCAGGGTTAATTGCGTTTACCATAGCGCGCTACCACTACGGCGTCTCCTTCACGGTGGATTTTCTCATTGCGATGCTCGTAATCTTCCTTGTGGCCTCCGCCGGCCTCGTCATCAACGAGTACTACGACTACGAGCTGGATCTCCTTGCGAACAGAACCGAACTCCCACTCGTGAGTGGGGAGGTGGGCCTTAGAACGGCGAGGCTCCTCGGTTATGGCCTCTTCCTTCCGGCAATTCTTCTCGCCGGGCTGATATCCATCCGGGCCGTCGCGATAACCCTCGTTGCGTCCTTTCTGGCCATAGCTTACTCCGCTCCACCCCTGCGCTTCAAGGCGAGGGCTTTCCTTGACTCCCTCACCAACGGTCTCACCTACGGACCGGTTACCATGGGGCTGGTCTTCGAGTCGCTCGGTTTGTCTGCCAGATGGGCGGTTGTGTACTCGCTTCCCTTCCTCGTTCTCCTGTCAGCGGGCCATATGCTCCTCGCGGTGCCGACGATAGATGAAGACCTGGCCCTTGGTGCGAGGACTTCGGCGGCTTTTCTCGGAAAGGAGAGGGATATAAAGGTGGGGATGTTCCTCTTCGCGGTCTCCTCGCTCATGGTGGTCGCGTACTGCCTCTTAGGCTATTATCCTCTGCCCTCGCTATCCTTCCTCCCATTTATGGGCTATTCAATCCTTCAGCTTCGGAACTGGCTCATGGGGCGGACAGGCGAAAGGTCTTCAGAAAGATGGAGGAGGCGTTCCTTCTCGGGGCTCTGGCATTCCTGCTGCCCTTCTTCCTCTGAGCAATTGGAACATCAACAAAGTTTAAGTGCCCTCCCAACAACTTGGGTTTTAGGTGATGGATATGAACGTGGACGAGAGGGATAAAATACTGCTCGGTCTTGGAACCGGGGTGCTGCTGGCATCGTCCATGAGGATCTTCGTTTCAGGGGCCTACTCGAGCCTCGAGAAGACCTTCTTCTATGGGATGAACTTCCCATCCGGGCTGGGAATCCTCCTGCTCCTTCTCGCTGCCTTCCTCGTCGGAAGGATGAGTAGAAAGGCTGGAGCGGCCATAATAGCGGCCTACGCGATAGCCGTTCTGATAACCGATGCGACCGAATACACGCATCTAATAGCGGCCTTTGCCCTTCCGGTCGCTCTGGCACTCGTCAAGGAGCTCGACGTCAAGTACCTAATCATGGGACTCGTCGCCGACCTGAGCCTCCGCGTCTTGGCTGTGGGAACCGAGCCGGTCGACTTCCCCTACACACGAATACCTCTGGCGCTCTTTCTGCTGCTCGGTTCCTACGCCCTCTGGAAGGAACCCGGAACCCTCAAGAAGCCGGGCTTCGGTCTCTACGCCTTCGCCGCTCTGCTTGAGCTCGGTCTCATCTACCCCAACGCAATCATGCGCTATTCTGGAATAACGGTCTACTACCTGCCCCAATTCATAGGCTTCTCCTTTGTCGTGGCCTTAGCCCTCCTCCTGGGGCCGTATCTTGCGAGAAAGCCTGAAATAGCTATGGCGCTCCTCATAATCGGCTCGGCGACGCTCTTCCTCAAGCCTCTCTCGCTCCTGGGCCTTCCCGTAGCCCTCGCCTCAGCCATTGCACTCGTTGAGAGCGCAAAGGGAAGCAGGGGAGGTGTCATCGGGGCATTTTACCTCTTCCTGACGGCAACGCTCGCGATAGGTGCCTACGTGGGCAGGGACATCGGTCTGCCATTCATGGAGGACAGACTCGAGGCGCTGATTTTGGTTGCATCGATGATCTACATCCTCTCCGCCTACGGGAAAAAGGTGGAGGTGGAACTTCCGAGGGCAAGGGAGATAGCCGGCCCCCTCGCCGGCCTGGCCCTTGCCTCTGTCATAGTTCTGGCGCTCTTCAACGCTGGACCGACCTACGTGGAGGCCAAGAAAGACGTCCTGATCTGGACCTACAACGTCCACCAGGGCTTCGGCCCCTATGACGGCACCTTCAACGGCTACGAACTGGTTAATCTCCTGTCAGAGCAGAGGCCTGACATCTGGCTCGGCCAGGAAGTTGTGGGAGGAATGATTGCAAACGCCTACCAGGATGTGCCCCTCTTCGTATCGGCCCACCTCGGATACGCCTACGAGTACAAGCCGGCCGTTGAGGGAACCTATGGAATAGCGGTCTTTTCCCACTGGCACATGAAGACGGAAGGCGAGCTCAACCTCGAGAGCGTCGGTCAGGCGAGGCCGGCCCAGAAAGTAACAATCGAGGAGCTTGGGATTACCATCGTCAACGTCCACATGGGGCTCAGCGAGGAGGAGCGCGCGATGCAGGCGGAAGAGCTTTTGAAGTTCGCCGAAGCGGCACCGACGGCTCAAATAATAGCCGGCGACACCAACGCCGAGCCGGACGAGAGGACGATAGAGATGCTCACGCGCGATTACCGCGATGCTTTCCCCGAGAGGCCGCCGTATACGTTCCTCTGGGAGCGCAACGGGGTGGTCGACAAGGAGAACATCGACTACATCCTGCTGAAGAACGGCTGGCCGGCGAGGGCCAAGGACTACGGCTGCCTCTGCGACGTCCTCGTGTCGGACCACAGGCCGGTGTGGGCTTTGGTAGAACTGCCGTGAGGTTTGGTTTTTAACCTCTTTCTCCAACTTTTCTCCATGCCGCCGAGGGTTAAGGTCAGCAGGCTGATGGCCTACATTCTCCGCCACTCGCCGGAGGAGTTCGGCCTAAAACCCGACGTTGAGGGCTTCGTCCCGCTTGACGAGTTAATCGGGGCGCTCCGAACGGTCTATCCCGGCGTTACGGAGGAGCTCGTAAGGGAGATTGTTGAGAATGATCCGAAGGGGCGCTACGAGATTAGGGGAGATAAAATCCGCGCACGCTACGGCCACAGCTTTGAGGTTTCTTTAAACCACGAGGAGGACAGAGAGTCAAAAATCCTCTACCACGGCACGCCGAGGAGGAACCTTAAGCGGATTATGCGAGAGGGGCTTAAGCCGATGAGGAGACAGTTCGTCCATCTAACAACGAGCAGGGAAGAAGCTTTAGAAACCGGCAGGAGGCACGGGAGGGACGTCGCTCTGCTCATCATCGATGCCGACTGCCTGAAGAAGAGAGGATTAAAGGTTTACAAAGCTGGAAAGAACGTGAGGATAGTGAAGCGCGTTCCGCCCGAGTGCATCACCCTGGAAGTCTGAGCGCTAAGAGGAACGCCAGTCCAAGGGGGATCAGCGTGCCCACGAAGTTCAGGGTGAAGCTTATCCCCGAGAGGTAGCCGCCGATTAGCGGTCCAACAACCCAGCCGAGGCTCATCATAGCGTTGAGCATGCCCATCCCCTGGGCCCTCTCACCCACCTTGACGTTTTGAGCTACGTAGGCAGAGGTGGAATTTATCGTCAGAACCCATTTAACGCCCGAGAGAAAAGCGACTCCAAAGACGAGCCAGACGTTTTTGACCAGAGCGTAGAGCAGGAAGGCCAAGCCATAACCGGCTATCGCTGTGAGATAGAACCTTTTTGCCCCGTGTCTGTCTATCAGCTTTCCGAGGAAGTAGCCCGTTAACGCGGCCGCGAGGCTCTCTATTCCAAAGATAACGCCAACGCTCCACTCTCCGAAGGCCTCCCTGAAGTAAACCGAGGAGACGCTGTAGAACTGCCCGCTGGCAACCATGACGAGGAAGACCGTAACGTAGAAGAGGCCGAGATGACCGCGCATGAGCCTTCTAAAGGCCGAACCCTTAACTGTTGAACGCCACCCCTTTCTTCCCTCCTGCACGAGGATTATACCGAGGAGCGAACGTCTTCCTGTGGGGCGCTCCCTGATCAGGAGGACTATTCCAGCTGAAAGGAATAAGAGAAAGCCGGAAATCAGAAAGAGTTTCCTGACGCCGAGGTAACGGACTATGGCAGAACCCAAAAAGTTTCCCACCATGTAGCCTGCGTTCTCAATGGAGTTGAAGAGGCCGAATATAGAGCCTGCCCTCGTCGAGAGCTCCGAGATGAGCGCGGAGTGGGCCGGCATCATGGCGGAACCGAAGATTCCCTGAAGAGTTCTGAGGAGCAAGACTCCAGTTGCAGAGCCGACGAAAGCCATAACCATGTAAAAGAGACCTATTGAAGCCGTTCCAAAGGCTATGAAGCTCTTTCTGTTGCCGGATGAATCCGACAGCCAGCCGAAGGGGTATTGAAAGATCGTTGATGTGAGGTTAAAGGCGACGCTCAAGAGACCGACCATAAACATGCTCGCGCCGAGGAGGCGCATGTAGACGCCGAGGTAGGGAAAGGCCATTCCAAATGACACGTTTGCCATAAACATGGCTACGGCCAAGATGAGGACGTTTTTCCTCTTAATTTGAAGCTTTCTGAGCTTTCCTGCCTTCTCCCTGCGTCCCTGAAGGACAACCCGTTCCCTCTTCATCGAGCGCCCCTATGGAAAGGCTCTTATAAAATTTCTCCCGAACTGACCATCTTCCCGCCCCGAGGGGCGAGGCTTTCAAAAGAAGAAAGTAAATCCTAACTCCCCCTTTCTTCTGGGAGTAATAACTGTGTAGAGGTCTATAGCCATCAGCATGACCTAGGAGAATCAACGCGGTACATGATTCCACCCAGAGGTGTTAGGCTCGAAAATATTTAAGGATAGCGAGAGAGAAAAGGAAAGTTCAGCCCATCTGAATCGCCGTCGTTCTCAGTTCTCCCCTTTCGAAGCGGTAGGGGTCGTACCACTCCACGGGTAGGTCGGTTCTTCCCTTCGTAACCAGGTCCGCCACCATCTCCGCCACAGCCGGCGCCATCATGAAGCCGTGCCCGCTGAAGCCTGCCGCTATGTAGTAGTCGCTCAGCTCCTCTATCTTTCCTATGGCGGCGTTGCTGTCGGGTGTCTTCGCGTAGTAACCGGCCCACGTCCTCAGTATGAGGAGCTCCCTCAGTGCCGGGATAATCTTGGTGAAGTAGTAGCTCACCTCGCGCATGAACTCGTAGGTCGGGTTGAGGTCATAAGTTGGTCCCAGCTCGTAGCCTACTCCGCCAACGACACCGCCGTGGGCGGTCTGGGTGAGGTAGGCGTGGCCGTACTTGAAGGAGATGACCATCGGATTTATCGAGCCCTTCTTTATCGGCTGCGTGATGACGGCCTGGTGCTTGTAGGGCTCTATGGGTATCCGGGTCTTTATCCCGGCCATCGCGTTTATGAGCTTGGCCCAGGCGTTGGTGGCGTTGATTACCGTGCCGGTCCTGATGACTCCCCTGTTTGTTTTCAGTCCCTTTATCTCGCCGTTCTCGATGAGGAAGTCCTTAACTTCAGTGTACTCCACAAGTTTTGCCCCGAATTCCTCCGCGTGGAGGGCAAACTTCGCGGTCGAGTGGAAGGGGTCAGCTTTTCCGTCGGTCGGGTTCCAGGACGCCGCTATAACCTCGCTGATATCTAAAAGCGGGACTATCTCCTTCGCTTCCTCGGGCGTTATTAGCCTCGTTGGGACGCCGAAGCGGTTCTGAATCGCTATGTTGCGCCTGAACTCCTCAACCTCATCGTCGTCGTAGAGCAGGAAGAGGTAGCCCGTCTGCTCGAAGGAGAAGCCGTATTCCTCGCTGTACTTCTTCCACAGCTCGACGGAGCGCTTCATGACCTGGACGTTCGCTTCATCGTTGAACTGCTGCCTTATGCCCGTTCCGCAGCGGAAGGTGGAACCGGAGCCGATGAAGCGCTTCTCTATTACCGTGACCTCCTCACCGCGTTTTGCCAGCTCGTGAGCTATGGTGACCCCGATTATTCCCCCACCGATGATGACGATTTCACTCCTCCCGGGAAGCTCTTTGCTCGGCATTTCAGTTCCCCCCCGCAGTGACCTTCATCTTAACGTTCTTGAGCGGCGGTCTCGCGACCGGTATATCGAGCCTGTCCATTGGCGTTCCCGCCCTCTGTGAAACCACGACCGCTCCGTTGAAGAGGCAGAAGCGGCCCTGGCAGAAGCCCATCGCGAGGTGCGTTAGGCGCTTGATTATCTGCAGGTCGGTTATTCCGGCCCTGACCACGTCATCCACCTTCCTCAGAGAAACGTCGCAGCCGCATATCTGGACGTCATCGAGGTTGAGGCTTCCGAAGTCTATGCTCTGAACCTGCACCGCCTCCGGTTCGTACTCCTCCAGTTTCTCCGCGTAGATGCACGGCTCGGCGTCGAAGCCGAACTCCCTCAGAATGTACGCCCCGACGAGCCTGCCCTCCAGGTAGTTCGCGTAGTGCGGCTTTATGCTGACGGCGCTGCCGGCGACGTAGATTCCGTCGCGGATCCTGTGCTGGGAGTCGAGAACCGGGGTGTAATAGCCGTGCTTGAAGGCCAGCTTTCCGCCGGCCTGGGTCGGCGGGTTGATGTCGGGCCTTCTTCCCTCGGCCATCACGACGGCATCGACCTCGTAGGTGTTTCCGTTCGTGT
Organism: Thermococcus indicus; assembly: GCF_006274605.1. Taxonomy (NCBI): domain Archaea; kingdom Methanobacteriati; phylum Methanobacteriota; class Thermococci; order Thermococcales; family Thermococcaceae; genus Thermococcus; species Thermococcus indicus. The sequence continues at coordinate 1,964,072 of NZ_CP040846.1, forward strand.
CGATGAGCCTCTCGACCTTTTCGCTGCCTTCAACGCGCCTGGGATTCGGGATGACGATGTACTCGATGCCCCAGCGGTCGAGCTCGGCCGTTATCTCCCCCGGCTTGCTTCCCACGACCGCGACCTTTCTTCCCGGGGCAACTCCCCAGACGTTGAGAACCTCCAGGAGGTCGGAGCGCCTGAACACACCCGGCATGTCGTTGTTCTCGAAGAGGTGGATGTTGTCAACTGCCCCAACGGCCAGAACGACGCGCTTTGCCATGACCTCGATGAGCTGATCTCCCTTGACTATAGGCACGAGGAAGTACTCTCCCTTGTCGAAGACGCCGAGGGCGATCGTACCCTTGAAAACCCTGACGTTCTCGTTGAACTTCCCGGTGAGCTCCCTAACGACTTCCTGGGGGGACTTCTCCCCAAAGCCCTCCTGGGACAGGCCCTTGAGCCAGAGGTCGCCTCCGAGCCAGCCTTTTTCCTCGATTATCGCGACGGTGAGGTGCTCCTGAACCTCGAGAACGGTTCCGATTCCAGCCGGTCCAGCCCCGATGACGGCCACATCAACGACCATCCTTTCAACCGGCTTGCCTTCGTCTACCTCAACGGTCTCCTGGAAGTCCCCGTAGCCCTGTCTCTCCAGCCTCATACCGTCTCTGACCTTCGTCTTGCGCGCGTTGATGTTCTTGATTCCGTCGATGACCATCGGAACCGGACCGAAGGTGAACGCTCCCCTCTTCCTCCCTTCGGTGCTTGTGGTGAGCCAGTACACCCCGTTGGCGAGGAGTGCGACTGTAATCTTTTCTCCCTCGTAGGCCTCGTAGGGCTTTCCTTCAAAATAGATGGTGATCCGCTTAGAAGGGTCCTTCTCGGTCAGGTCGAGTGGCCTCATGTTCCCACCTCGAAAATTTTACAAGAGCATCCTCCTCTATACACCAATGCTTATAAATGTTAGGTTGACCAAAAATGGTTCAAAACCATTGGTTTAATAGCCTTTTTAGTCCAAAAATAACGGGGAAAGAAGGGAATCAGGCGATTCCCTTGGCAAGGACGAACTCGGCGACGTTCTCGACCTGGCTCTTGGCCCTGGTCTCGGTGATGCTCTTCTTGCCGGTGCCCTCGATGGAAACCTTCTTGAATATCTCCTCGTGGAGCTTGACGACGTCTTCGGGCGGCTTCGTGAGCAGGCTGACGATTATGATGACTATCAACGTCACGAAGAAGTTGATGAAGAACACTGGAATGCCGTTGAACCATCCGCCGATGGTGCCGAAGAAGCCCGGAGCGTCCGGGTTGAAGGCCCAGCCGTATATCTTTGCCTCGAAGATGACCTCGCTGATGAGACCGTAGGCCATTCCGACTATCGCTCCCTCCTTGGTCGTCCTCTTCCACCAGAGGCTCAGGACAAGGATCGGGCCGAAGCCGACCGCGAGACCGCCCCAAGCTGTAGCGACCATCTGGTAGATGACCTTCGGGCCGCTTATGGCGAACCAGAGGCCGACGAGGGCAACGCCGGCAACGACGAGCCTCGATATGTTGACCATCTGCTTCTTGCCGAGCTCCCTTCCGAGGACCTTGTGGTAGAAGTCCCTAGCTATAGCGGAGGACGCGACGAGGAGCTGTGAATCTGCGGTGCTCATGACGGCCGAGATTATACCCGCGATGACGAAACCTGCCAACCAGCTCGGCATGAGCTCAACCGCCATGGCCGGGATGATCTTCTCGGGGTCGCTGACCTGGAGCATTCCGGCGTGGTACATCGCGAAGCCCAGGAAGCCCGCAAAGAACGCGCCCCAGAGGACGAGTATGGTCCAGGTACCGCTGATGAAGATACCCGGTCTCCTGAGCTTCCTCGGGTCCTCAACGCTCATGTAGCGGGTGACGATGTGGGGCTGGCCCAGGTAGCCGACTATCCAGGAGGCGTAGCCTATCGCGAAAACTATTGCCGCCATTCCTGTGGCGCCGCCGAACGGGTGCAGCTTGGCCGGGTCCGCGCTGGCTATTATCGCCGTGGCCTTATCGAAGCCGCCTATCTCTGAGAGCGCAAGGAACGGCACTATGATGAGCGTCAGCAGCATGAACATTGCCTGAACGACGTCGGTCCAGACGACCGCGAAGAATCCACCGGTGATAACGTATGCCGTCAGGATGATGACGGTTATGATGATTCCGGTGTTGTCGCTTATGCCGAAGCCCTCCGCGAAGGTCTTTCCTCCGGCCGTGAACTGGGCGGCGACGTAGGCGGTCATGAAGATGACGATTATCAGCGCGCTCAGAATTCTTATCAGCTTGGTGTCGTCCTTCAGGCGAGCCTCGAGGTAGTCGGGGACGGTTATTGCCCTGAATTTACCGGCGTATATCCTTAACCTCGGCCCGATAAGGACGTAATCGGCGAGGGTACCGAAGAGACAGCCGATTCCGGCCCAGAAGGCACCGAGACCGCTGGAGAACGCCGCACCCGGATAACCGAGCATCAACCAGCCCGAGAAGTCGCTCGCCTTGTCTGAGAGGGTTGCCGCTAAAACGTGCACCTTTCTTCCGCCAACGAAGTACTGGTCCTCCGTTTTGGTGTAGCGGTTGGCCCACCAGCCTATGTAAGCCAGGAGGGCGAGGTACACCAGGAATCCGAGGAGAATTCCGCTGTTCATGCCTTACCCTCCTCCTTGAGCTGTTCCATAAGGTCCTCGTCGTAGGCCAGAATCTCGTCGTCCACGTAGTACTCCTTGCCGGTTATCCTGTCCCAGTAGCCGTAGAGCAACATCGTCAAAATCCCAAGAAACGTTGGCACAAGCAGCGTTGCCCAGGCTTCACCACTCAACCCCATTCCAACCCACCTCAATACACCAATGTAGATTAAAGAGCATCAGCTCACTAATATGTGTTTGACGAATATAAATTTATTGGTTTAATTATTCCGGATTATGAACGCAATATTCTGAAACTGTGACAAAATTGGCGCAATCGTTAATAATACAGTCCGATGTATAATTAACGGTGCTGGAATATGAAGGTCAGTATAATGAGGCCTATATTCAGACCGGAGGATGTCCCGGATCCCAGCTTTGTGCTGTACCCGTACCACATCTTCCATCTGAAGCTCTTCTACAAACGCCTGGGCAAAAGCGACCGCGTTCTAGATTACTTTGCCTACGTGGACCTCTACCGCCTGGGCGCGGAGAGGGGGGACGGGTTCATAGACCTCTACGAGTGGGACGTGGAGGAGAGGAGCATCATGGAGCCGCTCGTCGATTACGAGGAGGCCAGGATGAAGGCCTTCGAAAGCGCGATAACCTGGGGGAACTCAAGGATCGTCTCCTGGTGGCTTCCCAGAATAGAGATAGTTCGGGAAGCGCGGGCCTACAAGGTGTTCTGGCTCTACGAGAGAGATAGGGAAAAGCTCCTCATGGACAGCCTCGACGGGAAGGAGTTCAGCCTCGACGCGGTAACCGGAAAGGGCGGGAGGAAGTGCAAGGGGGCATGGTGCAGGTAAACGAAAGACAAGGGGGCTCCGCCTTCATCTTCTCCAGAAGAGCATCGAGGTTGACGCTGGCCTGCAACGGACACCACCCGTAAGAGTACGGCGTGGGAGTATTTAGGGGCTTCGGCCTTTCAACCTTTCCAAGACGAACTCCCGCACTTTTGAGGCCAGTTCAATGGCTTCTCTGGCCTCCTCAATATCGGGCTCAAAAAGACCCGGGTACCTAGTCTCGACAGCGTACTCCGCGAGCCGGTCAACCTCTTCCTTCAGCAAGTCTTTGAAGGAAGGGTCTATCTTGGAGCACTCCAGAATGAGGGCCTTGAGGTCATGCGTTTTTGAAACCGGCCTGTAGTGATGGATGAGGAATGCCTTCAGGAACTTCTCTGCGGCCTGCTGTGCGTGGAAGCATATTATCCACGGTGCAGGCTTCTTAAAACCTATGAGGGCTTCCGCCGTGAAGAGGTCTTCTTCGGCCCGCTTTATCCACGCCGCCACGTCGGGCCTCATATCTTTATTCCCTCCCTGGCGGCGTAGTAGTATATGAATCCCGGAGAACTCTCGTATCTTTCAAATGCTTTCTTTGACACTATCACAAGGTCAAGGGGAACGTCAACACGCCTGTAAACGCTGTACCACAATTCCCTGTATTTCTTTCTGTCTACCTCTTCTGAAATTATGACGAGAACGTCCCAGTCTGAACTCTCCCTGAAGTCTCCCCTTGCCCTGGAGCCAAAGAGGAGAACTTCCTCTACATTAACACCCCTCTTCGAGAACTCCTCCAGAATAATGCTTTTTATCCTCCTTGCAACTTCCCTGCTCCCCATCAGTGAAACTTTCCCCATTAAATTATTTATGGGTTTCGCCGAGGGAAAAAAGGAAGCCTCACCTCGCGTGAATCTCCACTATGTCCCCGTCCTCGAGCACGTGGTCGGCTCCAACGCGCTGGCCCGGGAACTTGACGCTCTTGCCCCAGACGCGGGCGTAGCGGAAGTTCTTGGCGAAGTCCTTGTGGATTCTCTCGGCTAAGTCCATAACCGTTGAGCCCTTCTTCAGAGGCACCGGCGGATAGGCCGGCTCCTCGCCGGGGCTCTTGGTGAAGACGCGGATGATTCCGGCCAGGTCGTAGAGCTCGTCCTTGAGCTTGTCCAGCTGTATCTTCCTCTTCGCCGAGACGGGGATTATCTTGAACCTGTCGCCGTAGGCCTCAACGAGCTTCTCGTAGTTCTCCTTGCTGCCAGGAGCGTCGCCCTTGTTGGCTATGATTATCGCCCTCCTCCAGACGAGGCTCTCGTCGAGGGCATCCGCGAAGTCCTCCAGCGTTACAGGTTCTTTCACCGTTATCTCCGCGGAGTGAATCCTCTCCTCGCGGAGCATCTTCATGACCTCGCTTATATCGCCCTTGATGTTCTCCTGGCCGTTGATGACAATTCCGCCCATCGCGGTCCTCTTTATCTCAACCCTCGGGCGGCGCTTGTTGAGCTTTATTCCCGCCCTCTCGAACTCCTTGAGGAGGGTTTCCAGCTGCTTTACCGGGTCCTGGGACAGGTCAACGACTATGGCTATCGCGTCGGCGTTTCGGATAACGCTGAGAAGCTGCGGCCCCATGCCCTTTCCAAGGGCGGCGCCCTCAACGAGGCCCGGAACCTCGACGAGCTGTATCTGAACGTCCCTGTGGTGCATCATTCCCGGGATGGGTTCGACGGTGGTGAAGGCGTAGTCCGCGACGTCGGCGTCGACGTTTGTGAGGGCCTTCATGAGTGAGCTCTTTCCAACGTTCGGGAGGCCAGCGAGGACTATCTGTGCCGCGCCCTCTTTCCTGACGCTCAGCGATGGGCCGCCACCGCCCTTCTTCATCTGGCGCTGCTTCTCCAGCTCCTTTCTCAGCTCGGCGAGCTTTCGCTTTATCTGGAGTCTGAGCTTTTCCGTTCCCTTGTGCTTGGGGACGGTGGCGTACATCTTCTCAAGGGCGCGGATCTTCTCTGGAATAGTCTTGGCGTTCCTGTACTCCTCCTCCGCCGCCAGATACTCCGCTGTGACGTTCGTTGGCATCGCTGACCCTCCCAGAACTTCTAGAGGTAAAAGGTGAGCGGCGTTTTATAAAAGTATGGTTCTCCAAAATCGGCAAGTTTATATAACCCTTCGAAAATTTTTTACCGGCGGTGATGCTCATGCGAATGGGTTTGGACGATACCGACAAGAGGATCCTCTCAATCCTCCAGAAGAACAGCAGAACGCCCCTGAGGGAGATTTCCAAGGAGGTCGGGCTGGCGGAGTCGACGGTCTATGAGAGGATCAAAAAGCTGAAGGACAGGGGCATAATAAAGAAGTTCACGGTCATACTTGACCCCGACTCCCTCGGTTTCCAGATCCTGGCGTTCATCCTCATAAAATCCAAGGCCGGCATGTACGCTCACGTCGCCAACGAGCTCAAGCAGCACCCCCAGATCGTCGAGATATACGAGACCACCGGCGACTACGACATGCTGGTCAAAATCAGAACCGGCGGGAGCGACGAGCTCAACGAGTTCCTCGACACCATCGGGGAGATCGACGGCGTCGTGGCAACCCACACCATGGTCGTCCTCAAGATACACAAGGAGACCACGGAGCTTCCCCTTTGACCACTTTTGGCCAGAAAGGGTTATAAATATCCCATTTCTATTTCCCTCTAAGCGTTTGGATGGAGGTGTTTGAGATGAAGGTGCTGTTTCTTAGTGCCGACGGTTTTGAAGACCTGGAGCTTATATACCCCCTCCACAGGCTCAAGGAGGAGGGGCACGAGGTCTATGTGGCGAGCTTCGAGAGGGGCAAGATAACCGGCAAGCACGGCTATTCCGTCGAGGTTCAGCTGGCATTTGAGGAGGTTGATCCGGACGAGTTCGACGCCCTCGTCCTGCCTGGAGGAAAGGCACCGGAGATAGTCAGACTCAACGAGAAGGCAGTTGAGATAACCAGGAAGATGTTCGAGGCCGGTAAACCGGTCGCCAGCATCTGCCATGGCCCGCAGATACTCATCTCGGCCGGCGTGCTGAGGGGCAGGAAGGGGACCAGCACGATAACCATCAGGGACGACGTGAAGAACGCCGGAGCCGAGTGGGTGAACGAGGAGGTAGTCGTTGACGGCAACTGGGTGAGCTCGAGGCACCCCGGCGACCTCTACGCCTGGATGAGGGAGTTTGTGAAGCTTCTCAAGTGATGTTTACTCTATTTTCTGTTTCCTTTGGTGCTGGTTACAATGCAGGGGTGACTTTCAACAGGCGTAACCTTTATACGGGCTGGTGGTGATACCGTTCCGGTGGGATGGAATGAGAAGAGAAGGTGGTTTCTCCACGGTTCTCCTCGGTGGGGTTCTGCTCGCGCTCCTGGTTGGAACCATAGTGGTTGTCCTCGCCCTCAGCGGGCATATCCAGATAGAAGGCCTGGCCCCCAGGAAGGTCGCCGGGAAGCTTGAGGAGGTTGGCAGGTTCAATGCCGGTGCGATAGTTGTAACGAACGTGGTCGGCGACGTCCGCCTGGTCGAATCGAACGTCAGCGGGGTGGTGGTCAGGAGCAACATCCCGCTCAACGCCAGCTACCGGGACGGCCTCCTGACAGTGTACTGTCCCGACAAGAAGACATTTCTGGGGAGACACAACGTGTGTTCTGACTACCGGAACGGTACGGTGGTCATTGAGGTCGGTTCCACCCTCGCCGACGTCTGGTTCCGCGGGCTGGTTGGGAACGTTGAGGTCGATGTCGATGCAACCAGGATAATAGTGGAGGACATGGTGGGGGACCTCGTTTCTACTCCCGCGGCAGAATACCGGCTTGAGGACGTGGTTGGCGATGTCTCGATAGTCGCCGGAAACGACGTTACGATAAAGGACGTGGTCGGTGACGTGGCCATCTCCGTTCCGGTCAACCTCTCGGTTCAGCTCAACGCCGAGGACATCGTTGGGGACGTCAGGAACTCCCACTCGGGGGAGGGGATGCCGATCCTCATCACAGTCTCGGACGTGGTTGGCGACGTCGAGGTGGGGAATGACTTTTAAGCCTCCGGGACCTTTCTTCCCCGGGTGAGAGAGATGGTGAGAAAACTCGTGAGGTCCAATCGTAACAGGATGCTCCTAGGCGTTCTTGGGGGCATAGCCGAGCATCTCGAGCTGGATCCGGCCCTCGTCAGGCTGCTCTTCGTTGTGCTCCTCGTCTTCAACCCGGTTGCAATGACGCTCCTCTACTTTGTGGCGGCCCTGGTAATACCGGAGGAGGGGGAGGAGAAAGAAAAGCCCCTCCCGGACAGGTTCAATGAGCTCGTGGACGAGACTGAGGAAAGGCTTGGGGAAGTCTTCTCCGGCGATGAGAACTCGAAGGCGATAGCGGTTGTTCTCATAATACTCGGTGCGGTGCTCTTAGCCGGGCCCTTCATGCCCGTTCTCCTCCCGGCCATGGACTTCAGGACGCTATTGGCCGTTGCGTTCCTGGTGATAGGAATCATCCTGCTCGTTAGGGGGGACTGAGATGAGGACTCTCGGCTGGATTTTCGTTTTCCTGGGCATTCTCCTTCTTCTGAGGGAGTTCCAGCCATCTTTCCTGGACTGGCTCAGACCGTATGCACCGTACATAAGGGATGCTTTCTGGGGTGTGACTTTGGTGGCCTTTGGCCTCTACACCCTGACGAGAAGAGCCCTCAGAAGGGCCGTGCTGGTGCTCTACCTCATCTACCTGCTGCTGTACCTGGTGGTGTGAATGGAGCGGTGGAGAATAGTCCGCGCCTTCACCCTCGGTCCGCTCCTCGAGGCGGCCGTTCCGAAGCCTGGCAACGTGAGCAGGCTCAGGGACTTCGACGACCTCACCCTCTACCACTTTCTCTTCGCAGATACCGCCGTCACCGGGGTGTACTATGAGGCTGTGAAGACGGCGGAGCTCCTGAGGAAGGGCATCCTCGAGCCCCGGGAAGCGGGACTCGGCGAGCTGATAAAGCGGGCGGTTCAGGCATCGCGCGAGGCTCAGGACGCCAACCCCAACTTTGGTATCATTGCCCTCTCGCTTCCCCTCATCATGGGGATGACGATTGGGAGGAACATGCTCGATGCGAGGAAAAAGGCGAGGCTTCTGATAGAGGAATCAACCGTCAGGGACACGATGGAGTTCTACCGGGCGATAAGGATAGCCAACCCCAAGGGAATTCCCAGCGGGGTCAAGTACGACGTCTACTCCGACGATTCCTTCAGGGAGCTTTTCCAGGACGGGATAAACTTAGCCAAGCTAGCAGAGATGAGCTGCGAACGCGAGCTGATATTCTGCGAATGGCTCAACGAATACGAGCTGAGCTACTCCACCTTCGGAAGGCTCTACGAGCTGATAAAGGAGCTCCCGCTGGAGGACGCCGTCGTGAGGGCCTTCGTTGAGCTGCTCGCGACAAACCTCGACACGCTGATAGTCAGGAAGGCAGGCCTGGAGGAGGCCAAGCTCGTTCGGGAGAACGCCGGGAAGGTTTTCGCCGGGGAACTCAGCGTTGAGGAGTTCGATGCTTTCATGCGCGAGAGGGGCGACCTGAGAAATCCCGGCAGCCTGGCGGACGTCATGGCCGTCTCGCTCAGCCTGCTCGTTCTCAGGGGATTGAGGATAGAATTGAGAAACGGAAGGGTCTGGGGAATTATAGGACGACCTTGAAGCGCTTCGCCCCGCCCAGGCCGAGGCCCAGCGCCTTGCTGTCAATGACGACGGCGTCGCCGCCGAGTTCGTCGAGCATGCGTATCTTTAGACCGGAGAGCTCGAAAACCTCCTCCTCGTCGCCGAACTCCTCGTTTATCTGCGCCTTTATGAACTCGTAGGCCTCTTTTCCTAGAAGGACCACGTCTGGCTCGTATCCGTCGAGCTTCAGCTCGTTTGCCTTCTCCTCCGCGGTGCTCAGAACACGGATCAGGTCGCCTCTCATGGCTTACACCGGAGGAAGTTGTCGTGAGGGACTAAAAATGTGCCGGTTCTAACTTTCACCGGAACAGTTCTCCCCACCGGCGGTGAACGCCTCGGCGTATGCCTTTACGACTTCCTCGTCACCCATTATCATGAGGACTCTCACCAGTTCCATGCCCTTGACCTCAGAGAATTCGACGTAGAGGCAATCGTCGCCTCTGCGGTAGAGTTTGGCACTCAACGGCCTGAAATACTCGTTCTCGGCGGGTTTTCTCTCCAGGGCGACTTCCCCAAATCCCTTAGCCTTTATGGCATCATCGAGTTGCGCAATCACCGCCTCAACCGGACACGTGCAGGTCCCGGTGAGCCCTGTTCTCCTTCTCTCCGAGATGCCGCCGCTCATCAGGAAGTCCGTCCCGTTCGAGTTCGCGAGGTTCTCCGTTACCTCCCAGGTGGCGTTTTTCACTGGTATCACGTAGTGGGCGAAATAAACGTCCCCAGCAGGCAGTTCGAGGTCCTGCCTTTTTATCGCCCCCCTGTTTCCGGCAACCACCGGGTAGTACATTCCCCTCGCGGTATCGTTGTTCTCGAAGAAGACGGCACTGCCGGCCAGGGTGCACTTTGGTGCTATCCCCATCTCAGCCGGCCAGTCCTCCGCGTGCAGGAAACCGCTGCTCTTTCCTTCGCTCAGTGATACCTTTGGAACGAACTCCAGGAAATCAGTAAACTCCACCATGCGGTTGTCCACGAGCTCCCTGACGCTCCAGCCGGTCCAGGCGTTTGCGTGGGTGAACTGGGGCTCCGTCTCAAGCGTGCAGGTTACGGTGGAGTAGTCCACCCCGTCGCTGGAGTCCTGGCTTGGTAACTGGTTCCCGGATATGTAGTAACCCAGCGTGAGAACCACAACAATAGAAAGAATCAGGGCGGCAACCTTTACGTTCCTGTCCATTTTGGAGCCACCTTATTACACGATAGGGCATTCTGCTATTTAACCCTTCCTATCATCAAAAGTGAAAATCTAGCCAAAATGAGGCTATAAAAATTTAAGTCCCGGGCAATAAATATGAAACTCTAAAGCCCGAACGCCCCCTTGATGCCGTTGATTATCATCTGAACGGCCATCGAGGTGAGTATGAGACCCATCATCCTCGTCATCACCTTTATTCCCACCCTGCCGAGCCTCTCCTGTATCCTGTTGGAGGAGCAAAGGACCAGCCAGACGGTCAGGCCTATCGCGAGTATACTGGCTATCACCGTGGCCTTTCCCGGAACATCGTGGCTCTTCGCCATGTAGAGCATGACCGTGGTTATGGCTCCGGGGCCCGAGATAAGGGGTATGGCGAGCGGGATTATGGCGACCTCCTCCAGCGTAACCACTTCCTCGCTGAACTCCTCCGTCTCCTCCCTGCTTATCTTGACCGTCGAGAGCCGGCCCGAGAGCATGTCCATCGCCATCTTGAAGAGGAGTATTCCCCCGGCTATCGCGAAGGCGTCCGTGCTGGAGCCGAAGAACTTGAATATCCACTCCCCTATGAGGGCGAAGACGATGAGGGTCACGATGACGGTGGTGGCGGTTTTCTGCGCTATCTCCCTTCTCTGGCTCCAGGAAAGGTCGTGGGTGACCCCGAGGAAGACTGGAACCGCTCCGACCGGATTCGTTATCGCGAACAGGCCGCCGTAGAGTATGACGAAGTACTTCAGGTACTCGAGCAAGCTACCACCCTTCCGGGCCGGAGAAGAGGGGGTTAAAAAGTTAATCCTTCCCCCCGCGGATAATCTCGAAGGAGTACGTGACCTCAGCACCGCTCAGTTTAACTTGGGCAGAGGCCGAGCAGTATTTGTTCTGGCTCAGCTCTATCGCGCGCCTGGCCTTCTCCTCCTTCACGTCGCCATATATCCTGTAGTGGAGGTGAATTTTCCAGTATATCTTCGGGTGCTCCTCCCTCCTCTCGCCGCTGATCTCGACCTCCAGCCCTTCGATCGGCTCGCGCATCTTCTGGAGAATCATGACGACGTCGTAGGCGGTGCAGCCAGCAACACTCAGAAGGAGGAGCTTCATGGGGCTTATCCCGCCCTCCCCAAGTATGACGGAGCATTTGTCGCTCTCCACCCTGCCGATGAACTGATAGTCCTTGAACCACTCAACCTTTCCCCGCACAGGTTCGGTCATGAGCATCACCGGTTCCACCTCGGGCAAGGCCTTTAAAGGGGTTTCTGAAACTTGAGGTGATGTACATACGTCCCTTTGATCCCTGGAAGGCGAAGCTCTGCACCTGCCCCTTCAAGTACACGCTGAACGTCTACACCGGCTGCGACCACGCGTGCGTTTACTGCTACATAACCTCCTACATCCCCAACGCCTTCCGCGTGCGGACAAAGGAGGGGCTTCTGCCAAAACTGGAGCGTGAGCTGAGGCGTTTTAACCGGCGCCACATAATAGCGCTCTCCTACTCCTCGGACCCGTATCCAACCATTGAGCGCGAGCTGGGGGTAACCCGGAGCGTTCTCAAGCTCTTCAAACGCTACGACGTCCGCTGCCTGCTCCTCACGAAGTCGGAGGTCTTTGAGCGCGACCTGGACGTTCTGAGCGAGCTTAAGTGTGCCGTCGGGATAACGGTGACCACGGTGGATAAAAGGAAGGCGAAGCTGCTGGAGTCGAATGCTCCCTCCCCAAGGGCGAGAATCCGGGCGCTTGAGAGGGCCAAGGATGCTGGTATTCCAGTTTACGCCCGCATTGACCCCATAATACCGTTCTACACCTGGGAGGACTTCGAGGAGACGCTCGACGCCCTGAGCTTCGTGAGCCATATCACGGTCTCGACCCTCAAGCTGAGGCCAGATTCAAAGGGGAGGATGTTCGCTAAGTTTCCGGAGCTGATGGAGAGGCTCTGGCCCCTCTACGAGAGGGGGGAGAAGATTGGGGGATACCACTACCTGCCTCGCGAGCTGAGGTTTGAGATCCTAAGGGAAGCGGAGAGAAAGATTCTGGAAAGGGGAATCACGTTGGGGTCGTGTCGGGAGGGTTATCGGTCGTTTCCGAGCTGCGATGGCTCTCACCTTGTTCCTCCGTAATGGATGGGGCTTCTTCGATTTCCGCCTTCCCGAGCTTTTCCTTGAGCTCCGCCTCTATCTCGACCCTCTCAAGCTCGAGCCTCCTCGCCCGATACTCGGCCGCTGCCCTTACGAAGGCCTCGTACAGTCTCTCCATCTCGGGCAGGTATTCGGGCTGCCACTGGACCCCCATTATGAAACCCTCTGCATCCTCGGCGCCCTCTATTGCCTCTATCAGCCCATCGACCGCGTACGCAACCGGCCGGATTCCCTCGCCCACCCTCTTGACGGCCTGGTGATGGAAGCTGTTCACCCGGAGATAGACCTCGTTGGTGCCCTCTATGTCCAGCTCGTCCTTGAGTATCCCGTAGAGCTTTGAGCTCATCTTTATCCTGACCCCGTGGACGCGCTGGCTTGGTCCTATGAGTTTGAGCTCCCAGTCGTGCTTTATTGCCTTGGGTATCTCGGTGAGGTCCTGGTAGAGGGTTCCGCCCAGGGCCACGTTTATGACCTGCATGCCCCTGCAGATACCGAGTATTGGAACACCCCTCTCAACGGCCTTTTTCACGAGGCTTATCTCAAACTCGTCCCTGTCAACATCGACGTACTTGATGGCACCGGAGGGATCCTCCCCGTAGAAATGGGGGTGAACATCGGGCCCCTCTATGAGAAGTACCCCATCGACGTGCTCCAGAACCTCGTCCGGTGAGGCGGCGGTGTTGAAAACCGCGGGGATTCCGCCGGCCGCCGCGATCTTCTCGATGTGGGTTTTGTCCAGAAACAGTCTGTTCCTCGAGTGGTCAATCTGACCGATTATACCGATCAGCGGTTTCATGACTATCACCTTAACTGCAGTTCTAAGAAGGGGATAAAAAGCTTTGCGAAAGGAAAAGAAGAGTGGTCAGCCCTTGAGGGCCTTCATCTCTTCCTCTATGACCTCGGCGAGCCTCTTGACGCCCTCGCGTATCTTCTCCTCGGGCACGTAGGTGAAGTTCAGGCGCATCGTGTTCTTGACGTCACGGTGGGCGAAGAACGCCTCACCGGGAACGTAGGCGACGCCCTTGGAGACGGCTTTCTCCATCATGAGCTTGGTGTCGATGCCCTCCGGAAGGGTGACCCAGATGAACATTCCTCCCTCGGGCTTGGTCCACCTGACGCCCTCGGGCATGTACTCCTCGAGGGCCTCGAGCATCGCGTCCCTGCGCGGCTTGTAGAACTCGATTATCTTCGGTATCTGCTCGTCGAGGTAGCCCTCCTCAACGTACTTCCAGGCGATGAGCTGCGCGAGAGTGTTGGCGCAGAGGTCAACGGCCTGTTTGGCTATCTCCATCTTCCTTATGAAGTGCGGGTGTGCCGCTATCCATCCGAGCCTGAATCCTGGTGCGAGTATCTTTGAGAACGTTCCGAGGTACATGACGCGGCCCTCGTCGTCGAAGTGCTTGATCGGCGGGATGGGCTCCCCGGAGTAGCGAAGCTCGCTGTACGGGCTGTCCTCAATGATAAGGAAGTCGTATTCCCTCGCGAGCTCGATGAGCCTCTTCCTCCTGTCAAGGCTCATGGTGACGCCCATCGGGTTCTGGAAAGTTGAGACCGTGTAAACGAATTTGATCTTCTTGCCCTCGGCGTTGAGCTTTCTGAGCTTCTCCTCAAGGAGGTCGACCATCATTCCGTTGTCGTCCATCGGGATGCTGATGAACTCGGGGTCGTAGTACTTGAACGCGTTGAGGGCGGCGAGGTAGGTCGGTCCCTCGACGACTATGAGGTCGCCAGGATTGATGAACGTTCTTCCGATGAGGTCGAGGGCCTGCTGGCTGCCGGCGACCATCATTATCTCAACCTTGCTGGTTGGAATACCGTAGCGCTTCTCCATCCAGTCCGCGAGGGTGAGGCGGAGCGGGGTGAAGCCCTTGGTGGTACCGTACTGCAAAGCTTTGTCGGCGTGGTGGGTGAGAACGTCCTGGGCTATCTCCTTGATCTTCTCAACCGGGAAGGTCTCCGGGGCGGGGAGGCCGCCGGCGAGTGAGATAACGTCCGAGCTCTCGACGAGCTTGAGAAGCTCCCTTATCTCGGATGCCTTCATTGATTTGGCCTTATCGGAGAAGTACGTTTCAAAGTCCAGTGAACCTGAACCCAGCTTGCGCATGAGTTTTTCCTCCACTTCCGTTCCCCCCATTAAATGCACACTTTTGAGCACGTCACCAATTCTATACACTTAACGATGGCGGCGATTGGTTATAAATCTTTCTGCAATGGTCGTTAGGGTGGTTTACAAATGTAAACTAAACCCTGTGGGTTCTTTTCAGAACATCAACGAACCTAAACCTCCACCGGTGAACATAAAAACACCTATAAACCCTCCCGACATAATATGGGGCTACCAGTAAGGGGGGATGGAAATGCCTGTGGTGAATGAAGTGCTCGAGATTGCCCAGGAGATCAGGGATATGAGGATAAGGGGTGCGGGCAAGATAGGGCGATACGCGGCCTACGCCCTTCAGATTCAGGCTGAGAAGAGCGGAGCGACGGACGTTGATGCGTTCTGGGACGAGATGAAGAAGGCCGCCAAGCTTCTCTATGAGACGAGGCCCACCGCCGTCTCGCTCCCCAACGCGCTCCGTTACGTCATGCACCGCGGGAAAGTGGCGTACGCCGGCGGGGCGGACCTTGAGCAGCTCAAGTTTATCGTCATAAACGCCGCGAAGGAGTTCATCCACAACTCCGAGAAGGCCCTTGAAAGAATCGGAGAGATGGGGGCGAAGAGAATAGAGGACGGCGACGTCATAATGACCCACTGCCACAGCAAGGCAGCAATAAGCGTCATGAAGACCGCCTGGGAGCAGGGCAAGGACATAAAGGTCATAGTCACCGAGACGAGGCCCAAGTGGCAGGGCAAGCTCACGGCAAAGGAGCTGGCGAGCTACGGCATCCCGGTAATCTATGTCGTTGACAGCGCCGCGAGGCACTACATGAAGATGACCGACAAGGTGGTCATGGGCGCGGACAGCATAACCGTGAACGGCGCGGTGATAAACAAGATTGGAACCGCCCTCATAGCCCTCACCGCCAAGGAGCACAGGGTGTGGACGATGATCGCCGCGGAGACCTACAAGTTCCACCCTGAGACGATGCTCGGCCAGCTGGTCGAGATAGAGATGCGCGACCCGACCGAGGTCATTCCGGAGGAGGAGCTCAAGACCTGGCCGGAGAACATAGAGGTCTGGAACCCGGCCTTCGACGTCACGCCGCCGGAGTACGTGGACGTCATCATAACCGAGCGCGGGATAATCCCACCGAGCGCGGCCATAGACATACTCAAGGAGGAGTTCGGCTGGGCCCTCAAGTACACCGAGCCCTGGGAGGACTGATGGCTTTCCCGGTCTCTTTATTTTCATGCCATGGAAATATGGAAAGTGAAAGGGCCTTAACCCTCGATGCTTCCCGCGGTGAAGGCTTCCGCGTAGGCTTTCACGGTTTTCTCATCGCCCATTATCATGAGGACTCTCACCAGATCCATGCCCTTGGCCTCAGAGAATTCGACGTAGAGGTAATCGTCGCCTCTGCGATACATTGTTGCCCCCAGAGGCATGAGATGCTCATTGCTACCCGATATATCCCAGGAAGGGACTTGTACAAATCCCGCTGACTTTACGGCATCATCGACCTTGGCCATTAGTGTTTCAATTGAACACGTGCACTTCACTTTAACGTCTTCGAACTTCACGGGGCCGCCCCACGCTATCGACTCGTAAACCCTAAATTCCCCTTCTTTGGTTGGGACAACATAGTAGGCGAGGTAAACTTTGCCAGCGGGAGCCAGGGAGCTCTTTAGTTTCTGTGGGGTCACCTCACGCGGTCCGTTGCAGTCCACATGGTTGAGCACCGGCCACAGGAGTAGGTATCCCGGTTCCCTGAGATCGACAAGCCCGCTCTGTCCCTGGAGCACACATGGGGGTTTAATACCCAGTTCCTCGGTCCAGTTGCTCTCCTCGGTGAATATCTGGGGGCCTCCTTGGGGAGGACTTTCGTTTATCACCATTCCCCTCAGGTACATCTCCGCGAAATGCACGGCCGTTCCGTTCTGGTGGTACTCGACGACGTCCATTCCTTCGTCCGCGAACATAACGTGAACCGCCGGACACTCGATTTTTGTCTCTGACTTCTCCAGAAGACAGCTTTTTTGGCCCCGTTCCTCCCTTGCAAAATAAAAAAGCAACAAGATGACGAGGAATCCAGTAAATAGAAGAGCCAAGCGTTTGGACTCCATCAGGGCACCTCCCGTGAAGGTTGGAGCAGACCCGCTCCTCACGCTTTTGACCCGGGGAGCTTCCAGGTCTGTAAACCGGGTCCGGGTGAAATTTTTATTACGTAAAGTGATGTCGAAATATTTAAGCGTTTCTTTCATTAACAGTAACAAGCTGCATATGACATAGTTATACAGTGTGGAATCCTAAGCCATTGCGCATACATAAAAACTGGACCAATTTGGTTCTCAATTGCCCGCATGCATTTATGTTAATACCGAACGAACACACGCAAGGGTTTAAAACTCCCAACCCTTTTATACTTCGGAAACAAAAACTGAGAGGGTGATGATGATGAAAGCGTACCTTGCCGAGAACGTCAGGGGCATCTACGCCTTTGACGAGAGCGGTAATCTCATTGATCAGAGGGTCTTCTCCGGAAGGCCGGAAGCGAGCCTTGACAAGCTCCTGAAGGGCGAGCCAAGCGACGAGCTGGTTTCTTTCCTCGACGAGCTTAGGGAGAGGGGCTACGACGAGTTTGTGGTGGAAGACTCCGAACTGGGGAGGGCGCTGAAGGAGCTCGGCTACAACGCAACCGCCGAGTTCCCGAACATCGCCGGAGAGAAGCTCCGCTCAAGCCCGGAGGAGTTCCTCGGCGAGAACTGGTTCGACGAGTACTTTGGGGTTGGCGTTGCCCTGACCAGGCTCCGCATACAGGAGCAGAGCGGAGCAAGGGACAAGATGATAATCCAGGCCATCGAGGCCCTTGACGATATAGACAAGGTCACCAACCTTCTCGTCTCCAGGCTGAGGGAGTGGTACGGCCTGCACTTCCCGGAGCTCGATGAGATACTCCCGAGGCACGAGCAGTACGTGGCGTTCGTCAAGACCGTTGGCTCGAGGGACAACGTCAGCGAGGAGAGGCTCAGGAGCCTTGGTTTCCCGGATTCCAAGGTGGAGAAGATACTGAAGGCTGCTGAAAAGTCAATGGGCGCTCCGCTCGGCAAGTTCGACAGCGACATCATAATGAAACTGGCCAGCGAGATAAACGACCTCTACAAGCTCAGGAAGGAGATAGAGGACTACCTGGAGACGGCCATGGACGAGGTCGCACCGAACCTGAAAGCTTTGGTCGGCGCCAAGCTCGCCGCCCGCCTTATGAGCCTCGCGGGGGGACTCAAGGAGCTCGCCATAATGCCCGCATCGACGATACAGGTCCTCGGTGCAGAGAAGGCCCTCTTCAGGCACCTGAGGAGCGGTGCCAAACCTCCGAAGCACGGCGTCATCTTCCAGTATCCAGCTATAAACCGCTCGCCGTGGTGGCAGAGGGGTAAGATCGCGAGAGCTTTGGCAGGAAAGCTCGCTATAGCGGCGCGCGTTGACTACTTCTCCGGCGAGTACATAGCAGAGGAGCTGAAACAGGAGATAGAGCAGCGCATCCAGGAGATAAAGCAGAAGTACCCGAACCCGCCCAAGAGGAAGGCCAAGCCGGAAAAGAAGAAAAAGAAGAAGTTCAAGGGGAAGGAAAAGCGGGGCAAGGGCTTCGGCGGCAAGAAGAAGGAAAAGGCCGGAAAGGGTAAGAAGGGCGAGAAGGGCGGAAAGAAAAAGAAGAAGGGCGGCAAGAGGTGAGGTAGATGAGGATTAAGAAGGGCAAGTTCCCCGGTGTTTACGTCTTCGTTGATGAGGACGGGAGTGAGAGGATAGCCACCAAGAACCTCGTTCCGGGCCAGAAGGTCTACGGCGAGAGGCTGATAAAGTCCGAGGGTGAGGAGTACAGGATATGGAATCCGAGCAGGTCGAAGCTCGGTGCGGCCATACTGAACGGTCTCGAGAACTTCCCGATAAAGCCAGGCTCAAAGGTTCTCTACCTCGGAGTCGCGAGCGGAACCACCGCCAGCCACGTCAGCGACGTCGTTGGCTGGGAGGGTAAGGTATTCGGCGTTGAGTTCTCCCCGCGCGTCCTGAGGGAGCTGGTGCCCCTTGTGGAGGAGCGCAGGAACCTCGTCCCGATACTCGGCGACGCCACCAAGCCGGAAGGTTACCGCGCACTCGTGCCGAAGGTTGACGTTATCTTCGAGGACGTCGCCCAGCCGACGCAGGCAAAGATACTCATAGACAACGCCAGGGTCTTCCTGAAGAGCGGCGGCTACGCCATGATAAGCGTCAAGAGCAGGAGCATCGACGTCACCAAGGAGCCCGAGCAGGTCTTCAAGGAGGTCGAGAGGGAGCTCTCCGAGTACTTCGAGGTCGTTGAGAGGCTTTCGCTCGAGCCCTACGAGAAGGATCACGCGCTGTTCGTCGTGAGGAAACCGTGATTCTTCGGGGGAGCAGGGAATGGATTGGGGTTTGATTACCCCCATCTTTCCCGTTTTGCTGCCCTTTTTGTTCATAACCCTCTTTGTGGTCCTCAGGATAAAGAGGGAGTTCGATGAATACGTCCCCATGAGGATTGCCGTCAGAATGGGTGTGAAGAACAGAAAAGTGCTGATAGAGACCCGGAAGAAACGCTTTGAGATAGCGGTGAAGGACTTCAGAGAGGCCTCTTCAAAGGAGGTTCTGGAGGTCAGGATCAACGGCCTCTCGTTCGGGAAGTACAGGCTCGGTCTCTACAAGGGCCCCTACGGCTACGTCGAGTCGTATGCCACCTCGGACTCTGGAATCCTAATAGACGGTGAGGAGGGAAAGAGGTACTTTCTTGCCTTCAAGAACGTTGGGGAGCTCGTGGAAATGCTGGGAACTGGAGAGGGAACTGGAGGAGTTATCTCCGTGAAGTCATGAACGTTTCTATCGCTAATCGTCGAAAAACCCTTTTACTTTCACCGAAAGGCTTTTATAACTCGCTCCTGAACCATAGCCGAAGTCACGTTCAGCTTTTGTGGGTGATGCACCATGAAAAAGCTCCTGAAGCCAAGGCGCGAAGTCGGCATCGTCGGCTACGGTGCCTACGTTCCGATGTATAGAATCAAGGCCGAAGAGATAGGACGCGTTTGGGGAGTTTCCAGCTTCCCGATACAGGAGAAGGCCGTTCCCGGTCTCGACGAGGACGCGCTCACGATAGGAATTGAGGCCGCGAGAAACGCCCTCAGGAGGGCTAAGATAGACCCGGCGCTCATCAGGGCCGTCTGGTTCGGAAGCGAGAGCAAGCCCTACGCGGTCAAGCCAACTGGCACGGTCATAGCCGAGGCAATCGGCGCCACGCCGGATGTAAGCACCGCCGATTTTGAGTTCGCCTGTAAAGCGGGAACCGAGGCTCTGCAGACCGCTATAGGTTTCGTTGGCTCGGAGATGGCCGACTACGCCATGGCCATTGGAGCGGACACCGCCCAGGGAAGGCCCGGCGACCATCTGGAGTTCACCGCGGGAGCGGGTGGAGCGGCCTTCATAGTCGGCGAGAAGAGCAGCGAGACCGTTGCCTACTTCGAGGGAAGCTATTCGTACGTTACCGACACGCCGGACTTCTGGAGGAGACAGCACGAGCACTACCCGAGGCACGGAAACAGGTTCACCGGCGAGCCTGCCTACTTCCACCACATAGTCAACGCGGCCAAAACCCTCATGGAGGAGCTAGGTCTCACCGTGGACGACTTCGACTACGCTGTCTTCCACCAGCCGAACGTCAAGTTCCCGCTCACTGTTGCCAAAATCCTTGGAATCCCGAAGGAGAAGGTTCTCCCCGGCCTGCTCACCGGAATAATCGGAAACACCTACAGCGGCGCAACGATGGTCGGTGTTTCAGCGGTTCTTGACATAGCCAAGCCCGGCGACAGGATCCTGTGGGTTTCCTTCGGCTCCGGCGCTGGAAGCGACGCCTTCAGCATAGTCGTTCAGGACGCCATCGAGGAGAAGCGCGAGCTGGCTCCGAAGACCATGGACTACGTGAACAGGAAGAAGTACATAGACTACGCCCTCTACGCGAAGGCGAGGAGGAAGTACATCCTGTGAGGTGGTTGAGATGAGGAAGGCAGTCATAATCGGTGCCGGTATGACCCCCGTTGGTGAGCACTGGAAGCTCGGATTGAGGGACCTCGCAGTCGAGGCGCTCCTCAACGCTATGGACGATGCCGGGATAGACAGGGTCGATTCACTCTACGTTGGAAACATGGTTTCCGGCCCCTTCGTGGAGCAGGAGAACCTCGGCGCGCTCATAGCCGATTGGGCAGGACTCGGGAACATCCCGGCCGTTAAAATCGAAGCAGCATGTGCCAGCGGCGGTGCCGCCGTTCAGGAGGGAGTCAAGGCAGTCCTCAGCGGACTCGAAGATGTGGTGGCTGTAGTTGGCGTCGAGAAGATGACCGATGCCTGGCCGAGCGACGCGACCCGCTATTTGGCCTACGCGGCCGACGCCGAGTGGGAGCTCTTCCACGGGGCGAGCTTCGTAGCTCTGAACGCCCTCATCATGCGCTACTACATGAAGGCCTACGGCTACACCGAGGAGGATCTGGCGCTCTTCGCGGTCAACGCCCACGCCAACGGTGCCAGGAACCCCTACGCCATGTTCAAGCGCCCGATTAAGGTCGAAACCGTCCTCAAGAGCCCCTACGTTGCCGACCCGCTCAAGCTCTTCGACGCCTCGCCCGTCAGCGACGGTGCGGCATCGGTGATAATCACCACGCCCGAGAAGGCCAAAGAACTAGGCGTTCCGAAGGAGAAGTGGGTAGAGGTTGCCGGAATGGGGCGCGCCATAGACACCATAAGCCTCGCCAGCAGGGAGGACCTCCTTGTTCTGAAGGCCGCCAAAGTCGCTGCCGAAAGGGCCTATAAGATGGCCGGAGTTACCGCTAAGGATATCGACTTCTTCGAGGTTCACGACGCCTTCACCGTCATGGCCGCGCTCAGTCTCGAGGCCCTCGGCGTTGCCGGGAAGGGCGAAGGCGCCAAACTCGCCAAGGAGGGACAGATAGCCATTGACGCAGACTACCCGATACAGACCATGGGAGGCCTCAAGGCGAGAGGTCATCCGGTCGGAGCCACGGGAGTTTACCAGACGGTCGAAGCTGTCCTCCAGCTCCGCGGCGAGGCGCCGAGCCAGGTGCCGGATGCCGAGATTGGCCTGACCCAGAACATAGGTGGAACCGGTTCGAACATAACCGTTAACGTCTTTAGGAGGGTCTGAAATGGCGCGCCCGATGCAGGTTTCCCGCTACTGGAGGCACTTCCGCGAGAAGTACATGCTCATAGGCGGAAAGTGCGAGAACGGCCACGTGCACTTCCCGAAGAGGTCTGTCTGCCCGGTCTGCGGCTCGAGGAAGATCGAGGAAATCGAGCTGAGCGGTAGGGGCAAGGTCCTCAGCTGGACCATCGTCAGGAACCCGCCCAGCGGCTTCGAGTACTACAAGCCCTTCCCCCTCGCTCTGGTTGAGCTTGAAGAGGGACCCGTCGTCCTCGCCCAGCTGACAGATGTCGACCCCGAGGAGATAGACTTCGGAATGGAGGTCGAGGTCGTCACCAAGAAGATAAGGGAGTTCGAGGAGGACGGAATAATCCTCTACGGCTACAAGTTCAGGCCTCCGGTGGAGTGAGGTCTCTTTCTGCTTCTTTTTCAATCGTTACCCTTATTAGTTCCAATGCGCCATTCCCAACAATGTCGGTCATCCTCGGTGTGATACTCGCTCTTTCAGCGGCGTTCGTGTGGGCCCTTGCCTCGGTCCTTTCCAAGGTTTCGATGAGGGGGATAAGCCCGCTCACCCTGAACGTGGTTAGGCTCTTCATGGGTTCGGCCTTCTACATCCCCCTCGTCCTCTACCTCGGCCCCCCGAAACTTTCTGGTTTCGAGTGGGTTATTCTGGTAATCTCGGGTGTCGTTGGCTTTACACTGGCGGACTGGTTCTTCCTAGAGGGCATGAACATCCTAGGTGTCTCGAGGGCGGCTATACTCGTTACCTTCCATCCGATACTGACGATGTTCGTCGCCCACTACACCCTCGGCAGGCCGCTGACTGCTGGCCTCTTGGCAGGGGCCTTTGCCATCACAGTAGCCGTCGTAATAACGGCCTCCGAAGGCCGCTCCACCGGAGGGGTGAGCTGGAAGGGAGTAGTCTACGTCTTCCTCGCCCAGCTCCTGTGGACGTTCGCGGTAATCGTCACGGACTGGCTCGTCGAAGGTTCAAGCGCATTCTCGATAATCGGCCTGAGAATAGGGTTTGGAGCCCTTGCGGGGCTTCTCTTCCTACCGCGCATCGGGGAGGACGTTAAAAAGCTAAACCTTCGGGGCTGGGGCCTGGTTTTTGTTATAACACTCTTTGGAACGATACTGGGCCAGTACTTCTTTGCCCTCGCCCTGAAGTTTGCGGGCTCAAGCATAGCCACGCCGGTCACCGAATCGACCCCGATAATGGCATCGCTTATGGCGGTGGCCTTCCTCAAGGAGCCCCTCACGAAGAAACTGGCCTATGCGATGGCCCTCACGACGATTGGAATATTGGTCATAGGGCTCTGGGGCTGAGCTATGCCTTCTCGATCCTCATCCTGTCCCCGTTCTCGAACTCCATCTCCAGCCTTCCGCGCTCCATTCTGACCCTGACGCCGTCAACGGTGGTCTCCAACCTCCCGTCCTTTGCCTCGACGCCCAGCATCTCGGCTATTTCCTCGACGCTCTTCAGTGAGCCTTTAATGGTCGTTTCCAGGGTTTCACTCTCGCTCTCTATGACGATCTTCAGCCTGCCTCTACCTTCGCGTATGAAGCTCTCTTCCTTCAAATCTTTCACCCTCTCAGGCTGGGGTGGTTTTATGCACGGCATCAACATCCCTCAGCGGTTTTTATTATCCCCCTTTCGCAGGTCTTTCACCATGC
Organism: Thermococcus indicus; assembly: GCF_006274605.1. Taxonomy (NCBI): domain Archaea; kingdom Methanobacteriati; phylum Methanobacteriota; class Thermococci; order Thermococcales; family Thermococcaceae; genus Thermococcus; species Thermococcus indicus. The sequence goes on from NZ_CP040846.1 coordinate 1,987,518, forward strand.
GCACCCATATTCCGCTCTGACCGACGCGCCTGAAGCCGTAGTCCTCATAGAACCTGATAGCACCTTCGTTTTTCTCCCCGACCCACAGCTCCACCCTGTCGGTGCGTTCCGCGAGGTACTCCAGGCACTTCTCCATAAGCTTATGTCCTATGCCGTGTCCCTGAAACTTCTTGTCGAGCACGAACTCGTGGACTGCCCCGACGGTTCTCCCCTCGTACTTGCTGTACCAGTCCGCGTCGCAGACTATGAAGCCCGCTATCTCGTCGCCGATCTTCGCGATGAAAAAGCCGTCCTTCGCCTTGTTCCAGCACCATCGAAGGTAGCGCTTCGCGTAGCTCTCCCCTTCACCGCCGTACTCCCGCATGCCCTCGTAGCCCCTCATGTATATTTCGATGAGCCTTTCCAGCGTTTCCTGGTCAAGCTCGGGGAGCCGCTCTATCTTCACTTCCGCCATCGATATAAGCTCATCGTGGGGTTTAAAAAGCATGACTCCCAGCCTTAAGTGGAGCAAGAAGGTGATTGAGATGGGGAAGGCCAAACCGAGGTACTGTGAGATATGTGGGGCGCCGATAAGAGGTCCCGGTCACAGGATAAGGATCGAGGGGGCGGAAGTTCTCGTCTGCGACCGCTGTTATGAGAAATACGGCGGAAAGAAGCCCGGAACCTTCAGCATAATGCCCACCGGAAGGCGGCCGGTGAGGAGGACGTACTCGCGGCCGGCCTCCAGGCTCGCTCCAAAGCCAAGGACGGAGAGGCCGCTGTACACGGAGGAGATAGTTGAGGATTACGCAGAGAGGGTTTATAAGGCGATACAGCGCTCGGGGAAGAGCTACGAGGAGCTCTCCCATGAGATCGGGCTCTCCATGAACGACCTCCGCGCCATCGCCCACGGCCACCGCGAGCCGACGATAAAGGAAGCGAAAAAGCTGGAGAAGTACTTCAAAATAAAACTCATCGAGACCGAAGGTGGGGAGGTTCTGGAGAAGAAGAGCATTCCAAGGGACTACGAGCCGACGCTCGGGGATATAGCCAACATTAGGATACGAAAGCGGAAGAAGAAGTGAAAGTTTAAATCTCCTTTCGTTTTAATTCTTCCTAGGTGGTCTCATGGGCGAGATAGTCGTGAAGGTTCCCCCTTGGATGGAGCGAATCCTCAGGAGGAAAATTGAGATTCTGGTCGAGAGGGAGCCCGGAAAAGGGCTGAAAAGGGATGTTTTCTCCAAGTACCTCGGCAGATTCAAGGGGGATGTAAATAAAGAAGAGTGGTACCTCCAATGAGTTAATCTTCGTGGATTCATCCCTTTTAATTGAGGGCCTGAAAGGTAATCCCCTGGCGGTCTCCTCTTTGAGGAGATTTTAAACAATGGTATGGTTCCCCTCATTAACGATATAGTCTTCAACGAGTTCCTTTTTCATTACATCGCCCTTAAGACCGGACGTTCGCCGTTTACAATCAAAAAGCGCGGGGAAATAAGCGCTGTGATACTTTCCGACGAGCCAAGAGATTTCATTGAACAGTTTCACATACTGCCTGCAGATGACGAGTTCTTGGACTCTCCTATGAGCTGATGCGAAAGCACAACCTACTTCCAAACGACGCTATAATCCTCGCTACATGCATTGTTTATGGGGTTGATACTCTGGGAACATTAGATGATGACCTTAAAAACGCTGGAGAAAAGGAGGGTCTAATGATCCTTCCCTAAAACTCCTCCAATCCTTCGTTCTCCATCTCTTTCTCGCGCTTCTTCCTTAGCTCCTCCGCCCGGGCCCTCTTTGGAGGGTGGAAGCCTTTGAGCTTCTCAAAAGTTCCCCAGAGCCGCATTATCTCTTCCCAGACTTCGGTATCGGGGGGAATCACGAGAACGTGCGCGGGTGGATGTATGTCCATGAGCCTTCCTATCGCCTTCGCTGGCGCGAGGTCTATCTGGGCGATCACGTGGGCCCTGAAGCGTCTCCTCGGCCTCTCACCGCTTATCTTCTCAAAGGCCCAGTCGGAGAGGGCGGGGGGAATAATCCTCGGGTCGCCGCGTATCTGCATTCCTCCGTAGCGCACCAGGTCAGCCAGAGCGATGCTGGCCTTCTGAAAGTTGTCGGTCCTTACTAAAACCATCGTGTTTCTCATGGTCTCACCACCCCCAGCTCTGCCCAACACCTTTTAAGCCTTCTTGATTTTTAGTTACCCTCTCTTAAGAAAGTTCCGACTCCTGCCTGAACACTTGTGTGCATTTTCTCCGCTCCCCCGGCCATCGTGACCTAAACCTTTAAAAACTCAACCCGCCTCATTTATAAAGGGTTTTTAAACCCACCATCTGGAGGTGTAAGCCTTGGTCGACATGAGCAATGTAAAGCTCAGGATTGAGAACATCGTCGCTTCTGTGGACTTGTTCACCCAGCTCAACCTTGAGAAGGTCATTGAAATCTGCCCCAACTCCAAGTACAACCCCGAGGAGTTCCCCGGCATAATCTGCCGCTTCGAGGAGCCCAAGGTGGCGCTCCTTATATTCAGCTCCGGCAAGCTCGTCGTCACCGGCGCCAAGAGCGTCGAGGACATAGAGCGCGCCGTCAACAAGCTCATTCAGATGCTCAAGAAGATTGGAGCAAAATTCGGCCGCGCCCCGCAGATAGACATCCAGAACATGGTCTTCAGCGGCGACATCGGCATGGAGTTCAACCTCGATGCCGTTGCCCTCAGTCTGCCAAACTGTGAGTACGAACCCGAGCAGTTCCCCGGCGTCATCTACCGCGTCAAGGAGCCGAGGGCGGTTATACTGCTCTTCTCCTCCGGAAAGATAGTCTGCTCCGGAGCGAAGAGCGAGCACGACGCCTGGGAGGCCGTCAGAAAGCTCCTCCGCGAGCTGGAGAAGTACGGCCTCATCGAGGAAGAGGAAGAGTGGTGAAACCCTCTTGTCCCTCAGAATCTTTTACTCCCCTTTTTGGGTCCATCTTAGAAACACGTTGGTTGATCGCCTGGTTTCTGGGCCTTCTGCATTTCTGGAACACTGTGGATCTGAGGGATGTTGGCTTACCCGGGGGTAAGGAGCTTACCCCGGGGTAAGTTATAAGGGTTTTGGCGGATGTTCGAAAAGGGTTGTCAAGAAAGTGCACTCAGAATAGTTAAAAATAGGGGCATCAGAGCCCCAGCATCTCTTTTGCGGCCTGGACACCGAGGTCGAAGGCCTTCATGTTCACATCGACGGCCTTCGGCGGGACGCTGACGCGGATGACCTCCTTGACGTGCTCCGCCGAGAGCGGGAAGCCGGGCGTCTGGGTCAGCGCGCCTATGAGGACGACGTTGGTCGTTATCACGTGGCCGGCCTTCATGGCCAGCTCCTCGGCGTCGAAGGCCATGAACTTGGCCTGGAAGTCCTCCTCGACGACCTTCTTTATCTCATCGAGGCTCGGATAGCTGGCCAGGCCCATCGAAACCTGAACCGGCGGTATCGGCCTCGCGTTGGTGAAGACCAGCCCGCCCTTCTTGAGGTAGTTGATGTAGCGGAGCGCCTCGACCGGCTCGAAGGAGAGGATGACGTCGGCCTTTCCCTCGGGAACCATCGCGCCGTAAACCTCCTCCCCAAAGCGGACGTAGGCGATGACCGAACCAAAGCGCTGGCTCATTCCGTGGACCTCTCCCATCCTGACCTTGTGGCCGGCGCGGAGGGCGGCCCAGCCGAGAAGGTTGGCGGCGGTGAGGATTCCCTGGCCGCCAACTCCGGTGATAACGATGTTGTACTCCTTCATATCTCTCCCTCCCTGACCTTCTCAAAGGCGTCGAACGGACAGACCTGCGCACATCCGCCGCAGCCCCAGCACATGAGCTCGTCTATCTTGGCCTTTCCGGTCTCGGCGTCCCAGTAGATTGCCGGACAGCCGTAGGCGTTGATACATATCTTACAGCCGGTACACTTCTCCTCGTTGACCTGGTAGAGCGGCCACTGTATCCTGGCCCTCCTGAGCTCGCCTATCCTGTGGAGGGCACAGACGCGCCTGGTGACGACAACGCTCACTCCTTCGACCTGGAGGGCCCTCTTCATGGTCTCGACGGTCGCCTTGATGTCGTACGGGTCGACGACCTCGACGAAGTCCGCACCGAGGGCCTTCGCAACTTCCTCGATCTTTATCTGCTTGCCGGGTCCGTGCGGTGTATCACCGGTTCCCGGGTTCGGCTGGTCGCCGGTCATTGCAGTGACGAGGTTGTCGACGACGACTATGAGTACGTTGGAGCGGTTGTAGATGGCGTTGGCCAGAGCCGGGAGTCCCGTGTGGAAGAACGTCGAGTCGCCTATCGTTGCCACGATGACCTTCTTCTCCTTGCCGGTCTTTCTCTGCTCCTCCGCAACGGAACCGTTCAGGGCTATGCTGAGGCCGTGGGCAACTCCGATTGAACCGCCCATCGCGACGGTCGTGTCAACGGCCTTGAGCGGCGGGAGGACACCGAGGGTGTAACAGCCTATGTCGCTCGGGAATATGGCGCGCGGCGTGGCGGCCTTCTTTATGGCGTAGAAGGTGTTCCTGTGCGGGCAGGCCGGACAGAGGCTCGGCGGCCTCGGCGGGACCATCCCCTTGACCTTCTCGTACTTCTCGTCGAGCTCCCCGAAGTCTATCGGGGTCTCAAGGCCGAGGAACTTTGCTACGGCCTCGACGGCCCTCCTGGTGGTCATCTCGTAAACCCTCGGCACGAGGTCCTTTCCGTGGATCGGGATCTTCAGGCCCCTGTCGTAGGCCCAGGTCTTGACCTGCTCCTCGACGACCGGCTCGAGCTCCTCAACGATGAGAACCTTCTCGAGACCGTCGAGGAACTTCTCAAGCAGGCCGTACGGGAGGGGGAACGGGGTTCCGAGCTTGAGGACCTTTACGTTCTCGACGCCGAGCCAGTGGAGGGCCTCCTTCACGTAGGAGTATGCCAGTCCCGGGGCGATGATACCGACCTTGGCGCTCTCGTCGCCCTCTATCCAGTTGAACGGGCACTCGTTGAGCTCCTCGCGTATCTTCTCTATCTTCTCTAGTATCTGCGGGTGGAAGCGCCTCGAGTTGGCGGGTATGTCGACGAACCTGCTCGGGTCCTTCTTGAAGTTTCCGAACTTCCTCTTGCCCTGCTTTATCTCCTCGGGCAGCTCTCCTAGGATGATGTCTCCCCTGGCGTGCGACGTTCTCGTGGTAGTCCTCAGGATGACGAAGTGCTTGAACTTCTCGCTCAGCTCGAAGGCGTACTTCGTCATCTCCTTGGCTTCCATCGGGTCGCTGGGTTCGAGAACCGGGACGTTGGCGAACTTCGCGTAAACCCTGGTGTCCTGCTCGTTCTGGCTGCTCCACATGCTCGGGTCGTCGGCGACCATTATGACGAATCCGCCCTCAACGCCCATTCCGACGGCGCTCATGAAGGTGTCTGCTGCGACGTTCAGTCCAACGTGCTTCATGGCCGTCATGGCCCTGAGGCCGCTCCATGCCGCCGAAAGGGCGGTTTCAAAGGCGACCTTCTCGTTGGTGGAGTACTCCATGTAAACGCCGGCCTTCTTCGCCACCATCGCCATCGTATCAGTGAGCTCTGAACTCGGGGTTCCAGGGTAGGCCGCGTAAACCGCTATGTTGGCCTCCAAAGCGCCACGCGCTATGGCCTGGTTGCCGAGGAGTATGACCTTCTCCCCGGGCTTGTCCCACAAAACCATGTCCGTAACCTTCGCCATCCAAAATCACCTCATTCCTCCTTCAAAACTCCCTTAGCCTTTGCAAACTCAACGAGGGCATAAGCCGCGGCGGCCGCGTCCTCCGGCCTCTCGTAGCTCGGAATGCCTGCCTTTTCGAGGACCTCCTTCGCGGGCTCGCTCACGTAGCCTGCCATGAACAGGCCGAGAACCGGCTTGCCGTTGTTGACCTCCTTAACCGCCCTCACGACGCCCTCCGCGTGCTCGGTTGGCGTCATACCCGCGAAGGTCGGAACGACACAGATGCTTATGAGCATGTCAACGTTGGGGTCCTTAAGGAGAAGCTTTGCGGTCTTGTAGTAGTCTTCCCCGCGAGCACTCGCGATCATGTCAACAGGGTTCTTGACTGCCGCCATCGGCGGAAGGAACGAGCGGAGTCCCTCGATGGTCTCTTCCTCGAGGTTGGCCAGCTTCAGCCCGCGCTTGTCTATCTCGTCCGCGGTGAGGACTCCCGGTCCACCGGCGTTGGTCATTATGGCGACGCGGGTTCCCTTCGGAAGGGGCTGTGTGAATGCCCTCGCCATGCTGAGCATGTCGTCTATCGTGTCCGCGACGATTATGCCGCTCTGCTTGAATGCCGCCTCGTATATCTTGTATGAGCCTGCTAGGGAGCCCGTGTGGCTCGAAGCCGCCCTCGCCCCGCTCTCGCTCTTGCCTGCCTTGAGAACTATGACGGGCTTCTTCTTGGTAACGCGCTTGGCTATCTCCATGAAGGCCCTTCCGTTCTTCAGACCCTCTATGTAGAGCGCGATTGCCTTGTCCTCCTCGGTGTCTGCCAGGTATTCCATGAACTCGGCGAAGTCCACATCCGCCATGTTACCGATGCTCACGAACTTGGAGAAGCCTATTCCTTCCTTGACGGTCTTGTAGATTATTCCTGCCCCGAGGGCGCCGCTCTGGCTTATGAAGGCTATATCGCCCTTCTTCGCGTCCATCACGAAGGTGGCGTTCATGTCGTTGTGGGTGTTCATTATTCCTACGCAGTTGGGGCCGACTATTCTCATACCGTACCTGTGGGCTATCTCGACGAGCTCGCGCTCCTCCCTCTTGCCCTCCTCGCCGACCTCACCGAAGCCTGCCGTAATCAGGATTATTCCCTTGACGCCCTTCTCGCCGCAGTCCACTATGGTGCCCTTGACGAAGCGCTTCGGAACGACGACGACGGCCAGGTCGACCTCGTCCGGGATGTCCTTCACGTTCTTGTAGGCCTTGACGCCCTGAACGACCTCGTCCTTGACGTTCACAGGATAAACCTTGCCGTCCTTGTAATCCTTGAGGTTCTTGAAGACCTCATAGCCAAGCTTGAGCGGGTCGTTGGATGCTCCGATAACCGCTATAGCCTTTGGCTTGAAGAAGTAATCAAACGTCATCACATCACCGGCCTAAACTCGGCGGAATTCTATATAAGCTTTCCTAAAAAGGACAGCGAGGTAAATATGGGCATGGTGGGGGAAAAGTAAAGCCCCGATGGGCTAAAAAGGACATCAATGGATAAAAACAAAACTCAGGCGGTGGTGGCTGCCTCCTTGGGTTTAAGGGCGTAGGTCGCTATCACCGCAACAACCGCCGTCACGATGAAGGTCATGAGCCTTGCCGAGACGACCTTCTCAAGCCCCGAGCTGATCCAGAAGATTGTGAACAGCAGCCCCGTTACGATGGTCGGCGGGACGGCCCTTCCGTGGAACCTCTTCCAGAACAGCGTCATTATGACTATCACCGAGAAGGTGTCGCCTATTCCTGCCCAGGTGTAGCCGACGATGGTGTAGATGAGCTTTGACGGCACGAGGTAGGCGGTAACGAGTGCTATGACACCCAGGGCGACGGTGGTGATTCTCGAAAGCTTGAGGCTCCTCTTGGGGTCGAATTCCTCCTTGTAGACGAAGGGCTTGAGCAGGTTCTCCGAGAGCTCGGTGGCGGAGAGTATGAGAAGTGAATCAGCCGTCGAGAGCATGGCCGCTATCGCACCGGTTATGAATATCGCGGCTATGAATGGTGGGAACAGCTTCAGCATAACCTGGGGCATCACCGCTTCCTGGTCCTCGAGGCCGGTCGGGCCGAAGATGGCTATTCCAATCCACCCTATGAGGAGGGCACCGATGTATGCCAGTATGGTCCAGCTGACGCCGACGTTCCTGGCGAGTTTGGCGTTCTTCTCGTCCTTGATTGCCATGAACCTGATGCTGAGCTGGGGCATTCCACCGAGGTAGCCGAAGAACCAGGAGAACTCGGCTATGACAAAGACGAACGCCGCACCACCAACGAGGCCGCCGAGGATCGTGGAGTACTCTGGCCCGGACATCTCTAGGGCGCTGGAAACGGAGTGGGCGAAAACATCCGGGTGGTTGGCGATGTATATGAGACCCACTATCGGGGCTATGGTGAGGGTGAGTATCATGACTATCGCCTGGACGGTGTCGGTGTAGGCGACGCTCTTGAGGCCTCCGAGGACGGTGTAGGGCAGGATTATCACCGCGGTTATCAGCATTCCTATCTTTGGATCAACGCCGAAGAGGGCGTTCAGCGTCTTTCCGCCGCCGAGGAACTGGGCACCGACGTAGAAGAAAAAGAAGAACACCACGGTAACGCTGCCGAGGATTCTTATCCACTTCTCGGCGTCGGAGTGGCGCCTGGCGATGTAGTCGATGAACGTTGTCGCGTCGTACTTCTCGGCCTCCCTCCTGAGCCTTCCGGCGAAGACTGTCCAGGCTACGATGATACCGGCCACACATCCAACCGCGACCCATATCGCTGAGAGACCGGCGGCGTAGGCGAAGCCGGGAAGTCCCAGGAGAGCCCAAGCGGATTCACCGGTGGCGCGTTCTGATAGCGCCGCTATCCAGCCCGGAAGCTGCCTGCCTGCGATGGCAAAGTCCTTGCCGCTCTTTGCCTTCCTTCCCTGATAAACTCCGAACCCTATCAAAAACGAAAGGTACAGAACCAGAACGATCAGTATTTGAGTCTGGCCCTCCACTATTGAATCACCGCTCATATTCAACACTGTTCATGTTTATAAACCTTGCCCTTTTTTGTACAGGAATGCATTTTTATGTCCTATTAAAGCGCGTTCTGTTACATTGTACTTCAGTTACTACCATTACAATTATACTCTCCAGTCCTCGTAATTTGAGATGAGGGGGAGTGGTCGTACCGTTTGGTGATGTTTGTTCCGGCCACAACCCGAAAGACTTAAGTTAGTCCGGGTTATTATATCCGCGGGGGTGGTTTCATGGTGAAGGTGAGGTTTCTGGGCCACGCTGCCTTTCTGATAGAGGGGAGCAAGAGGATTCTGATAGACCCGTTCCTGACGGGCAACCCGAAGGCCGCGGCGAAGCCGGAAGAGCTTGAGGCGGACCTGATACTCGTGACCCACGCACACGGCGATCACATCGGCGATGCGGCGGCGATAGCCAGGAGAACCGGGGCGAAGATAGTCGCCATGTACGACATAGCCAACTACCTCGTTGAGAGCGAGAGCGGCATAACGACCATCGGCATGAACTACGGTCCGACGGAGGTTGACGGGGTCAAGATCGTCCAGGTTCCGGCCTGGCACTCCAGCAGCGACGGCAAATACAGCATAGGAAGCGCTTGCGGTTACATAATAGAGCTCGATGGGGTTAAGATATACCACGCCGGCGACACATTCGTCTTCAGGGACATGGAGCTCTTCGCCGAGCTCTACGGGCCGATAGACGTTGCCCTGCTTCCCATAGGCGGCCACTTCACGATGGGACCGCGCGAGGCGGCTAAGGCGGTGGAGTTCCTGAGGCCGAAGAAGGTCGTGCCGATGCACTACAACACCTGGCCCCCGATTTCAGCCGACCCCGAGGAGTTCAGGAGGCTGGTCGGGGACAAAGCGGAGGTCGTAATCCTCGAACCCGGCGAAACCCTGGAGCTTTGAAAAACCTTTTAAGGGCCTTTTCCTACCCTTTTTTCAGGTGATGGAATGGTTAAACGGGCCGTTGCTCTGACGCTCATCCTGCTGGTGTTCTCATCCTTCATGCTTCCGCTCTCCTCCGCACAGGATACGAAGGAGGGGCCAAAGTACGACCTTATAATAGTGAGAAACGATGATTTAATCGATTATATCATCGCTCTACCCTACGCCAAGATGCTGGACGTCCCGATACTGCCCGTGAACCGCGAGGAACTCGATCCCGGAACAATCGCCCAGCTCCAGAGCTACGCCCAGTTCGGCTGGAACCACGTCCTTATAATCGGTGACTCCCAGGCCATCAGCGACAAGGTTCAGGATGAGCTCCTTGAGATGGGCTTCATAGTCGAGAGGATAGGCGGTGCGGTTAGGACTGAAACGGCGGCAAAGCTGGCGCTGCACTTCTATCCCAACGGACACGACACGGTCGTCGTCGCCAGCTCCAGCGACTACGGCTCCGCTTTGGCGGCCGCGAGGTGGGCCATGATATACGGATACCCCTTCCTCCTGACCCAGGAGGATGCCCTCTCTGACTCAACCGCCGACGCCATACGGAAGCTCCACCCGGATCTCGTCGAGCTCATGGGCGCCGGCATGTCCAAGGACGTCCAGAAGAAGATAGAGGCGATGGGATACCAGACCTACTGGGTCCGTGAGAACCTTGAGATAGAGATACCCGCCCAGCCCAAGGAGACCAACTGGGTGATGATAGCGGCCGCGGTGCTGCTCTCACTGGCCGTGGCGGTTCCGGTTTCGCTCTACTACGCCAAGAAGAAGTGGTCCGCCAACAGGGTGCCCATTGAGGTGCTGACCGAGAAGGAGCGCATAGTCGTGAACGCCATACTCGAGAAGGGCGGTACGGTCAAGCAGGAGGAGCTGCCGGAGCTGACGGGCTACTCGAGGCCGACGATAAGCAGGATCATCCAGGAGCTGGAGAAAAAGCAGCTGGTCGAGAGGGAGAAGGTGGGGAAGACCTTCATCGTGAAGCTCACGAAGGAAATAATAATCCGGGATTAGCGGTCGGAAAGCCCTACCGCTCATCACTTTTTTCAGCCCTGGCCGTTCTCCTCATCCCGCGGGATGTTAAAGAACCGAAACTGGGGAAAATGGCGGGAGAATAGGAGATCACTTCCGGAACAGGTGCCCGTGGGCCCTGTTCACGTGCCTTGTGTAGTCCTTGGATGTTCTGAAGAGCATTCCACAGCGCGGGCAGCGGTAGTAGCGGGTGCCGTCGCGGTCGTGGAATATAACCGCCTTCAGCTCCGCCACTTCCACCACCTCCAGACCTAGGTGAGAAAAGTCCTTTTAAAATTTTACGGAGGGATAGGGGAGGAGAGGGGAATCAGACCCATATCCTGTTGCCCTTCACCTTCAGGTAGCCGAGGCTCTGGAGCTCCTTGAGGAAATCCTCTATGGCATCTTCGTCGAAGTATATGTTCACCCTCTCGCGCTCGCCCTCAACGACTATCGGCTCCCTCTCCATTATGGCATCCATCAGTTCGTTCTTGCGCCTGTGCCTCTCGGCCAGCTCGAGTATGACGTCCGCCAGAACCGAGCGGGCTATGCCGTCGAACATCGCCTCGACAACGCTTTCCTCCGTGGCGTACTCCTCCGCTATCTCAAGCGCCGCCTCGACCAGCTCCCTATCGACCTCAATAACCTCGACGAAGTACCTCTTTTCGAGGGTGTACTCCGTCACCATGCCCGTTTTGAAGCGCTCCTCGATGTCCTCCAGGTACTCCTCGATATCGTCTATGGGGAAGCGCAGCTCCACCTTGAGGACGTCCAGGGGCACCGTTTCGTTCAGAACGAGCGTTCCGTCTTCCTCGGCAACGGCCCCGGCTTCCATAAGGGCAGTGACCACTATCAGCTTTCCGAGGTCCGACTCATCAAAGAGCCTCTCCAGGCTCTTCTTCTCCCCCACATTCCAGTCCCTGGTTATCTCTTCGTACGCGAATCTGAGCTCATCCAGGGCGGCCTCAACGGGCTCTATCCCCTCCGCTTTCTCAAGGAGCTCGGCGTAGGTTCCCTCTATGACGACGTAGTGTGATATCTGGGGGGAAACCTCCTCCCGGGTTCTGTTCATTATTCCCGCCCTGCTCAGCTCCCTGGAGAGGGCGTTCATATCCTCCCTGCTAAGGACTTCCAGCCTCAATCGCCTCACCGGAGGTAAAAACGGTGGAGGAGGTTATATATTTTCCTCCGAAAAGCCGATTAACTCCCCACCAGCCCCGACAGGAGCGCCCTGAGCGGCCGGTTGTTCAGTCTTTCGAGGGTTTCCCTCACCTCGTCTTCGAGCTCCGGGGAGTAGTTTGAGTAGAGGTAGAGTGCGTAGGCCATGAGCTTCGGGTCTCCCTCGGCCATCTCCTCCACAGAGCCCGCAAGAACCGGGTTGTTCAGTAGCTGCTCGGCTATGGCCCGCATCATCTCCCGATCATCCCTTTCGACGGCCTCCCTCAGCGGCCGGTAGAACAGCGTTAGAACGTCCCTTGCGAGCCGCTCCCTCTCCTCAAACTCCTCCATCGGGGTTTTCGGCTTCTCCCTCCCGCTCCATAGCAGGTACACCGCGGGCGCGGCCAGGAGGACCAGGGCGATGACGATGTAGGGGAGCAGGGGGACGTTGAAGTAGTAGGGGAGGCGGTTCCTCATGAGGAGCAGAGCCAGAGTTCCAATGAGCATCCAGACCCCCATGAAGATAAGGTAGTACACCGTGTAGTCCTTCCTCTGGAGGGCGCGGTACCTCACGGGAGCGCCTATCTCCTCCAGGTATCTAATCCTGTCCTCTGCCATTTGAATTTCCGCTTCGAGGCGCTTTATGCGCCTGTCTATCTCGGCGAGGACTTCTTCCTTCCCCATTATCATTCACCCACCAGCAGGCGGGCTATCTTCTCGCTCACCACGCTGAGTATGGCCTCCCGTTCTGGTTATCCGCTACTTTTGGAACTTGCGAACCAATCGTAGCGGATAACCTTCCCCACTCCCATCTTCATCGTGGGGCTTTCGGGGGGAACGGGGACTCCCCACATCTTCAGGGCTCTCAAGCGGATATTCCAAGAGCCGATAACGTCCCTATCGGCCTCAAAACCACACTTCGAACACTTCAAAACCCTGCCCCCATTCGGGCTTAACTTACCCCCACATACCGGGCACAGGGAAGAAGTAAAAGCCGGATTAACGAAAACAACCCTCACACCCCTCAGTTTAGCCCTGTATTCTATAATGCTCTGAAGCTTCCGAAAACTCCAGCGGTGAAGTCTCCCATTCATCTCAGTCGAATACCTGATTGACTCCCTGATTTCCGTTAAATCTTCAAGGGCAAGACCACCGTATTTTTCCGCCAGCTCAACGATTTTATTAGCTAATTTGTGATAAAGGTCGTTAAGCCTGTTCCTCTCACGCCCACCGTATTTTTCGAGAAGTTCTTTTCTCCTCCCTCCAGCCCTAAGTTTCTTCTGGATTTTCCTCCTCTTCACGAAGTATCCAGTCCTAATCTCCCGCTCGTGGGTAATGATTTGAACGAATTCCCCGTTTGGAAGGGAGAGGGTAACGTTATTCTCGTTCAAATCCACGCCGACGAAGGTTTTAGGCTCGCCAACTTCAACTTCTCTCGAAAAAACAACGTTGAGGAAAATTCCCTTTGGCGTTCTAACTAACCACGCTTGCCCAACCTTCCAGTCCTTGAACTTCTCGTGGTATTTGGCCGGGTAAAACTCTAACTGAACTCTTCCTCTAGGAGTGGAGAGTTTTGAGGTTTTGCTCTCCAAATCGAGTTTGAACAGGTGGTCGTCGAGCATAATGACTTCCTTCTTAAAAACAGGCTTCCCCTTGGCTTTTCCCTTCTTCTTCCGCTTTCTGAAACTTTTGAAGATTGATGTAGCCATCTGGCAAGCCGTGTAAAGGTAATGGCTTGGCAGTTCTGGATACTCCCTCCGAAGGCTCTTGTAAGTCTCCCTCTTCAGCCGGTAAAAGCTGGTAACGTTGTTCTCGAAAGCGTAAGTGATGAGGAAGTTCACAATCTCCCGATAAGTGGAGAAAAGGTCGCCTAACCCTTCGGGTGTTTCCTTGAGTTTGAATCTTGCTGTGAGTTTGATGGTTTCACTCGGCATTTTCCAGCTCCTTTTTTGTTTTCTTAATCCAATCCTTGATTGCCTCTTCAATTGCAACGCTTAAAACTCCTCTTTTATCCCCATAACGTTTTTTAGCGAGTTTTTTGAACTCTTCAAGGGTTTCTTCACTTATGACGAAAGTTGCTTTAGGCATTACTAACCACCATCAAAGGAATACTAAGTGAGAATATTTAAACCTTGTGCCAACAAAACCAACAAAAGTTACGAAAGTTACCAACTAAGAAACAGCCCCTTCTCGGCGGTGGCGAGGGACGGGTCGTCGTTCACCCCGTCGGGGAACAGCTCCAGACCGATGTCCCTCTTTATGCGCCTTACCTTTGATTTGCTCTTCCCTCCTGTGGCCCGCTCCATCTTCACGAGCTCCGGCCTTACCGCCAGGATGACGGAGGTCTCGTCCTGGCCAGCGTGCCCCTGGCTGGAGCATATCGAAAGAACGTCCTCCCTGAAGTCTATCCACCAGTTGATGAGCCAGACCTCAACATCGGGAAACTCCTCGGCCACCTCCTCCGCCGCCAGAACCAGCGGCGAGTAGTTGCCGCCGTGCCCGTTGAGGAGGACTATCCTTCTAAACCCCTCGGCCGCGAACTCGCGCATTATTCCGTGCATGTATGCTTTGAAGGCGTCGCCCCCCACGTTTATCGTTCCGGGGTAAACGTTGAGAACGAACGTGTGTCCATACCAGACTGGGGGGGCTATCAGAACCTCGCGGCCAAGCTCTCTGACCCTCTCGTCCACGCGCTTCGCTATCTCGAGCGGGGCGAAGGTGTCGGTCCCCAGAGGGAGGTGTCTCCCGTGGGCTTCAACGCTCCCGACGGGGATAACAACCGTATCAACCCGTCGTTTAACCTCGTCAAAATCCGGCCAGGTGAGTTCTTCGAGCCTCATTTCCATCCCCTACAGGTTTTGCATCACGCTCTCATAAGCCTTTTCTATACCCTCGGTGACCCGCTTCCATGAGTAGCGCTCCTCGACGGCCCTCCTGCCGTTGTTTCCGAGCCATCTTCTGAGGCTTTCGTCAAGGAGGAGCTTTTGAATGGCGTTTCTCAGCTCGAGTTCGTTGCCGGGGGAAACCAGAAGCCCGCTCTCGCTGTTCCTGATTATCTCCGGGATTCCCCCAACGTCCGTGGCGACCACTGGAACCCCCGCGGCCATGGCCTCCAGGATGACTATCCCGAAGGCCTCCGCCGTGGTGGAGGGAAGGACGAAAACGTCGGCCATGCCAAAGAGCCTCGGGAGGAGGGAGTCATCGACGTAGCCAAGGAAGCGAACCCGGTCTTCTATCCCGAGAAACTTCGCCTGCGCCCTCAGGAACGGAAGCATCTCCCCCGAACCCGCCATGACGAGCGTTGCGTCGGTTATCCCCGAGAAGGCGTTTAGGAGGACGTGGGGGCCCTTTCTCGGCGACATCCTGCTCACGTAGAGGACAACGTCTCCCTCGATGCCGAGCTCCTTCTTAAGGCACTCCTTTTCCCCCTCGTTCAGGGGCCTGAAGACGTCATCGTCCACCCCGTTGGGGATGATCCTCACTGGAGCGTCCGTGAAGTGCCTTATGAACGCCTCCGCCGCCCTGCTGACGGCTATTATCTCGTGGGGATACTTCAGGTACCTGCCGAAGAGGGGGAACGTCAGGCCGAGGGCCTGCCAGAGGCGGGACTCGTGGGAAAACGAGATGCTGTGCGTAGTTAGAAGGGTCGCCTTCCCCAGCTCCCTGCCGGCTTTGACCGCCTTGAGGGCCAGCGGGGTGAAGGCGTGGTGCGAGTGGATAACGTCGAAGTCCTCAAGGAACCCGTTGAGCTCCCTGGTGGATTTCAGGCTGTACGAGAGGTTCACCTCAAGGACCGGGCTGATGACCCCAGGGATTTTCACGAGTTCGATTCCTTTCTTCTCCAGCTCTTCTTCCTTCCCCGTTTTCCTGTCGTTCGTGACCACGGCAACCTCGTATCCCCTCTCCCTGAGCTTCAGGGCCAGGTGGTGCATGTGACTCGCAACGCCACCCACCTTCGGGTAGTACCAGTCGCTCACCAGTGCGATACGCAATCACATCACCCCTGATGCCCTGAGGAGCAGGGTCGTGACCATCGCGGCGTCAATGAGCCGGTAATTGGTGCGGAGGCCGTAGACGGCGATTCCGAGGAGGCCCAGGGAGGGCTGTGCTCCCGCGAGGACCAGCCCCACCGCCCCAGCCGAGAAGACAAGGACGAGGGTCTCCGAGAGTCCCCTGCCGATGACTATCGGCGTCGTCCTGAGGCCGGCTTTGAGGTCGCTCTCGTAGTCCTCCAGGTGGTTTCTGAGCTCGAGGGCCAGGGAGTAGAGGAACACCGCGGCGGCGATGCTCCACTCTTCCATTGTGATTGAGCCGTCAAGATAAGCCCCGTAGAGGAAGGGCAGGGCGCCGAAGAATGCCCCGTGGGAGAGCACGTCAATCACCGGCCGCGCCTTGATCCTCGGCGGGGCCGAGTAGACGGTCGCCAGCAGGGTCATCGACAGGTACATTACCAGCTCCCCCGTTCCGAGGGTGGCCGCGAGCATCAGCCCCAGCAGTGCCATGGCGAGGGAAGAGGCAAGCCCTGCCCCAAAGCCCAGCTCACCGCTGGCGACGGGGTTTTTCTTCCTCTTTCTCGGGTTTATCGAGTCGGTATCTGCGTCGAAGCAGTTGTTTATCGCGAAGGCATAGGCCACGTAGAGGACGAGTGAAACCAGGAACATGAGCACACGGGTGACATCGGGGATGGTTCCCAAACTGAATGCGAGACCCAGGAGGCCCATGCCTATGAACGCCCTCCCATCGAGGATTCGAGCGTTTCTGATAACCGCGCGGAGCATGGCGGTACCTCCAAAAAGTTTTAGAAAAGCCGTCAGGCCCTCTCAAGGAGGTCCCTGACGTACTTGGGCATCTGGAAGAGGGTCTCGTGCCTCTCCGGGTCGTAGTAGTAGAGCTCGAGCTCTCTTCCCCTCTCGACGTCGACCTTCCTGAAATCGATGTCGCCCTTCACGCCGACCAGGAAGCTCCAGGGCGATGCGTAGCCTATCACCGGGAAGCTGAAGTAGTAAACCCTGTCGAAGACCTTCTTCATGGCTTTATATGCGTCGAGGAGCTCGTTCGTGAAGAGGTAGACGCTTCCCGCCTGGGTGATGTAGAGGCCCCTCTCGTTGAGCTTCTCGTAGGCTGAGCGGTAGAATTCCTCGCTGAATAGAAGCTTCGCCGGGCCAACGGGGTCCGTGGAGTCGACTATTATGACGTCGAAGCGCTCGTCGGCTTCCCTCAGGTACTTAACGCCGTCGCCAATGATGAGCTCCCCCCTGGGCTCCCCCTTCTTTATGAGCCTGTCCAGGAGCTCGGAGGCAACGTCGAGGTAGAGGTAGGAGGCCTCGACGACGCCCTCGTCTATCTCCACCATCGTGGCCTTTTCAACCGTTTTGTGCCTGAGGACTTCCCTCAACGTGCCGCCGTCGCCTCCTCCTATGACGAGCACTCTCCTCGGGTTCGGGTGGGCGAGCATGACTGGGTGGACTAGAACCTCGTGGTAGCTCTCCTCACCAACCTCGACGAGCTGAACCGTCCCGTCGAGGACGAGCAGCTTGCCGAAACCCTCCGTTTCATAAATTTCGAGGCGCTGGTACTCCGTCTGCGTCTCAAAGAGTCTCTCCTTGACCTTGAAGCCAACGCCGTAACCGCGAGGGTACCATTCGATGAAAGCCCTTTCCTTCTCGTTGTATCCCATGAGTCTCACCGCCCTTAGGTAGGGCACGGGGTTTTAAAGCTTGAGGTTTTCCCCGCCGAAGAAATTTTTATCTTATCGGGCGGGAAGACTCCTTCCGGAAGGGAGGGGATGAAAGCCCGAAAGTCTTAAATGCAAGGCCTATTAAAAAATAATAGGTGGTTTTCAACGTACCTCACCCAGAAGAACCACCTCAGGGTTGACAAGAAGATTTACAAAATCCTTCGGACGCTAACCCACCTATCCAAAAGCCTCTACAACCTAACTCTCTACGCGGTTAAACAACACTACAAGCTGAACGGCACTTTTCTCCCCTACGCCAAAGCCTACCACCTCGTGAAGGACAGTGAGCCTTACAAACTCCTGCCGAGTCAGGCGGCACAGCAAACGATGAAAATCGTGGAGAGGAACTTCCGCTCCTTCTTCCACGTCCTCAACGAGCGGAAAAAAGGCAACTACAACCGCCCGGTAAGACCGCCGAAATACCTCCCCAAGGACGGCCACTTCGTCCTCATCTTCCCATACCAATCCTTCAGGATTAAAGGAGACAAAATAATCCTGTCCCTCGGCAGGAACTTCGCCAGAAAATACGGGGTTAAACACCTCGAATTCGCCCTCCCAAAGAATGTTAAGGGCCACAGGATTAAGGAAGTCCGTATCCTGCCGAGATACAATGCGTTATGGTTCGAAATCGAGTACGTTTACGAGGTTGAACCCGAGAAGAGGGAGCTGGACTACTCAAAATACCTCGCCATCGATTTGGGTGTTAACAACTTTGCCACCTGTGTTTCCACCATCGGGACGGCCTTCATCATCGAAGGCCGGGGGTTGAAGAGCTTTAACCGGTGGTGGAACAAGGAGAAAGCCCGCCTCCAGAGTCAATACGACAGGCAGGGCGTAAAGTTCGGAAAGAAGATGGCTTGGCTTTTGAGGAAGAGAAGGAACGTGGTTAACGACTTTATGGACAAGGCTGTAAGCCACATCGTGAACTACTGCCTCGAAAACGGAATTGGCAACATTGTCATTGGAGAACTGAAGGGGATAAAGCAGAACGCCAACCTTGGAGATAAGAACAACCAGAATTTCCAGTACATTCCGTTCGGTCTTTTCAAGCGGAAGCTGAAAGCCAAGTGCGAGCGTTACGGGATTAACTACGTTGAGGTTGACGAGGCCTACACGAGTAAGGTTGATGCTCTCGCTTTGGAGCCGATTGAGAAAAGGGGGAAATACCTCGGGAGGCGGGTGAAGAGAGGGTTGTTCCAGTCCTCGACCGGAGTGCTGATTAACGCTGACGTGAACGGTGCGTTGAATATTTTGAGGAAGGTAGCCGGCGATTCGCCCGTTCGGGCGATAGCCGGTAGTGGCCGTGTGAACCGGCCCGTGAGGGTGAGGCTACCTTGGGGTGGTCTCACTCCTCACGAAACCCCGTCCGCGAGGGCAGGGTAGTTCACAAGAGCCCACCTGGAGACCACGGGTGATGAATCCGAGAACAAGGCGTGAGCTGGCCCAAAAACTTGAGATGGCGAGGGATGAAATCGAGGAGGGGTTCAGGTACGGCGTTCCCCACCTGGTGGGTGAGATCAGGGATGCCCGGGATAGCAACGATGGTTCTCCCAGCCTGACTCTCTCCGTGGTGGTCTTTGAGAACGCGAGGCACAGCTTTGTCATCCGGGAGGATGGAAGCACCTTCTTCATGTATCCCGCCGAAAATTCGAACCACCGGAGGCTGTTCTTCAACATATGGCGCTTTCTAGAGGGCAAGGGCCACAGTGAGAGCCACTTTGAGCCGGGGATGCATATTCGGGGAATACTGAGAAGTGCCATCCAGCGAGCGGGGTTCGAGGTTCTGTGGATGAACGTCCGCCCGGCCGGCAGGGGGGAGTACATCGACGTCTGGGCCACTAAGGATGGTGCCAGGTACAGCATGCTTTTCGAGAAAATATCCTCCGGGGAATACGTTCTCCTGGAAATTGAGAAAGTATGAAAAAAGTTCAGTACGGGAACATCACCACGACGGCCAGTGCCGCGGCGGGCTTGTCCTTGACGGTTATGCTCGCGCTCGCGACCTTGAACTCCGCCAGCTTCCAGCCGCGGACGGCGAAGCCCTCCTCAACCATCTTCCTTACCATCTCTTCGGCCTCTTCCTTCGTGCAGTAGCCACTGTACTCGTAGATGAGACCGCCCTCGTTGTTCTCGCTGATGCCGATTCCGAGGGCAGCGCTTATGGTCATCCCGGGTTCGTCGCTCTCGATGTGGGCGTAGACCGTCGGGAGGAGCATGCCTATCGGCACGTCGTGAACCTCGTCGATCCACTCTATGTGCGCCGGAATGACGCTGCTCAGCCTGACGAGGTTAACGTTCCCTATGCCCAGCTTGAGGAGCGCGTTGTCAAATGCGTTCAGCTTGGTTCCGCCCTCCGCGGCGGCGGCACCTATAAAAGCCCTCTTGGGGGTTGTCCAGCTCATCTCAGCTTCCTCCTTTCTTCTCTCACTTATATGGCGATTATACGGCAAAGCAACGGTTCACTTACTCGCTACTCTGCGGGCGGCTTAAAAACGTTTCGCTATATCTGAAAGGACCTCTGATGGCCCGCCTCGCGGCTAGACCTCAGAGGTGAAGCAGGATTGAGCACTATGCGGCACTGCTGGCCCTCTTTTTCTGGTGGTGGTTCACCGCCCTTCCCAGCGTTGCGGAGGCGAATATGCCAAGCACGCTGGCGAGGGATGCCATGGCGTACATGTGCTCGCTCAGAACTCCCGAGACGAAGCCAATCTCGCCCATGAGGAGGCCAAGAACGCCGAAGCTCGCTATTCCGGCGCCCCTGACGAGGCTCGTGGGGATACCTTCCTTCCTTACTGCGAGGGCCGAAAGGGCCAGTCTGACGGTGTAGATGATCGCGAAAAACTCTATCACCACCAGAGACAGCTCGGTCTCGAAGTTAAGCCCGCGCCAGGCGAAGAATATCGGAGCGAAGATTCCATAGGTGACCCCGCTGACTATCGTGGTCAGCCTGTCGTACTGCTTGGTGCCGACGAGGTCGCTGTGCATCATTAAACCGGCGAGGAAGCCGCCTATGCTGAAGTGCATTCCTATCTCCTCGCTGATGAAGGCGAGTGAGGTCGAGAACACCATGAAAAGGCCAAACACTGCCTCGTCGCTCCTGAGCCTGCGGAGGAAGCGTATTATGCGGACCTTCTGCTTTATGCCGAGGAGGTAGTTGATGTAGAGCAGGGTCCCCACGAAGACGAGGTCCTTCAGCACGCTCGACAGTATAGGCCCGTAGTCGCCGGGGCTCTCGTGGAACCTTATGACCATGTAAACGAGGAACAGCCCGAATATCTCGCTTATCACCGCGTAGGAGAGGGCCACATGGAGGAAGTCGCTCCCGAAGAACCTCTTGAGCCTGAGCACTATCGGGGCCGAGGCCGTCGAGAGTATTGCCGCGGATATGATGTTGTCCGAGCTAATGATCCAGCCAGTGAAGGGGATGGTGACGAGGAACATAACCCCGTAGGTTAGGATGTACAGGGGCAGGGTTCTCTTTCCCGCGTAGTGGAGCTCCTCTGGAGTTACCTCCAGGCCCGCGGATATCATGAGGAAGAACAGGCCCAGCTCCGCCAGAAGGGCCATCTGGTCCCTGGGCATGTCTATCAGGATCGCGCTCAGTATCATTCCCGCGGTGATTTCACCGAGAAAGCCCGGGTAGCCCAGCCTCTCGAATCCCTCGGCCAGAAGCCTCGCGAAGGCTATGATTACGAAGACGTACCCTATGATTTCCATGGGCGTACATTATGCGCCGTGTATTAATAACCTTTCTGCGGGCAACACTTTTATTTCCGCGCGGGAAGTTTCAATCATGAGACACTACGAGATAGTCAGGATCAGGGAGAACGGCAAGGTGGAGCTGCCCAGGGATTACGCCTACGAGCTTGGCGTGGTGGAGGGCGCGTATTTCCTCCTCGAGATAGACACTGACCTCAAGGAGGTTCACATGGAAAGGGTGGCCCTGCCCGGAAAGAAGCTCGTAGAGGTTGAGCTCGTTGTGGAGGACCGCCCGGGGGTTCTGGCCAGGATCAGCGGCCTCTTCGGCAGGCACGGGGTTAATATACTCTTCAGCGAGTCTGAGGAGCTCGGCGCCATCGGACTGGCTGGCATTGTCGCGGTGGTGGACGTGAGTGGGATGAGCACAACCCTGGACGGCCTGAAAAATGAACTCGCCTCCCTCTCCGAGGTGAAGGAGGTTCATCTAAACCCCTTGGAGTAGAATCATGACTATTGTCACCATCACGAAGACCGCGGTGAGGACGTTCACATCCCTCCCGATTTCCCTGGGGCCGGCCCTTGGGCTCCAGCCGAGAACCCCGAGCCGCTTCAGGAGCGCAAAGAGGAGGAGCGCGGAGGATAGATACAGGACGTCCCTGGGGTTTACGCCTGCTCCAAGGTAAACGCCGGTTAAGAGCGCCGCCAGTGCCAGGCCGAGCGACGACAGCTTCCATGCCGCGGGCATTCCCGGGGCCTCACCCCGTTTCAGATGGTGGTTCAGTTTTGCGAAGGAAGTGAGGGTTCCTATGCTTCCCAACGGGACGGCGAGCTTCCAGGGGCCCGACAGGCTTTCGTAGAGCAGTTCCTTGCCGTATGCCCCCACCAATGGCCCTATCCCTCCTATCGCGAGGCTGAGGGCGAGGACCGAAAGGGCCATAACGGGCGCGTTGCTATAGCCAAACTCCCCGAGCTTTCTGCTCTCCCTCCCGAGCGAACCCACCGCAAGGAACAGGCCTCCCTTGAATATGGAGTGTGCCATCGCGTAGTACGCCGCTCCTGTGAAGTTGAGGCTCCCAACGCCGAGGAGGACGTAGCCCATCTGGGAGATGGTGTGGTATGCGAGCAGCCTCTTTGCATCCCTTTGGAGAAGCGCCCCCGCAATGCCGAAGAATATCGACGCCACCGCCACCCCCATGGCGGCCGCCCTGAATGTCTCCCCTGAGGGGAGGGCAGAGAGGAGGAGTATCATCCCGTAGGCGGGGGCCTTGACCACTGCACCGCTCAGAACCGCGCTCACGGGAGTCGGCGCGCTCGAGTGGGCGTCCGGAAGCCAGGAATGGAGCGGGAAGATGCCCGCCTTGAGGAGGAGCGAGGTAAACGCCAGTGCCAGGGCGGTGTTGAGTTCCCTGCCCGGAACCGTGTTTTTCCCGATGAGCTCCACGTTGAGATAGCCGGTCTCCATGTAGATTATTCCCATTGCAAAGACGAAGAGGTACGATGCCAGCAGGGAGAGCATGAGGTACCTGAACGCGGCCCTCTTGGAGCCCTTTTCGTCCGAGAAGGCCACGAGCGCAAAGGCCGATACCGAGGCGATTTCCATGTAGATGTAGAAGTTGAAGAAATCCCTCGCTATGAACGCCCCCATAAGCCCCGCGTGGAGGAGCAGGAGGAGCGCGAGAACCTTCGGCGTCTTCTTGTCCCTGAAATCGAAGTAGTACAGGGAGTACAGGGCGACGAAGATGAAGAGCACGAGCTCACCCGCGATAAAGGGCAGGTTCGTCCCAGTTAGCGCGACCTCTATCCCCGCTTCCCGCGCCCAGCCCCCGACCACCTCCGAACCGGGCCAGTTTAAGAGGACTACCGGAACCGGCAGGAGGGCCCCGAGCAGAAAAACTCCTTTGATTGCGGTCCGTTTGACCTTAAGCACATCAAGGAATACCACGAGGAAAGCTGTCAGCAGGGGCAGCGCGGCCATCAGGGGTATCATTCGCCGTCACCCCCCATCCGCATTATAACCGCGAGGGCGAGGGAGGTTATCGCGACGTCCACGACGAGTGTTGTCAGCATGAGCGTTGCCGGGAGCGGGTCAACGGGGTCCGCTGGCATTATCGGCACGTCCTTTCCCGGGGAGTAGGCGAGGCCGACGAAGAACAGCACCAAGCCCAGGGAAACCACGTTTATGGAGAGCACTAACTTTATCGGCTCCCTCTTGGCCATCAGACCGTAGATTCCAACGAGCATTATCAGGATTCCAGCCTGCTCAGGACTAATCACTTTCGACCCACCTCAGCAGGATGTAGAAGACGAACGTGAAAGCCGCACCGACCTCCAGGCCCACGATCACGTTGAAAGGCAGGATTATCCCTCCCTCCGTCGGGAGGAAATTGGAGTAGAACGCCCCGAAGGCCAGCCCTGCGATTCCGAGGAGCACCAGCAGTGCACCGGCTGAACTCTCTATCAAACTCGCCCAGTTGAAGTGGAACCTCCTCCGGACTTTGCCGTAGCCGTGCGAGGTGATGAGCAGTATCACCGCCACCGCCAGGATAACCCCTCCCTGGAAGCCGCCACCGGGACTTACGTGGCCGTAGAGCATCAGATAGGCCGCGTAGGTGACGAGGAACGGGCTCACCATTTTGGTCGTCGTCCTCACAACGGTGCTCATCTTCACTTCTTCTTCCCCCCGAGGAGGACGTAAAAGCCGATGACGGCCGTGAAGAGCAGGCTCGCCTCGCCGAGGCTGTCGTAGGCCCTCCATCCTGCCAGGATGGCCGACACCAGGTTGGGGACGTTTATTTCAGTCCAGTGGGTGACGTAGTACGTGTAGCTCCCCCCGTAGGGCGGCGAGTAGCTCAGCGAGAGGAGCAGGGCACCCAGTGCGATAGCCAGGAGCAGGGCTATGGCCCTCACCGCTTCACCCCCTTTATCGTGAAGAGGAACACCCCTATGACTATCGCCCCCACCACTATTGCCGAGAGTGCCACGTCTGGTGCCTTAAGCTCGAAGAGTGCCAGGATGAAGAGCAGGCTGAGGAGGGAGTATTTAACGACCGCGCTAACCAGGTCCCTCTCCTCAACCACTGCAACGGCAAGGACCACCATCGCCACGAACACCACGTCAAGGATTGTCCCAAGCATACATGTCCACCACGACTCTTGGCTTGACACCGTACTTGTAAGCTCCCCTCGCGAGGGCGTGGCTCACCATGGGGTTCATCATGGCTATGAGGAACGCCAGCACGAGGAGTTTGGCCCTCACCAGCGCCGGCGCGTCCATGGTGATTATTAGGTAGAGGATTATGCTCATCGCCCCGCCGGTGTCGCACTTGCTCGCCGCGTGGAGCCTGGTGTAAACGTCGGGAAACCTGAGTATCCCCAGGGCCCCGAAGAGCATCACGGCTTCCCCGAAGATGAGGAGCAGAACCTCAAGCACGGCTCATCCTCTCCATGTACTTCGCCAGGATCAGTCCCCCGACCGAGTTCACCATGAGCAGGACTATCGCGAGGTCTATCAGGTAGTACTCGCCCCTCATGACGGAGACGAGCGCTATTATCACCACCACCTTCGTCGTTATGGTGTTCAGGCCCACTATCCTGTCGGGAAGGGTCGGTCCTCTAAGCACGCGGTATGTTATCAGCACCGCAGTAAAGACGAGCAGGTAGAACGCGCTCACCAGAAGACCTTCTTGAGCCATTCCTCTATGTCCCCCTTTATCTTTTCCCCGGCCTTCTCCCGGTTGAGGGTTTCCAGGTCTATCCAGTGAACGTAGAGGTAGGTCTCGTCGAGCTTTTTCTTAACGTCCAGTGTAAGTGTGCCGGGCGTCAGGGTTATGGAGTTCGCGAGTATAGTCACGCCGGTGTCAGAGTGGAGATCGGTCCTTATCTTGACTATTCCCGGGTTGATGTCCATGAAAATAACGTTCTTTGCAACCTTCAGGTTGCTCTCCAGCAGGCGGAAGGCCATTATCACCAGGTACTGGGGCAGGTAGATGAGGGTGAAGTAGAGGATTTTCTCGACTACGTGGCCGCTCCTTCTCACGTCCCCGGTCAGGAGGTCGCGCATGAAGAGCGACACAAGGAGGGTAACGGCGGCTCCGGCGATGAGGTCCCTCGGCTCCACGCTGGAGGTTATGACGACCCAGAACGCCATCAGGGCGAGCCAGGTCAGGGCCACCCTTTCCCAGGGCGGCAGGCCGGACGTCCCCGAGGTTTCGTGGAGAACCCTCTCGTTCAGTCTCTCAAGCCTCTCCTTTAGGTAGAAGGGGACGCGGCTCATGTGGTGGTATAGGGTACGAGGGGTTATAACGCTTTTGCAGTGAAACAAAAATATTTGGGGAACCGGCCTAAAGCCGGCGCCTCAGGGCAATAATGGGTAGCAAAGCGAGCAGGGCAAAAACCCCAGGACCGCATATGCCACCGGACCCCTTATCTGACTTTTCTTTGTTGGCTCCTCCCGTTTCCGTGCTCGTCGGAGACTTCTGACTACTGGTTTCAGTCCGTGTTTTTTCCTCCTCGTAGTGGGCGTAGGCCCTGAAGTAGACGTTGGTTGAAATCCATTCCTTGTCATAACTTCCGAGGAGGGCGAAGGTCAGGTTCTTAGAGCCGGTCATGGTGAACTTGAATGAGGAGTAGCTATCCTCAACGGCCTCCGCATCTTCCGGAAGTATCAGGTTGCCCCTCGCTGAGTCCTCCGCAACGGTTCCGACGACGGTGACCTGGCCGGGGTAGTCCGTTTTGAAGTTGCACTTGACAACTATGCCCTCCCTCCACGAGCCGTTGACCTTTATCTTTGCGTCAAGGTAGTCACAGGAGGTCTCGAATTCGCTATCCATATCCTGCAATGTTCCGGAGCCACCGCTGGATGTTATCATTTCCTCAACTCTGTACTCGTGGCCCCCAACCTTGGGAACCTCCTTGGGATAGATTACCTCGACTGAGGAAGACACCTTGACGCCTATTGCCTGATACTCCACCTTCTCTTCCTTGATGTCGGCATCTCTTGCCTCCAACTCCACGTCAGTTGCCTTTACGCCGGCGTCCTTGGCCATGATTTCCCTGCCATCAACGTTGGGGCGGTTTGTCAAGTCTATTCCGGAGAAGCCACCCTGGGTAGGAATGTAGAGGGTTCCGTCACTTACCCAGCCCCTCCTTGAGTTGTAGCCGGAGGATACGATGCCCTCAGTCCACTCAACGTTCCCGTTTTCATCCACGCCAACGATTCCCTGGCTCGTCAGGAGAACAGCCCTACCGCCGCTGGCAACGATTCCCCTCGGTTCCACCTCGAATACGTCATTGTAGTAGAGCTTTGCCCATATCGGGTCAAGCTTCTCGTCGAGCTTAACGAGCACGGTCTTTTCCTCGGAGCTGTACTCACTAACGGAGACGGCAAATAACGCGTAGTAGAAGTCCCCCACCTTGACGACTCCCGTCGGGTATGCATAAGCGTAGTCAAAGCCAAAGTCGAACTTGTAGCCCTTGGATGCCACGACGTTGCCGTCGAGGTCAACCAGTATGAGTCCGGCGAGGCCCAGTTTAAAGAAATCTGCCCCCAGAACAAACCCATCCCCTACGTAAGAAGCGGCAAGCTTTGACGGGGCCGCAAAAGCTATTCCTGTGTTGTCGGTGAATGTTACAATCTCGGACTCACTCTCGTAGGTCTTGGCCCACAGAACGTTGCCGTCCCTGTCCAGCATCATAACTCCCGGACGCAGATGGGAATAGGACAATCCGATGCCTCCCAGCACCGCGAGGTTGCCGTTGACGTTTCTGATAAGGGAAGGCGATATTGCCATGTTGCCGTAGCCGCTCATCCAGACGACCTTTCCATCCTGCGAGAACTTTGTCAAAATCATCGGCGGTATTGAATATTTCACGTTGCTGAACCCCTTTCCGAGGGCGTAGACGTTGCCTTCCTCGTCTTCGGTAACCGAGACGTAGCCTCCAGTTCCGCCGCCTAGTTTCCCTATCAGAACGCCCCATTCGGGATTGTAGTTCTCGTCGAGCTTCACTATCCAGGGTTTTGCCTTTGTCCCGGAATCGTGGGTTCCTACGAGGACGAAGCCGTCGTTGATTACCATGTCCGTCGGCTCAAACGTCTGCGAGATGTACCATTGGTCCTCCGGTGTTCCCTTGACTTTGACGGTCCAGTACTGTGGCTCCGCTGAGACGGCCCCGGCAACAAGAACTGCCAGGAACACAGCCATTAGAAAGTACATCTTTCTTCTCATCTCAATATTCCTCCTTAATCATAGGTGGGGGTAGTATGAGGGGGGCAATATAAGCGTTTCGAGAAAAGGTTTAAATGCTCAAACCAGTTACCATGGACGGTGATGTTCATGATTGAAGTCGGAGAATACAGGGTTAAGGAGGGCCTTTACTACACGAAGGACCACGAGTGGGTCCAGGTTCTTGAGGACGGGACCGTTCTCGTCGGAATAAGCGACTACGCCCAGAAGGAGCTCGGCGACCTGGCCTACGTCGAGCTTCCGGACGTCGGCTCCGAGCTCAGCAAGGGCGACGTTCTCTGCGAGCTTGAGAGCGTCAAGGCCGTTTCCGAGGTCTATGCCCCGGTGGGCGGCGAGGTCGTTGAGGTCAACGAGGAGCTCGAGGACAGCCCCGAGGTTCTTAACGAGGACCCCTACGAGAACTGGATAGTCAAGCTCAAGCCGAGCAACCTCGACGAGGAGCTCAAAGAGCTTATGGACGCCAAGGCCTACGCCGAGTACCTTGAGAGCCTCTGAGCAAGGCTTTAATACTTTTCTACTCTATTCCCCCTGGTGTTTGGCCATGAAGGTTCTCAAGGAGTGGGATGTGAAGGTAAAGCTCGTAAGGACGAAGAGGGGCGCTGTTCTGCACATGATCGAGCTTGAGCCGGGCCATTTCTACCTCGAGCAGAACCCACTTAAGGACTCGAAATACGGTGTCGCCTACAGGAAGATAAAGGAGAACTTCCCGGAGTTCTACATGTTCTGGGAGATAAAGAACAACCGCTATACCGGCAAGCTCCTCGCCGGAGCGATCTTGGAGAAGAAGGAGATAGACGAGTTCGTCACCCTGCTCGCTAAGACGGAGGACTTCAAGAAGTTTGAGGAGATCCTCGAGGAAATCGAGGAGATGGAGGAGGAGTGAGCTCAGGCTTTGACCATCATCACCGCTGCGCGAGGCGCAGTCTCAGATACCCTAGAGGTCTTCATCGCTCGTTCAATGTTTTCCAGGGGAAAGTTAAAAACCCAGCGGCTCGGCCAGTATGCCCCTCGTCACCCTTCGGCTATCGTGAGGCTCCTCATCGCCGGGAGGATTTTGGTGTCCCCTTTAATAAACCTCTCGAAACCCTTATAACTTCTGCCCCAGTAGTTAACTACTGGGGTGGTAGTTGTGTACTTTGACATCAGACCGAAGAGGAAGCGCGAGGATTTGTACAACCGAGAAGAGGAGCTGAAGGAGTTCGAGAAGTCCTTAAAGTCTGGTAATCCCCTAACGGTTATCACTGGTATAAGACGGCTTGGAAAAACTTCCCTTCTTGTGGTGGGCCTCAATGAGCTCGCCGTCCCCTACGTTCTCGTAGATTTCAGAGGTGTAAACCCCAACTCCCGCATGGACGTTTACAAAAGAATAGAAAGCTCCATCAATGAATTCTTCCGCGAAAACCGTAACCTCTGGGAGGAGATTAAAACCGAACTCAAAAACATAGTCGGTCTTCGGGTTCTTAGCCTTGGGGTGAGCTTTTCCTGGAGAGAGGAGAGAACAGACCTCATTGCGCTCTTCCGTGAGCTGGAAAAGTACGACGTCGTCCTGGCGTTTGATGAGGTCCAGTACCTCCGCGGGCCGGTTGGGAGCGAGTTTGCCGGTTTAATCGCCCACCTCTATGATTACTCCGACCTCAGAATGGTCATGACGGGTTCGGAGGTTGGCCTGCTTCATGACTATCTGGGAGCTGATGACCCCAAGGCTCCCCTCTACGGCAGGTACTTCCACGAGATTTCCCTACAAAGATTCACACCCGAACAGAGCAGGGATTTTCTCTATAAGGGCTTTGAACAGGTTGGATTGGCACCCAAAGAGGAGCTCATAAGTCTGGCAGTTGAGAGACTCGATGGAATAGTGGGCTGGCTCGTTCTCTTCGGCAGGAAGGCTATGGAAAAGGGGCTCTCCGAGAAGCTCATTGACGATGTTTTCGACGAGGCGAAGGCCCTTGCCATGGATGAATTCGAGAACTTTCTCTCAAAGAGGCCTGCCGCGAGAAATAGATACATCGAGATAATGAGGGCTATCGCCGAGGGCAAGAGAACATGGGAGGAAATAAAGGAGCACCTTGAGAGAAAGGAGGGAAAAAGTGTAGCGGACAGTGTACTGGCAAGGCTTTTAAAGGCTCTCGTTGATTCATCGTTCCTTGAGAAAGTTAAAGAGGGCAGAAACGTCCGCTATCGCATTCCCGACCCCATATTTGAGGCGTGCTTTAAAGAGAAATAAAGGAAGTTCACGCGTTCCTGTTTTCCCTCTTCTTCGTGAGGTACTCGTGTATGGCCTTTGCGGCCATCCTTCCGTCCCCCATGGCGAGGATAACCGTTGCCTCTCCCCTTATCGCGTCTCCGCCGGCGAAGACGCCTGGGATGCTGGTCATGAGGTTCTCGTCAACGACTATCCTTCCGCGCTCGACCTTGAGGCCCGGCGTGTTGACGATGAGCCTGTTGGGGTGCTTTCCGATTGCTATGATGACGGTGTCGGCTTCGAGGGTCACGTACTCGCCGGTTCCGACTATCTTCCTCTTGCCCCTGCTGTCCCTCTCGTCGAGGGCCTTCATCTTCTCGAACTTAACCGCCTTAACCTTGCCGTTCTCATCGCCGATGAACTCCACCGGGTTGATGTAGAACTCGAACTTTATGCCCTCTTCCTTGGCGTGGTGGACCTCCTCAACCCTGGCGGAGACGTCCTCCGGGCCGCGGCGGTAGGCGATTGTAACCTCGGCACCGAAGCGCCTCGCGCTCCTCGCGGCGTCCATGGCGGTGTTTCCGGCACCGATGACTACAACGCGCTTCCCGACCTTGACGGGGGTGTCGTACTCGGGGAACAGGTAGGCCTTCATGAGGTTCACGCGCGTGAGGAACTCGTTGGCGGTGTAGATTCCGTTGAGGTTTATTCCAGGAGCGTTGATGAGCCTCGGGGTTCCCGCACCGGAGCCTATGAAGACGGCGTCGTACTCCTCCAGGAGCTCCTCGATGGTGACGGTTCTTCCAACGACGTGGTCGGTGAGTATCTTAACACCGAGCTTCCTGAGCTTGTCAATCTCGCTCTCGACGATGCTCTTGGGCAGCCTGAACTCGGGGATGCCGTACATGAGCACTCCGCCCGCCTCGTGGAGGGCCTCGTAGATGGTAACGTCGTAACCGAGCTTGGCGAGCTCGCCGGCGGCGGTGAGTCCTGCCGGCCCGGCTCCGATGATGGCCACGCTCTGGCCCTTCTTCTCGATCTTCGGGATTATCTCGAAGAGGAGCTCCTCGTCTATGCCCTTCTCGCGGGCGTAGTCGGCAACGAAGCGCTCGAGCTTGCCGATGTTTATCTTGTCACCGACCTTGCCCATGACACAGTTCATCTCACACTGGTCTTCCTGCGGGCAGACCCTTCCGGTGGTGGCGGGAAGGGAGTTGCAGGCCCAGATAACGTTGAGGGCCTCCTTAACGGCCTTGTCAGGATCGTCGCGGTACTGGACGAGCTTGCTTATGAAGCCCGGAATGTCGATGTGAACCGGACAGCCCTTTATACAGGGTGCGTAGTTGTAGGGGCACTGGAGGCAGCGCTCGGCCTCCTTAACGGCAAGCTCGAAGGTGTAACCGAGGTTAACCTCCGCGAAGCTCTTAATACGCTCCTCCGCCGGCATCTCCGGCGTTGGAACGCGCTCCTTGATGATCTTCCTTTTAACCGCCATTACTGCTCACCCCCCTGGAGGGCCTTCATGTACTCCTGCATGGCCCTCTGCTCCATATCCGTGTAGTAGCCGCTCCTTGCGATGAGTTCGTCCCAATTCACCTGGTACGCGTCGAACTCCGGCCCGTCTATGCAGGCGAACTTAACCTCGCCGCCGACGGTGACACGGCAGGCGCCGCACATTCCGGTTCCATCCACCATTATCGGATGGAGGTCGGACTTCATGGGGATGCCGAACTCCTTGACTACGTTGAAAACGGCCCTCTGGTCTCCGGCGGGGCCGACCATGAAGACCATGTCGTACTCCTCCTTCTCGAGGAGTTCCCTGACCTTCTCGGTCAGCCTCTTGGTGACGTTCTTCATGTTGGTCGGGAAGTCGAGGTTCGGGTCGATCGGGACGGTCTCAAGGATGTGCCTGCCGACGGCTTCCTCGAGCTCGTCCTTGAGGACGACCATCGGCTCGAAGGTGACGTGGAGCGTGGTTACCTCGTTCCCGAGCTCCTGCCAGGCCTTGGCTATGGGGTAAACCTCGACTATTCCGGTGTAAGCACCGATGGCGAGTATCTTTCCGAACTTCTCCATCTCGGCCGGGTTTCCGAGCGGGCCGGCGATGTTCAGTATCTCATCGCCCGGCTTCAGCTCGTTGGCCATCCTCATGGTGGTCCTTCCCCTGATGAACGTTATGAGCACAATCCAGCCCTCATCCCTGTCCCACATGACGGGTGTGAGCGGGATCCTCTCCCCGTTTTTGAAGGCCCTGACTATGACGAACTGTCCCGGCTGGACCTTCTTCGCCACGTGGGGCGCGTGGATCCTGTACCAGATGTTGCGCATGGCGATCTCTTTCTTCTCAAGTATCTTGTATGGCACAATGAACACCTCCGTACACAGGTTCAAACTTGGTCATCTAAAGGTTTGCAACCCGTGGTGTTTATAAAGATGTTGCCAACCAAAGGTTTACGTCGCGGAAGGATCCTCGGAGCGGGGAGGGAAAGATTAAAAAACGTTCGCAAAAAGGGCCCTTGGGGGTAACGCTATGAAGCGGCTCGTTTATTACGTATCAATACTGCTGGCGGCGGTTGCGCTCTTCTGGCCGGTGATCTACGGCAACGTTCCGGCCCTGAGGGTGCTCCCGGGGAACCCCGTGGTTCAGGGCATCGTGGGGCTCGTGCTCTTTGGAGGACTTGCCTACATGACTTTCGACGAGACCGCAGAAGAGGGCAGGGAGATTGGAGAAAAGGAAGAGCTCACAGCTTCCTGATGAAGGTTATGTATCCCGTATGGGCCAGCATGGTCGTCTTCGGCCTCATGCACTCCTTCTTTACCTCCTGCTCCCTGACGAGGACCTCAACGACCCTCGGTTTGTAGAAGTGCTCCCTGTACTCCTGAAACGCCTGGAAGAAGCGGTGGACCTGGTTCGTGCACGGGGTGTAGGCCACGAAGTAGCCGCCGGGTCTGAGAACCTCAACCGCGTGGGGGAGGACGTTCTCTGGCTGGGGCAGGTCTAGGACTATGTGGTCGGCGTACTCTTCATCTATGCCCTCGTAGATGTTCTTGAGCTTTATGGTTACCCTGTCAGAGAGTCCAGCCAGCTCGATGTTCTTCTGGGCTATCCTCGCGAAGTCCTCGCGGCGTTCGTAGCTGATAACCCTTCCGTTTGGCCCTACGGCGTTGGCGAGGAATATCGTGAGCGCGCCGCTCCCGACGCCCGCCTCTATCACCGTATCGCCGGGCGAGATCCCTGCGTAGGCGAGGATTATGCCGGCGTCCTTGGGGTGGACTATCTGCGGTCCGCGCTTCATCTTGGCTATTATGTCGTTTATGTCGGGTTTGAGGACCCTGAACTCCTCGTTTCGGTGGCTGATTATCGTCTCGCCGTACTCCTTCCCCACGAGCTCGCCGAGCTTGAGTATTCCCAGATCTGTGTGGAACTCCCTCTCCGATACCGTCACCAGGTAGCGCTTGCCCCTCCTATCGATGAGCAGAACCTTATCCCCTTCCCTGATCAATCGCTCCACCTTCCTTTTTTACTTTCAGACCGTCCCGTGATACGCAAAACACCATCGAGGCGATCTCCTCGAGTATCGCGAGGTGTTCACCTCTCAGAACGCCCGTGTTTATAAAGTGTATCCCCACCCAGTCCTCCAGGGGTATCGTGCTGATGCCGGTTAGTATGGCCTTTATCGCCTCGTCCCCACCGAAGTGTATGTAGTGGCCGAGCCCGAAGGTGACGAAGTACTCCGGCTTTGTGGGGGAATGACTCATCCTGCTGACGATGGCGTAGTAGTTCTTCAGGAACGTGTGCGAATCGTAGGCCGGAACCACCTCCCCGATGACATCGCCGTAGCTGGCGGAGCCGGGGCCGATCTTCACGACCTTTATTTTTTTAATGAGTTCTATTACCCTCGAGTACTCCCTCCCGGAAACCTTCCGGATGTAGTTCCTGAAGAGAATCCCTCCAATGCCGAAGAAATCCGCCACGACGACCCCGTCTCTCTCAAGGAGCGCTGGCATGAGGACTCCCCACGAGAATTCCTCCACAGGATACGTGGGGTCGTACTCGAGCAGAATAACGTCTCCCCGATTGGCCTTGCCAAAGAGGTACTTCTCGAAGATGGGGGTGTCCATAGGACTCACCAAAAGGGTTTTTAATGGCACTTCTTTTAAACCTTGTTAGGTGGGAAGATGAGAAAGTTCGTGGTGTGGCCCAGCGAGCTCGATGCAAGGCTCAGCAGGCGCTACGGAAGGGCCGTGGGCAGGGAGTTCGCCGTCGATAAGCCAGGGATACATGAGATAGCCGATGCCGCGCTGGCCCTCGGGATGAAGGTAGTGGAGCTCGATGAGGGGAAACTCAACCCCCGGCTGGCCGCTCTCGACGATGAGTACAGGCTCAGGGGAATGCTCCGAATCGAGAGCAGGCATCCGAAGGGCAAATCCCTGAGGATGCTCGGACAGAAGATCAGGGAAATCAGAAAGACCCAGGCCAGGTCCCAGGGCAAGAAGAAACGCAAATCCGGGAAGAAAAAGAGGTGATCACTCCTCTTCTTCCATTTCTACGACTATGGCGGTAGTGGTATCGATAACGCCGTCGATGTTGTGTATGTCGTGGAGTATCTTCCTGGTGAGCTCGCCGAGGTCCTTCGCCTCGATGTGGACTATAGCGTCGTAGGGGCCGGTGACGGCGTCGGCCTTGGTAACGCCCGGAATCTGTTTGAGCGCCTCTATGACGCTCTCAACTTTTCCAATCTCAACGGTCAGTAAAACGTACGACCTAACCATTTTTCATCACCGCGGAAAGGCTTTACGTCTCTATCTAGCCCTCCAACTCATTTAAGCTTTTCGTAGTTTTTTCGGGTATCCCCGGAAGGTTGCACTCTGAGAACGCTGCTTATAAGTAACCAATAGTGCGCCTAAAGGGCCTTTATGGCACTGGTGGTGGTATCGAAAGGTTTATTACCCCATCCGTCCTATTGTTCATGCCCTTAATGTACAGGGGTGGGTATTAATGAAGGCCAAAGGTTCAATAGCCCTGTTAGTGGTTTTTTTGGTGGTTTTTTCTGTTGCAGCCAGCGGCTGTATAGGCGGAAATAAGGGTGAGACGACCACAATTCCGCAGAGCCCCACTACAAGCCCGACGGGTACCCAGACCACGTCTTCTGAGGCGACTTCCGGCGGTACCACCACGACCTCAAGTCAGTCGGCCACCCAGACGCAGACCCCCGCGGAGGTAAAGCCCGGGATACTGGAGATGGGTGACGTCTACGTTGTCGTTACCGACAAGAGCGTCGTGGTCGTCGGCCCGAAGGGTGCCAGCCCGACAGTTGACATCCCGAGCGACAGGAAGGTCATAAAGGTCGAGTACGAGGTTGACACCGCCAACACCCCGGACGTCAAGACCCTCATGGAGAAGGGTCAGGGATTCGGTGCCATCGATCCGGCCTTCTTCCGCGATGAGCACGTCGATGCCCTCGTTGTGGCCGCCAGGCGCCAGACCGACCCGACCATAAGAACCGAGCTCTTCAAGGCCATCTACATGCTCGGAAACAAGCTTGCCCCCGAGGTTATCCTCGGCCAGAACAAGCAGCTCCGTGTGTACTGGGACTGGGTTAAGGGACGCTACTACCACCCGACCCTCGCGGAGCGCTATGACCTCCTGAGCGAGGACCAGAACGCTCCCTCCGTCAAGATCGGTATTAAGGACTACAAGAACGACCCCGAGACCTACACCATAGCTACCATCGGCTGGCCGGAGAGCTTTGACCCGGCCATGACCTACGAGACCTTCGGATGGGAGATTTGGCACGAGGTCGGTGACACCCTCGTCACCTACTGGAAGGAGGAGACCGAGGAGGTCAGCCCGGACCTCGCCGTTGCCTGGGCCCACAACGAGGACGGCACCGAGTGGTACTTCCTCATCCGCGGCGGTGTCCAGGCCTACGACCCGTGGGACGACAAGACCTACCCGATCGACGCCACCGACGTTGCCTTCACCTTCCTCCGCGTTGAGAGGCTCGGTCACAGCGTCAGCTGGATGGTTGACAGCTTCATAGACGTTAACAACTCCGCCGCCATCACCGAGGACGAGTTCGACCAGTACCTCAAGGAGCACCCGCTCATCGCCGAGTTCAACGGCAAGAGCACCGAGGTCAAGAGCCTCGACGAGCTCAAGCAGTTCTTCGGCTACAGCGGCGACACCGCTGGAGTCTTCAAGCTCGTTCTCCCGGCCCCGTACGCTCCGGTCCTTGGAATACTCGCCGACCCGTTCCTCAGCGTCGTCCCGATGGAGTACCTCCTCGGCGACAAGTACGAGGAGGCCCTCCAAGCGAGCGACAACGGCCACAACCCGAGCGCCTGGTGGAGCTACCTGAGCGAGGGCAAGAGCGACCCGACCCACCAGCTCATGCACAACAAGCCCGTCGGAACCGGACCGTTCTACATTGCCGACTACCAGAAGGACGCCTACATAGTCCTCGAGTACAACCCGCACTACTGGAACGCCACCGCCAACCCAGGCCACAAGAGGGTCATCTACGTCATCAACAGCGACGCTATGGCCAGGATCAACCTGTTCAAGACCGGCACCGCCGATGTCGTTGCCATACCGCCCGAGAAGATGGACACGGTTAAGGGCCTCGAGCTCCAGGGCTTCAAGTCCGTCGTTAAGACCGACATCCTCCAGCCGATACTGACCTTCCTCGTCTTCAACACCCAGAAGGAGCCCTTCAACGACCCGCTCGTCAGGGAGGCCATGGCCTACGCCGTTCCGTACGACCAGATCTCCCAGGTCGTTTACCAGGGACTCCTCGCCAGGAACTACGGTCCGATACCGAAGCCGTGGCCGGGCTACACCGAGGAGGGAATAACCAAGTACAAATACAACCTCGCCAAGGCCAAGCAGCTCCTCAACCAGGCGGGCGTCGACCCGACCAAGTACAAGATCGAGCTCATCTACAACGAGGGCAACAGCGCCCGTGAGAAGATCATGACCCTCCTGCAGAACGTCTGGAGCCAGCTCGGCTTCCAGGTCACCATCAACAGCTACAACTGGCCGACCTACCTCGACAAGACCGAGCACGGCGAGTACGACGTTTACGTCGTCGGCTGGGTCCCGGACTACCTCGACTCCGACAACTGGGTTGGCCCGTTCCTCTACGGTGCCACCGAGTTCACGAGCGTCGAGGTAAGCGTTAGCTGATTCTGATCTTTCTTTTTTTCTGTTCGTGTTTTTGACGGAGATCTAAAGGATAAAGTCAACGGCACAGGGGGGAATCGGATTGGCAAACCTGAAGAAGTTCCTAATAAGAAGGCTCCTCACGTTTATCCCCACCCTCATCGGAGTCACCCTCATAGTCTTTCTGATCGCCTACGTCATTCCTGCGGACGTTGCCAGGGCATGGGCTGGCGGTGAGAAGGCGAGTCAGGCGTACATGGAGCAGATAAAGAAGGAGTATCACCTCGACGAGCCCTGGTACGACCAGTACTGGTTCCTCGTGAGCGGACTGGCGCGGAACAACATAATCGACCCGAGGACGTCCAACTACGTCCTTGATGATATAAGGGACCGCTTCCCCGTGACGTTTGAGCTGGCGCTGGTGGCGTTCTTCTTCATCCTGATAATAGGTATTCCCCTCGGTATAATCTCGGCCCTTAAGAGGAACACGTGGGTAGACACCGTTATCAGGTTCTTCGCCCTCACGGGCGTTTCCATGCCGGTCTTCTGGCTGGGCTACCTTCTCATATACGTGTTCTTCGTCGAGGTTCACTGGATAACGCTCGCCGGCTTCCCGGCCCCGCCCGAGCACCAGATAACCCACATCCCGATGATAGACGCCCTCCTCACCGGGGACCTCTCAACCTTCAGCCAGCACCTCCACAGGCTCTGGCTCCCCGGTTTCACGCTGGGATTCATGGGTGCCGGTGTTCTCGCCAGGTTCGTCAGGAACAGCTTCCTTGAGGCCATAGGCAGCGACTACGTTGGGTTCCTCAAGGCCAAGGGCGTTCCCAAGAGGGGAATCTACCGCCACGCCCTCAAGAACGCCATGGTTCCGATAGTCACCGTTCTCGGCCTTCAGTTCGGAGGCCTCCTCGGCGGAACTCCGATCACCGAGACGGTGTTCGGCCTCCCGGGAATGGGTTCCTACGTCATCGACTCAATCAGGAACCTCGACTTCCCCGCGGTCGTGGCCATAACCATGATCTTCGCCCTGATATTCCTCATAACGAACCTCGTCGTGGACATACTCTACGCCCTGATAGACCCGAGGGTGAGGTACTGAGAGCGCAGGGGTGATAAAATGGGCAGGGAAGAGTACAAATCAAACATTCTTGACAAGCTCTCTGACAAGCTCGTCGAGGGATTTGGAAGCTTCATAAGCCTGTTCAAGAAGGACTGGAAGAAGAAAAACCGCTCCAAGATGGAAGAATGGAAGCTCATGCTCTACGCCCTCAACCGCTCCCCGCCGGGCCTCATAGGACTGGCGCTCGTGCTGATGTTCGTGCTCCTCGGCATATTCGGCCCCAGCCTCGCCACGTGGAACTACAGGTTCTTCCCGACCAACTACAACATGAGCACCTACCTCGCCCCGCCCGGCTCGACGTACTTCCTGAACGTTACCGAGCTCCAGGGGGACAACATCATTCAGTACACCACGAACATCCACTACACGCTCGGTGCGGACAACTTCGGTAGGGACCTCGTCAGTCTCATCCTCTACGGAGCCAGGGTCTCCCTGGTGATATCGATAGTCGTCATAGTCCTCGGTGTGCCCCTGGGCATTATCCTGGGTCTCGTCGCAGGGTACTACGGCGGCAAGGTTGACGAGCTCGTCATGCGTATCACCGATGTGTTCCTGGCCTTCCCGGCGCTCATCCTCGCCATGGCCTTTTCCGCCGTGCTCCCGCAGAGGCTTCAGAACTTCATCTCCACCCATGAGTCCGTCCAGAGCTTCGTGCTGTGGCTCTTCGCGCTTGAACCTCAGGACGCCGGCAACCTCGGAAAGCTCCTCGCCGTCATACTCGCCATGATCATAGTCTGGTGGCCGGCCTACGCCAGAATAACACGCGGTTCGACCCTCACCGAGAGGGAGAGCCTCTACGTTGAAGCCGCCCGCGCCATAGGACTCAGCTCCAGAACGATAATGTTCAGGCACATCCTGCCCAACATCATCGGCCCGATACTGGTTTACATAACCCTCGACTTTGGAGGCGTCATCCTCATGGAGGCCGGCCTGAGCTTCCTCGGCCTCGGTGCAACGCCGCCAATAGCCGACTGGGGTAGGATAGTCTACGACGGCTCCCAGTACTTCCCGGAGCACTGGTGGCTCGTTACGTTCTCGGGCTTCATGATCATGCTCGTGGCCCTCGGATGGAACCTCCTCGGTGACACGATGAGGGACATCCTCGACCCGAAGACGAGGAGGAGCATAGAGTTCAAGGTTAAGAAGGCCAAGAAGGAGGGTGAGAGCAATGCCTGAGCCGATCCTTGAGGTTCGCGACCTGACCGTCCACTTTTACACCTACGCTGGAATAGTCAAGGCCATCGAAAGGGTTTCCTTCGACGTCTACAGGGGCGAGACCTTCGCGCTCGTCGGTGAAACCGGCTGTGGAAAGAGCGTCACCTCGCGCGCCCTCACCCAGCTCATCGAGAGCCCCGGAAAGATCGTGGAGGGCAGCGTGATCTACCACAGAGAGGATGGTTCGACCGTCGATCTCCTCAAGCTGGGCCCCGAGGAGATACGCGATATCCGCGGCAAGGAGATAGCATACATCTTCCAGGACCCCCACGCCTCCCTCGACCCGCTCTACACGGTGGGGTATCAGATAGCCGAGGGAATGGTGGTTCACAACACAGTCAAGGACTGGAAAGAGGGCTTTAAGAAGGCCGTTGATATTCTCCGCCGTGTTCTCATCCCCGACCCGGAGAACAGGGTAAAGAACTACCCCCACGAGATGAGCGGAGGAATGAAACAGCGTGTCGTCATCGGAACGGGCGTTGCCAACAACCCCAAGATACTCATCGCCGACGAGCCGACGACCGCCCTCGACGTCACGGTCCAGGCCCAGATACTCGAGCTGATGAACAAGCTCAAGCGCGAGTACAACACCACCGTGATACTCCTCACCCACAACATGGGAGTGGTCGCCGAGATGGCCGACCGTGTGGCGGTCATGTACGCGGGTAAAATAGTCGAGATAGGCTCCGTTGACCAGATATTCAAGAACCCGCTTCACCCGTACACGCAGGGTCTCCTCAGGGCAGTTCCCAACCCGCTGGCCAAGATAGACCGGCTCGAGACCATCCCGGGAACGGTTCCCAACCTGATAGAGCCGCCCGGGGGATGCCGCTTCCACCCGAGGTGCCCGAGGGTCATGGGCGTCTGCAAGGATAGGGTCCCCGAGCTGAAGGAGATAGAACCCGGTCACTTCGTGGCGTGCCACCTTTACTGAGGTGATACCATGAGCGAGCCGATACTCGAAGTTAAAAACCTCAAGAAGTATTTCCCCATTAGGGGCCTTTTCAGAACTGAGGGCTACGTCAAGGCCGTTGACGACGTCAGCTTCACGATAAACCGGGGTGAAACCTTCGGTCTCGTCGGAGAGAGCGGCTGTGGAAAAACCACCACCGGAAGGACCATCCTCCGCCTCATCGAACCCACCAGCGGTCAAATCATCTTCCAGGGCAAGGACGTCACGAAGCTCAAGGGCGAGGAGATGAAGTGGTTCCGCAGGAAGGCCCAGATCATGTTCCAGGATCCCTACTCCTCACTCAACCCCAGGCAGACGGTCTTCGAGGTCATCATGGAGCCCGTCCGCTTCCACAGGATACCCGTCGATGACCCCGAGGAGTTCGTGATAAAGCTCCTGGAGAGCGTCGGCCTCAACGAGATGCACCTCTACCGCTATCCCCACGAGTTCAGCGGCGGTCAGAGGCAGAGAATAGCCCTCGCCAGACTGCTGGCCCTCAGGCCGGAGTTCATAGTCCTCGATGAGCCCACCTCGGCCCTCGACGTTTCGGTTCAGGCCAACATCCTCAACACCCTCAAGGACCTCCAGAGGGAGTTCGGCTTCACGTACCTGTTCATCAGCCACGACCTTGGCGTCGTCAAGTACATGAGCCACAGGATGGGCGTTATGTACCTTGGAAAGCTCGTTGAGGTCGGGCCGGCGGAAGAGATCTTCGAAAACCCCCTCCACCCGTACACCAAGTTCCTGCTGTCCGCCATACCCGTTCCCGACCCGGAGCTGTCAAGGGAGCTCAAAGCGAAGCGCATGAAGGTTGAGGGGGAGCCGCCGAGCCCAATAAACCCGCCCCAGGGATGCCGCTTCCACCCGAGATGTCCGTTTGCCAAGGCAGGACTCTGCGACAAGAAAGAGCCCCCGCTGGTGGAGGTCGAGAACGGCCACTACGTCGCCTGCTGGCTCTACGGAAAGGCATGATTTTTTATTCTATCTTTTCCGTTCTCAGCCATTGGAGTGCCATTCCTGCGTTGGAGTCTATTTTGAACAGTTCCCTGTAAACGGGGTCGCCGACTTCCCCGCCGTTCACTTCGAACTCGAGGACTGCATAGCCCCGGGGTTTTACCACAGTTTCCCCCAGCTCCGCGGGACTCTTTATCCCGAGGACCTTCCTCATTATCGCCAGGGCCAGCAGGGCTTCCCGGTTCTTCTTGGCCAGCTCCTCGTCCCTGTCCACGTGCCGCTGGTGGCCGGTTGGTATGCCGATGATCCTCCAGATGTTCCAGCGCCTCATGTGCCGTGCCCTCTCGTTGAACCTCTCGCCGCTGAGGTCGTAGAGGGTCACGAAGAGGGAAGTCAGGTAGTTCCTCAGGGAGCCCTCTTCCAGCAGGGCCCCTTGGGGTCTGGCCTCGAGCCGCTGGAGGTTTTCGGCCTTTCTTATCAGCGTTGCACGCCTCTCGGGTTTCTCCACCCTCAGCGAAAAGTACGCGTCCACGCCGTATATCCCGGTCCTTGTCTCGAAGAGCACGTAGGGAACCCTCAGCCTCATGCCTCTCCCCCCGTTGAGTACGTGGGATAAGCATATAAAACCGCCGGAGGAATAGTCCCGGAGCTGAGGGCTATGAGGGTTGATGAGCTTCCAGTGGACGAGAGGATAAAGAGGATAATCCGTGAGAGGGGAATAGAGGAACTGTACCCGCCGCAGGCGGAGGCCCTGATGAGCGGCGTCCTAGAGGGAAAAAACCTCGTTTTAGCTATTCCCACGGCGAGCGGAAAGACCCTTGTGAGCGAGATAGTCATGGTCAACAGGCTCCTCCGCGATGGGGGTAAGGCGGTCTATCTCGTCCCCCTGAAGGCCCTTGCGGAGGAGAAGTACCGCGAGTTCAAGGAATGGGAGGTTCTGGGTCTCCGCGTGGCTGCAACGACCGGTGACTACGACTCCACCGATGAGTGGCTCGGGCGTTATGATGTAATCATCGCCACCGCCGAGAAGTTCGACTCCCTCCTGAGGCACGGCTCCAACTGGATTGAAGACGTCAAACTGGTCGTGGCGGACGAGGTCCACCTCATAGGCTCCTACGACAGGGGGGCCACGCTCGAGATGATACTCAGCCACATGCTGGGCAGGGCGCAGATCCTGGCTTTGAGTGCCACCGTTGGAAACGCCGAGGAGCTCGCCGAGTGGCTCGATGCCGCGCTGGTTATGAGCGACTGGCGCCCGGTTCAGCTCAGGAAGGGGGTATTTCACATCGGGCGGCTC
Source organism: Thermococcus indicus (assembly GCF_006274605.1). Classification (NCBI taxonomy): domain Archaea; kingdom Methanobacteriati; phylum Methanobacteriota; class Thermococci; order Thermococcales; family Thermococcaceae; genus Thermococcus; species Thermococcus indicus. The sequence goes on from NZ_CP040846.1 coordinate 2,029,894, forward strand.
TTCTGGGAGGACGGCAAAATAGACCGCTACCCTGAGAACTGGGAGAGTCTGGCAATTGACGCGGTCAAGAGGGGCAAGCAGGCGCTGGTGTTCGTCAACACCCGCCGCTCTGCCGAGAAGGAGGCCCTCTCGCTGTCCTCCAAGATAGCCCGTCTTCTCACGAAGCCGGAGACCAGGCAGCTAGACGAGCTGGTTTCCTCTATCGAGGACAACCCTACGACGGAGAAGCTCAAGAGGGCGCTGCGGGGCGGTGTCGCCTTCCACCACGCGGGCCTGAGCAGGGCTGAGAGGACCATGATAGAGGACGCCTTCAGGGAGGGGTTGGTTAAGGTAATAACGGCCACCCCAACGCTGTGCATGCATCCAGAGACCCCGGTAATCACAAAAAACGGCGTTAAAAAAGTAAGCGAGCTTGAAGAAGGGGATGAAGTTCTGACTCACAGCGGCCATTTTAAGAAAGCCATAACACCGCTAAGAAGGTCCCACAGCGGTAAAATGCTCGTAATCAAAGCGAGGGGAACCGTTCCGGTGAGGGTAACGCCCGAACACATGGTGTGGGTCGTTAAGAGAATCCGCCATAAGTCCCATTACTCGGATGGTAGACAGGTAATCTGGTGGGAGTTCAAAGGACCAGAGTGGATAACCGTTCAGGAACTCAAGGAACTTGTTGAAACCAATAAGGACGAAAAGGTATCCTATATGCTCCTTCAGCCGATTCCACAGCCAAAAGTTACAGTAGACAGAATCCCTCTGCGGGAACCAATCTATGTTTCAAATCAGTTCGGAACAACAGATAAATTACACCCCTCTATAAGGAGAACACCAGAATTCTTGCCTCTAAACTTTGAAACCGCAAGGTTGTTGGGCCTGTGGATTGCTGAGGGGTCTACCTCAAAAACAGGGGCCGTAAACTTCGCCATTGGCTCCCATGAAAACCAGATTACAGAATTCCTTGTACAAACTATCAAAAAGTATTTCCCACACGCTAACGTCGTTGTGAAGGACCACGAGCGGAACAGGAGAGTCGTCCGCTTCTGCAACAAGAGATTTGCCGAATGGCTCAGAGGGAACATCGGTCACAGGGCATACGAGAAAAGGATTCCCGATGTTCTTCTCTTCAACGAGAACAGGGAAGTCCGGCTTGGACTTTTAAGAGGTCTTGTTGAGGGAGATGGTTATATACGAAGAGACAATAGCAGTAGGGCCAACTATGTAAGTTACACCACGGTCTCGCCCACCTTGGCCTATCAACTTCAGCTTCTCCTTGGCTCTCTTGGATATGTATCGTCGATTTCGAGAAGCGTGAGGAAGTCTGGAATTGGAAAAAGCAGGAAGCCAATCTACGAAGTTAAAATCAGCGGACGCTCGTACTATGAGTTGCTCGAAGAACTCGGTCTTAAGGTTCCTCCGAAAGGAAATAGAACCTACAACGTGAACACGATCTGGAACGGCTATCTTCTCGTTAAGGTTCGCTCCGTTGAGGAGGAATTCTACGAGGGTGACGTCTATAATCTTGAGGTCGAGGACGACGAGAGTTACAGCGTTGGCTTCATAGTCCACAACTCGGCTGGTGTGAATTTGCCCTCGTTCAGAGTAATAATCCGCGACACCAAGCGCTACGCCGGCTTCGGCTGGACGGACATACCGGTTCTCGAGATACAGCAGATGATGGGAAGGGCAGGAAGGCCGAAGTACGACAAAGTCGGAGAGGCGATAATCGTCGCAAGGACGGAGGAACCGAGAAGGCTGATGGAGAAATACATCCACGGAAAGCCCGAGAAACTGTTCTCGATGCTCGCCAACGAGCAGGCCTTCAGGAGCCAGATTCTGGCGCTCGTGACCAACTTCGGAATAGGTAACTTCCGTGAGCTGGTTTCTTTCCTTGAGAGGACTTTCTACGCCCACCAGCGCGGGGATATAGCCTCTCTTGAGTACAAGGCCAAGAACGTCGTCTACTTCCTCATCGAAAACGGGTTCATCGACATGGACATGAACGACCGCTTCATGCCCCTGCCCTTTGGAAAGCGCACCTCCCAGCTCTACATAGACCCCCTCACGGCGAAGAAATTCAAGGACGCCTTTCCGGCAATTGAGAACAACCCCAACCCCTTCGGAATCTTCCAGCTGATGGCATCGACGCCGGACATGGGGGTTTTGAACGCCAGGAAAAGGGAGATGGAGGACTACCTCGACCTGGCCTATGAGATGGAGGATAAGCTTTACACGAACATCCCCTACTACGAGGACTCGCGCTTCCAGGGCTTTTTGGGCCAGATAAAAACGGCAAAGGTGCTTCTCGACTGGATAAACGAGGTTCCGGAGACGAGGATATACGAGACCTACAACATAGACCCCGGGGACCTCTACAGAATTCTGGAGCTCGCGGACTGGCTGATGTATTCGCTCATCGAACTCTACAAGCTCTTCGAGCCGGAGGAAGAAGTGCTGAACTACCTGAAAGACCTGCACCTCCGCCTGCGTCATGGCGTTCGCGAGGAGCTCCTCGAGCTGGTTAAGCTCCCCAACATCGGAAGGAAGAGGGCGAGGGCGCTCTACAACGCCGGCTTCAGGACACAGGAGGATATAATGCGCGCCAAGGTGAGGGACCTCCTGGAGGTCGAGGGCATCGGAATGAAGGTGGTTGAAGGTTTGTTCCGACACTTCGGCGTGGAGATGCCGAAGGGTGCTAAAAAGGACTCCAAAAAGGCAGAAAAAGCGCGGAAGGGAACCCTCGATGCTTTCCTGAAGTAGGGCCAATCTTTTTAAATCCCCCTATTTTACTCGGGCGTGGGCACTATGATAATCATCGTGACTGGAATGCCCGGTTCGGGAAAGAGCAGGATCGTCAAGGAGTTCGAGAGTAGAGGCTTTCCGAGCGTTTCTATGGGAGACGTCGTGAGGGAGGAGACCGTAAAGCGCGGGCTGGAGCTGACCAAGGAGAACGTCGCCAAGGTGAGCATAAGGCTGAGGCAGGAGCTGGGCCAGAACGCCGTCGCAAAGCTGACGGTCGAGAAGGTGAGGCGCCTCCTTGAGAACAGCAGGGTCGTCGTTATAGACGGCGTCCGCTCCCTCGACGAGGTCGGGACCTTCAGGAGCGCTTTTCCAGACGAGGAGATAATAATACTGGCCGTTCACACGCCACCGCACATGCGCTTCGATAGGCTCAAGGCCCGCGGAAGGCACGACGACCCCAAAAGCTGGGAGGACTTTGAGGAGCGCGACTGGAAGGAGCTGAAGTTCGGCATAGGCAACGTCATCGCGATGGCCGACCACATGATAGTGAACGACTGCAGCAGGGGCGAGTACGAGGAGAGGGTGAGGAAGCTCGTTGACAGGATTCTAGCCGAGCATTGAGTCGAGGAACAGCATCACGTAGAAGCCCAGGAAAAACCCCAGGGTTATCAGCGTGTCACTGTTTTCTCCCCTGTATATTTCCGGTATCATCTCCTTCACGGTCACGTAGAGCATCGCCCCGCCGGCCAGACCGAGGCCGTACGGCAGGAGCCAGGCGAAGAGGGTGAAGAAATACGCCCCGAGGAGCACCATGGCCATCTCCGCGAAGCCGCTCAGCACGCCCATCGCTATCGGCTGGAGGCGCTTCTTCTGTATCGTTGCGAGGGGCAGGGAAACGACGGTTCCCTCGGGAAAATCCTGGATGCCTATGGCTATGGTGGTGACGAGGCCCACCTCCAGGTTGTAGACGAGCGAGGTTCCAACCGCTAAGCCCTCCGGTAGGTTGTGGATTATCACCGCTATGACGAGAAGCCAGACCTTCCTCAGCTTGTCCTTCATGGATTTAGGGCCCTCGTAGCCCTTGACGAGGTGTTCATGTGGGAGGAAGCGGTCTATGGCGTAGATGAGCAGCACTCCAAGGGCTATCCCGATTCCGGCCGGTGCGAAGGAGCCGGTGCTCTCTATCGCCGGCAGGATGAGGCTCGTGAAGGCCGCCACTATCATCACACCGGCGGCGAAGCTGAGGGCAAAATCAACTCCTCCCTCTGGGAGGCTCTTGGCGAATATCGCCACCATGGCACCGAGGGAAGTCATGAGAGCGACGAAAAGCCCGGCGTAGAAAGCAACCCACATGATTTCGCCGTTCGAGATGCTCAGTATCCACTCCGCGAGATTGGCCACGAAATTCTCTAACACTATTAGGCCACCCTAACTATTTGGGCGGTTGGGTTTATAAGCCTTCCCGCGAGCTTCTTCTGGGTGAGAAGATGGAGCTCTTTGAGGAAGTTGAGGTTGAGGCTTACGTTTATCCGACCGAGGACATCGAGAAGGTCAAGAGAGCTATGCTGAACCTTGTCCGTGACCTGGAGTTCGAGGCGTTCGATAGGGGCGATTACGTCATTCTGACCGGCAAAACGAAGAGCAGAAAAGCCCTTAGCAGGCTCTACGAGCTCTTCCGCGGACAGGCCATACTCGACACCGCGCGCTCCTTCCTCGAGGAGGGCTACTTCGGCGAGGAGATAATCATCAGGGTCAACAAGCAGGCCGCTTATGCCGGCGTCGTCAACTTCAACGAGGAGTCGCCGCTGGGCCCTATAACGATAATCATCAGAACCCGGGACCCGGGGAAGCTAATGAAGTGGCTCGCACCGAGGACAAAGGACGGGGTGCCGATAGAGTAAAAAGGAAAGCTCATTCGGCCGCTTTCTTCTTCCTCCTGCCCCAGCTTATCTGGGCCGTCAGGATTCTCTCGGAGGAAAACAGCCTTGCCGTGGCGTAGAGTATAACCACCGCTATGGCGGCCAGGTAGATGGCACTGACCGCTATTGCCCTGTAGTTCTCCACCAGCACGTATCTGTAGTCGAGTATCGGATGGGTGAAGGGTATCGCTTTAAGGACGTACTGAAAGACCACTGGAAGGTCCCCGATGTCGGTGTACATAAGTATGAAAGCCGGAAACGCCAGGGGCAGGATTACCGCGCTGACCAGCGTTGTCGCGCTCTGGACGTCTTCGGCGAAGGTTGCCACTATCATGGCTAAGCTGAGGGCGATTATTATCGTCAGGAACACCACAAGGGCGAATAAAGCGGCGCCCGTCGGCGTTACCACGAGGCCGAGGTCCCCAAGACTGACCCCCAGGTCTCCCCCCATGAAGGAGCCCATGTACTGCCGCATTCCTATCATGTACGCCACCGCCGCGACCAGGCCCATCATGGCGGTTCCGAATATCTTGGCCCCGACTATGTGGGTTCTGGGAACCGGAAGTGTCAGCAACGTTTCCAGCGTTTTGTTTTCCTTTTCACTCGCTATGGCTCCAGCGGCCATCTGGGAGGTTATCATGACCATAAGGAAGATTATCAGGGGTATCGTGAATGCCTGGGACGCTATTACTCCCGAGACAACCCCCGGTGGAACATCGACCACCCTGTCGTTTATGTAAGACCTGCTCTGCACGGTTATAGGATGCAGAACCGCGTCCGGATTTTCGGCACCCAGTGCGGTCACCTTAAGGCGCGCTATCTCCTCGCTCAGTATCCCTATGACGGCACTTATCCTGCCCTCACTGACGCTCTCTTTCATTCCCGTCCCCACGCTCAGAAAGATGCCGTATATCTCGACCGTGGCCGTTTCGTTCGCCGTCAGCTTGGCGGAGAAGTCCCCGGGGATAACCACAAGAACGTTCTGTTTATTCTCCACCGCCCATTGAAGCGCTCCTTCGAGCGTCGTGGCGTTTACAAGGGTTACGCTGGTGTTGGGGGCCGTCTTGAGCGCATCCACGAGAGCCTTTCCGTAACGTCCCTCGTCAAAGTTCACTATCGTCACGTGAGTCGTCCCGGTTGCCTGCTCCATTCCCACCTGTATGAACTTCCCCATCATGGGGTAGATTATCAGGGGAACTATTATGAGGCCGAAGAGCAGCTTTCTGTCCCTGAATAGGTTCTTGAGCTCCTTCTTGGCCATCACCCAGAAGTCGCTCATGCCCCCTCACCTCCGACCGGCTCGTTCGCTTCCGCCCCCACTGCCCTCATGAAGACCTCCTCGAGGTTCTCTGCCCCGTACTTGTCCTTCAGCTCCCCGGGGGTTCCAAGCTCAACTATCCTCCCTCCTGCTATCATCGCCACCCTGTCGCAGAGGAACTCCACCTCGAGCATGTTGTGGCTTGAGAGCAGGAACGTGACTCCTTCACTCCTTGCAAAGCGCCTTATCGTCTGCCGTATTTCGTACGCGTTGACTATGTCCAGCCCGCTCGCCGGTTCGTCCAGTATTGCCAGCTTCGGCTTCACCATGAGCGCCCTCGCTATGAGGAGCTTCCTCGTCATTCCCTTGGAGTACGTCGACACCTTGTCGTGCAGCCTTTCCCCAAGCCCGCTGAGTTCAACGCCCAGCTCGAGCATCTCCCTTGCCCTCTCATCATCTTTGGAGTAGAGCCGCGCCATGAATTGCAGGTATTCATAGCCGGTGAGGTTCTTATAGGCTCCCGCCTCCTCCGGCAGGTAGCTGATGATCTCCCTGACCCTGTCGGCTTCCCTCACCACGTCGTGGCCGTCTATCTTCGCGCTCCCGCCCGTCGGCTTGAGGAGCGTCGAGAGTATCTTGAGAGTCGTGCTCTTTCCGGCGCCGTTGGGCCCGATGAGCCCGAAGATTTCACCCTCGTTGATGGAGAAGCTTATCCCCTTGAGGGCCTTCACCTTTCCGTAGTCCTTCTCCAGATTCAGAACTTCAGCCATGGGCATGTTTGACCCTCCCCACCTTGTAAACGAGCAGTCCAAGGGTGGCGAGCGAAACTCCAAAGAGAAAAACCACCCAGATTCCCGAGTATCCCCCGACGAATGCCGTTCCAAGCCCGATAGCAACTCCAAGCCAGCCATTGAGCTCGTGGGGGTTTTTAAACCCGTGACCGAGCCCCATCAGCAGGGCGCCGGCCATGATAAAGCCAAGCTCGACGGCGAGCAGGGGCATGTTTATTCCCGTGCATGCCTCCCCGCTCGGTATTTTCATGCACGCCAGCCTTTCAATCGGTGGCCTCAAAAACCCGAGGGCCAGGCCCAGGAGGTATAGGAACCCCCCAAAGGCCTTCTTAACGTTCATCTCCATCACCCCCGTAGATGAAGACATCCTCGATTTTAACGCCGAAGAAGCGGGCTATCTTGAAGGCGAGCCTGAGCGAGGGGTCGTAGCGGCCCTTCTCAATCGCTATTATCGTCTGCCTGGTCACGCCAAGGGCTTTTGCCAGCTCCTCCTGGGTTATGCCCAGCTCCTCCCTCAGCTCGCGCAGGCGGTTCTTCATCACATCACCCTCGCGTAATGGTGCTTCAGGCACAGTTTTAGGGCCGAGGTCAGAACCATCAAACTGAGGGCCAGGTAATAGGCACTCCTCAGGTTTGGGTCCTTCTCGGAGAGAACAGAAAGCACCACGACAGCAAAGGCCAACGCCAGAACCACCACCTGGAGGGTTCTCCGTGAGGCCATTTCCTCGATGCGGAGCGTCCTCTCGTCGCTTATAATCTCTCCTCGTTTTTTGAGCCAGTCTGCGTAGAGGAACGAAACAGCCACCGTTGCCACCAGAACGCCGAAGGCCAGCGCAACGTTTCCCATCCAGAGCGCCACGGCCAGTAAAGAGGCCGCTGTTGCGGGGATTGCGTAACCTAAAATTCTCCACCGTTCCATGCTCCCACCATGTAAAGTTTCCTTTACGTAAAGCTTCCTTTACATCCATATAAGCCTTTCCCCTCAAAGTTTTTAAAGCGCCGGGGAGAAGTTCAATCCGCGCGGGGGTAGCCGAGCCTGGCCAAAGGCGCGGGATTTAGGGTCCCGTCCCGCAGGGGTTCGCGGGTTCAAATCCCGTCCCCCGCACCACAACAGCCATTGCCTGCACAAAGTTTGATCGGAGAGGTTTAACTGTTCAGAAAGGAGCGGTCAAAAGTGGACATGCTTCTTCAAAACACGCTTTGAATTGCCAGTTTAGAAGTCAAACACCCAAAGAGCCAGCACAAAAGCATACCAAACTTTGATGAAACTTTGCCCAGCAAAGTTTCTGTGGCGGGCCGGGCGGGATTTGAACCCGCGACCTTCGGCTCCGGAGGCTCCTTTTGATGATTGTGAGCCTCTCAAGAGGCTGTTTTTGGAAAAAGAACGACTACTATCAAAATGGGCGATTTGGGCAGAAAAGCAGCTCACAAAAAGAGTTGCCAGAGCGTATTTGAACGCACTCACAAAAGCGCAAACCTTCAATGATTTACTGCAGATGAGAGAAGGCTCCAAAACACAAAGATTGGCTCTCAGAAGCTTCGCAAAATACACGTACGAGTCGAGAATCATCACGAAGGAAGAATACGAGGCGATAAAGAGGTGCGTCAAGCTCAAAAGAACGAACAACATCGATACGAGAGTCTATAGCGACGAAGACATCACCAACATACTCCGCCAACTCACCAACAAAAAACACCACCTCTTCCTCCGGCTCGTCGTGGAAAGCGGTCTCCGTCGCTCTCACGCTATTTCAGCATGGAACAAACTCAGAAAAGGAGAATACACAACGATGGGAGAATTTGCGTACACAGAACTCAACATTCGGAACAAGACAAAACAAGCATTCGTCTGCTTCTGCTCCAAAGAGCTCGCAGATGCCATATACAAGATGAACGAGCCAGTATCCTACAACATCGCAGAAAACGTCGGCAAACGACAGAGAATACTCTACAACGGCATACGGAAATGGTGGTACACCACAGCGCTTGACGTGGGAATGGACTCCAACGTTGCCGACTTTCTCCAGGGAAGAGCCCCAACCTCTATCGGAGCTCGTCATTACCTCGATGCGCTCAGACTCGCAAAGAAGCAGTATCCCAAGCTTTTACAGGCCATCAAAGAGCGCATTTACTCGAACCTGTAACCTCCACTCTTTTCAACCTTTATTACTTTTGTAAGTAGTATGAATCGGGCCCTTCAGGGCCCCCGTGAATAACGTATGGTACGGAGGTGAAAAAGGTGAACACGTGGGAACTCAAAGAACTCATCAAACAGAAAGAGGACGAGCTCTTTTGGAAGCGATTGAACCCAGAAGCCGTACTACGGGGAGAAACGGACAAACTGGAAGGAGAAATCAAAGTCCTCAAAGAACTGTACTGGGAGATGATTCAAAGATGAGAATACGAACCTCAGACCTCTTCACAATCGCCGACGCACTTGTAGTGCTCAGGGACCCAGAGATTGACATTACCTACCGCATGAGAATCGCGGACAAACTGGAGAGCCTCTACTGGAGGGCGTTGAAGGCATGGAAAGAGCAACACTCATCATAGAGAAGAGTATCCCTCCAACAGCGAAAGCAGAAGTCAGGGAATTGTTCCAGAACATCGATACCGGACGCTTCAAGTACATAGTGGTTGCATGGCTCGCATACTGGCATTACAGGAACTACAAACCGCCCCTCGTTCCCCTGAGTGTCAGTCTTGCCGCCGGATTGTTCAAGAAAAGGCCAAAAGAATTCCAAAGTGATGAATTTGAGGTTTATCCTCCGTGATTTGCCCCGCCAAATGGCGGGGCCATCTTTCTCCCCCACGAACGAGACCAGCCTTTCAGAGAAAAGACCTTTGGAACTCAACCCACCTTCCCGTCTCACTCTTGCTTTATCTTCCGCTCCAAGCCCTTTATCATGCCATAGAGCTTATTCAGGTACTTACTCTTGTACTGCCTCCCCTCCTCATCGTAAACGACGTCCAGAATCTTTTCGATTACCTTGATTCTTGCCTCATGATCCTCGAACTGATCCTCAGCCCACTCCATATCCCCCTTCAAGGAGGCGACATCTCTCCGAAGTTTGGCAATCTCTCGCCTGAGATCCTCGAGTTCTTCACGGATTTCCTCATCCCTCACCGCCTATCACCTCCTTGAGCTTTTTCCTGTCAATCCTGACCACCTTGAGCTCACTCAAAGCCCCTGCTTCCCTGAGCCTCCTGAGGGCCCTACTCACTGTACTCGGACTCACATTGAGAATACCTGCGATTTTGCGGGCAGAGAATCCCTTCTGATACAGTTCAACCACAGTAACCAGCTTTCCTTCGTCCAACACAGGCGGCCTCCCCAACCGCTTACCCTTCCCCCTCGCACGCATCAAGCCCTCCCTTGTCCTCTTCCGGATGAACTCGCGCTCGAGGTCGGCAAAAAGGGCCAACAGAGTCGTCATTATCTTGAACTGCATGGCATCGGAAGTACTATCCAGACCCTCCTTGACGGCGACAACGCGAACTCCCTTCTCCGTCAGTTCATTGAGGGTCAATATGACATCGCCGAGCGAACGTCCCAGCCGAGTCAGCTCGGAAACCACGAGAATATCACCTTCCCGAGCCATTTCCAGTATTTTTGAGAAGCCCGGACGCTTCTTGGCAGGTATACCACCAGAAACCCCCTCATCCTTGATGATTTCAAACTCCTCAATCCCCTTCTCAGAAAGCCAGCCCTTTACGCTTTCCATTTGACTGTCTATGTCCTGCTCGTCCGTGCTCACTCGGAGGTACACGTACACCGTCATCTGGCACACCCAAGTATGTATCATAAACATCGATATAAACTTTTGCACTATTGTACCAAAAATCTCAAAATGATAGATTTGACGTTTCAAAAATCTGCGCATCAACAGTTATGAAACATAAAGCCAGAACCGAGCCAATTTGACACAACCGAACCAACAAAGCTCCCGCAACTCTTTTATCCACCCAGATAGAAATCCCCAACAGGTTGGTAGGAATGAACGGGAGGATAAAACCAGGCTACATCCTCAAGAGTACGAAATGGAAGGAGCCTTTTCTCGTCGAGATTGTGAACGAAAGTGGAGACACAATCATGGTGGGAGGCCACTACCTCAACTCCCGCAAGGCCGACCTCTACATACTGACAAAAGCCGACCTTGAGGAGATTGAAATCATCACAAATCCCCTCGACTTCAAAGGAGACCCAGAAGCAGTTGCCCTCGCAATCGAGGGAGAACGGTACCATTTCGCCTCACTCTATGACCCAATACTCGCGGTCAGCGTCTCGAAAATAGCACCCCTTCCATTCCAGATCGACGCGGTCTACAACCACATCCTCAGGAACCCCGAGATACGCTTCCTCCTCGCGGACGACCCCGGTGCCGGAAAAACCATCATGGCGGGCCTTGTGATAAAGGAGCTCAAGCTCAGAGGCTTGGCGGAGAGAATCCTCATAGTCGTTCCCGGCCATCTCGTACCCCAGTGGAAGAGGGAGATGAAGGAGAAGTTCCAGGAAGAGTTCACTATCGTCAACAGGGAGATTTTCCGGACGACAACCGACGTTTGGAGACGTGAAAAACAGGTAATTGCCTCAATAGACTTCCTCAAGCGGGAGGACATTCTGAAAAGCCTTGAGAACGTTGATTGGGACCTCGTGATAGTGGATGAAGCCCACAAGATGGCCGCATACCGCTTCGGGAAGAAGATCTACCGCACGAAGAGGTACAAAGTGGGTGAAGTGCTCTCAAGGAACTCCACCCACATGCTCTTTCTTACGGCCACACCACACAAGGGAGACCCGGAAAACTTCCGTCTCCTCCTTGACCTCCTTGTTCCGGGCCTTTTCAGCGACAAAGAGATACTCCTTGAGGCGATAAGAAGAAACGAAAACCCCATATTCCTCAGGAGAATGAAAGAAGACCTTGTAGACTTTGAGGGAAAGAAGATATTCAAGCCCAGGTACTCTCACACGGTGAACTTCAACCTCACTGACAAGGAGATCAGGCTCTATAACGACCTATCCCTCTACATCCACGACCAGTACACGGTTCTCGAAGGGAGCAGGCGGAGCATAGTCTTCCCGCTCGTGATACTCCAGAGAAGGTTCGCATCGAGCACGTACGCACTTCTCCAGTCCCTCAGGCGCAGAAAAGCACGCCTCAAGGAGTACCTTGAGAGCGGAGAGCTTGAGAACAAGGGTGTGCAACTCGACTTTGAGGACCTCCTTGAGCTCGAGGATGAGGAAGAGAGGGAAAGGTGGAAGGCCGAGCTGAGGCTCGAAGGCCTCCCCATAGTGAGAAAGAGGAAGCTCATAGAGGCCGAGATAAAGACTCTCGACAAGCTCATAAGGATGAGCGAGGAGCTGATAGCATCGGAGGAAGAGACGAAGCTCAAGAAGCTCAGAGAGACGCTGGACTTCATAGCGAGGGAGCACGGCGAGAAAGAGAAGATCCTCATCTTCACGGAGTTCAAGGACACCCTTGAGTACCTCGTGAACAAGCTCCAAGAGTGGGGCTACACGGTCACCTTCATCCACGGCGAGATGGACATGGAGACGAGGCTCCAACGCGAAAAGGACTTCAGGGAGTGGGCTCAGGTCATGGTGGCCACCGAGGCGGCCGGAGAGGGTATCAACCTCCAGTTCTGCCACCTGCTCATAAACTACGACATCCCCTGGAACCCCAACCGGCTTGAGCAGAGGATAGGAAGGGTGCACCGCTACGGTCAGAGGTATCCGGTTCACATCTTCAATTTCGTGGCCAAAAACACAAGAGAAGGCATGGTACTTGAGAGGCTTCTCCACAAGATAGAGGAGATAAGGAAGGCCCTCGGGGATAAGGTCTTCGACGTTATCGGAGAACTCCTCGATGGGGAGAACCTGTACACCCTCCTTGCGGAAGTCGCCGTCATGCTCAGAGACCCGGACAGTGTCCTGAAGGAGGAAGAGCCAAAGCTCCGGCCAGAGGAGATAAGGAAGAAGGCGGAAGAGCTCCTCGGGGAGAGCCTCGCGACGAAGCACATAGACCTGAGCAGGATAATGCAGCTCCTTGAGAAGGCCGAAGAGAACCGGCTATCGCCGGAGTACCTCGAACTCTTCTTTATCAAGGCCATGAAGCGCCTCAACGCGAGAATACGGGAGAAGGAACCACACGTTTACTCGGTTGAGAGAACCCCCAGGGTCCTGAGGGAGATAGCGGAGAGGAAGCAGTACGGCACGGTGGAGCGCTCGTACAAGGCCATAACCTTTGACAAAGCAATCTCCGAGAAAAGGGACGACGTGGAGTTCGTCTCGTTCGGGCATCCGCTCTTCGAAGCCCTCCGCGAGTGGGTTCAGGAGGGGTACCTCAAAGAGCTCCAGCGCGGAGCGGTCTTCTACGACCCCAGGAACAGACTCCACGGCACCATCTGGTTCTTCGAGGGTGAAGTTCAGGACGGCTTCAACAAGACGGCGGGCAAGACGCTCGTGGCGGTCTACGACGATGGAGAGAGCCTTGAGGTCATAGACCCGAAAATAATATGGGACTTCGAACCGGCCAGAGACTCCCCCGAGGTGGAGGTTGAGTTCAGCCGGAGAGAGAACGCGATGATCTACGCCATGAAGGTCCTCGAAGAGTACAAGGACAGGCTTCTCAAGGAGAGGAAGAGGCAGGCGGAGATAAAGGAGAAGTACGGGGTGAAGTCCCTCAAGAAGCTGATAGACGACCTCGACTACAAGCTGGCCGAGTACGAGCTCCTCCCGCCGGAGGAGAAGAAGAGGTACGCACTCACCATAAGGAACCTTGAGGAGAGGCTGAACCGTTATCGGAAGGCGCTGGAGGAACTTCCGGAAAGGATTGCCAGGGAGACGAGCCTCATGGTAAGACCTCCCGTCTTCATTGGGGCCATCTACGTGCTCCCGAGGGGAGAGATGGGCGAAGACCCGACGATAGAGGAGATAGGGATGCAGATAGCTATGGAGTACGAGAGGAGGCAGGGAAGGGAGCCGAGGGACGTGTCAAAGGACAACCTCGGCTACGACATCTACTCCGAGGGGAAGGGTGAGAAGAGGCACATCGAGGTGAAGGCGAGGGCAAGGCTTGGCAACGTCGAGCTCACGTGGAACGAGTACGTTACCGCGAAGAGGCTCCGCGACAAGTACTGGCTTTACGTCGTTGCGTACGCCGCTGAAAAGCCGACCCTCTACATCATCCGCGATCCCGCTCACACGCTCAAGGTCGTGGAGAAGTACGAGATAAGGTTCAAAGTCCCGGTTGAAGAGTGGAGAGAGAAGGGTAAGAAGGTTGAAGTCTGAGGAGGCGGTAGAATGGAAGACAAACGCTTTATCGAGGTCGCTTTCCCAGTCAAGGCGGTAAGTGAGGAGTCAGCAAGGGAGAAGAACATAAGGCACGGCCACATCTCAACGCTCCACATCTGGTGGGCGAGGCGCCCGCTGGCTTCTTCCCGCGCGACCAACTACGCCGCACTCATTCCGGCCACGAACGACGAGCACGAGATTGAGAGGAGGAAGAAGTTCATAGCCGAGCTCTCGAAGTGGGAGAATTCACTCAACGAGGAAATCATAAGAAGGGCCCGCGAGGACATCATGGAGTACTTCAGGCAGATACGTGATGACCCAAACCAAGAGAGGCCCCGTGTTCTTGACCCCTTCGCGGGTGGTGGCTCCATACCGCTTGAGGCACTGCGCCTCGGCCTTGAAACGTACGCCCTCGACTACAATCCAGTTGCCGTTCTCATCCTCAAGGCGGTCCTTGAGTACCCCCAGAAGTACGGGAAGAAGAAAGGAGCGCTCGACGAGTGGATAGCTGGAGGGAAAGGTGAAGGGAAGGACTACGACCTCGTGAGGGACGTGAAGAAATGGGGCGAGTGGGTTCTCCAGGAGGCAAAGAAGGAGCTTGAGCGCTTCTATCCCAAAGACGAAGACGGCTACATCCCGGTCGGCTACATCTGGGCGAGAACGATAAAGTGCCAGAACCCGGCCTGCGGGGCCGAGATACCGCTCATGAGACAGTTCTGGCTGGCGAAGAAGAACAACAAGAAGGTGGCGCTCTACCCGTACGTTGAGGGGAACGAGGTGAAGTTCAAGATAGTGGGAGACGGCTACGAGCCAATGCCTGCAGACTTTGATCCCTCGAAGGGCACCGTGAAGGGCGCGAAGGTCACCTGTCCCGTCTGCGGCATGACCCACGACGCGAACACCACGAGAAAGCTCTTCCGCGAGGGGAAGGCCGGCCAGAGGATGGTGGCGGTTGTTCTCTACCACCCGGAGAAGAGGGGCAAGGTGTACCGCCTGCCAACGGAGAGGGACGTCAAAGCCTACGAGGAGGCGAAGCGCTACCTTGAGGAGAAGCGGGCGAAGCTGATGGAGGAGTGGGGCATCGACCCGGTGCCGGATGAACCAACGCCGGAAGGCAGGGGCAGAGGGGCCGAGAGGGCATTCTCAGTGAGGAACTACGGACTGAACACCTGGGGCGACCTCTTCAACGACAGGCAGAAGCTCGCGCTGATAACATTCGCCGAGAAGGTGAGGCAGGCCTACGAGAAGATGCTTGAGGAGGGCTACGAGGAGGAGTACGCGAAGGCCGTGGTGACGTACTTGGCTTTCACACTCGATAAGTTGGCAGATGCATGTAGTTCAAATGGCAGGTGGAAGCCAGATACAGTACAACTCATCCCCACCCTCAGTGGACGACAAGCAATCCAGATGATGTGGGATTATTTTGAGCTGAATCCAATTTCAGGGGCCAGTAGGGAATGGTCAAACACTCTATCCGTTATTCTGAGTAGTTTCAGAATATTTGAACAGATTGAATTTCCAGCCAGAGTCATTCATTCATCAGCTACATCTCTCCCATTCCCGGACAACTACTTCGACGCCGTCTTTACCGATCCGCCCTATTACGACAACGTGCCTTACTCCTACCTCAGCGACTTCTTCTACGTCTGGCTGAAGCGTACAGTTGGAGACCTCTATCCTGAGCTGTTCATAACCCCGCTCACGCCGAAGAGCAAGGAGCTCGTGGCTTACACCCAAAACCAGGACTGGGAGGCGGCGAAGAGGTACTTCGAGGAGGGAATGAAGCAGGCTTTGAAGGAAATCCACCGCGTCCTCAAGCCGAACGGAATCCTCGTGCTCGTCTATGCTCACAAGACGACAGAGGGCTGGGAGACCCTCATAAACTCGCTCCTCGACTCGGGCCTCGTCCCAACCGCTTCATGGCCAATTCACACGGAGATGGCAAACAGGCTCAGAGCGAAGGAGTCTGCGGCTCTCGCATCATCAATCTACATCGTCGCCCGCAAGGTGGAGAAGCAGGGCGTCGGCTGGTTCGATGAGGTGAAGCGGGAGCTCAAGGAGAAGCTTGAGGAGAAGCTCGACCAGCTCTGGAGGGAGGGCATAAGCGGTGCGGACTTCTTCATCTCGGCCATAGGCTCGGCCATTGAGGTCTTCGGCAAGTACGAGAGGGTTCTCGACTACGAGGGCAACGAGATAAGGGGCGACCGCCTGCTCCAGCTCGTGAGGGACATGGTGAGCGATTACGCCATAAGGCAGGTTCTCAGGGAGGACATCTCCTCCGAACTTTCTCCGCTCGCGAAGTTCTACGTGCTCTGGCGCTGGACGTACGGCGAGGCGAAGGTTCCATTCGACGAGGCGAGGAAGCTGGCAACTTCCGTCGGCCTCGACCTCGAAAAGGAGTGGAACAGGGGCTTCATCGTGAAGGAGAAGGAGTTCATCCGGGTTCTCGGCCCGCAGGACAGGAAGCTCAAGGAGATAAAGGGCAACGACCTCATCGATGTCCTCCACAAAGCTCTGCTCCTCTGGCAGGCCAACAGGAAGAGGGAGATGGTCGGCCTGCTCGCCGAGACGGGGTGGGGCGAGAAGGACGTCTTCTACAAGGTGGCCCAGGTCATCAGCGAGGTTCTCCCGAAGGACAGCAAGGAGAAGAAGCTGCTCGACGGCTTCCTCGCAGGCAGGGAGCACATAAAGCGGGCCATTGAGAAGGGCGATTACTCGGTTTTCAACGGAGAAGAGGAATCAGGAAAGCAGGAGACGATTGAGCGGTTCATAAAGGGCTGAGCACTCTATTCGGCCCTCTTTTCAATTTCGTCGAGGAGATAAACCACCTGAAGCTTTATCTCCGGGTTCTCCGCTCTCAGTTCCTCAAGGACTTTCCGGGCGGTTCCCGCAAAGTTTCTATCGAGAGTGTAGAGGGTACACGGCTCGTCTGTCTTGGCCGAGAACATTACCGCCTCGCTGAAGATGAGGGCATCGTAGTCGTCCTTGAATCTCTCCCTTACCCTGTCGTAGATGTCTATCGCGGATTCAAGCTCTTCAGTTTCAAAGCTTACAATCCTGTGGGTACTGCTGAGCCTGTCTATCTTCGACATCTGCTCGATTATGAAGTCGTTCATCTCCTTGAGGAGCTTCACCCGTTTTCTGACGAGAAGAAGGCCCCTCTCCTCGGCGACTTTTACAATGTACTCGCAGAAGTTGAGGATTTGAGGCTCGGTTTCCCGGCAGATTTGAATAGTGAGCTCTCTGATGGCCCTTATCTCTTCCTCTTCGCTTGAGAACTCCATTTTGTTCGCTTTGCTTATGGCCTTCTTGAGCTTTGTGAGGGCGCTGAAGGCTTTTTCATAGAAAGTCTGTCGGAGTTCCTGGTAAACGGACTCCATTATGTCCATTCGACTGTCCTTGAAGAACTCCTCAACGAGCTTGTGGTTGGGGTCAGTGTCTACGACTTTGGCCACTACGATGTTGGTGTCGACGAAGTTGGCCATCCCTTCCCCACCAGTTTGATGAGTTCCTCGATTTCCTCCGGGCTGGCTTTTCTTTCAAGCTCGGGAACCATCTCGACTATGTCCTTCCTGAGAAGGGGAAGGTGCTCGAGCTTGCCGTTGAGTATCGCAAGTATCCTGAGGCTGAGCATGAGGATGTAGATTGAGAGCTCCGGGTTCTTCCAGTCCTCCAGCATCTTCTCGTAGAGCTTGATGAGGAGCGCTATTCCCTGGTCGAGTGTCATGTACCTCTCAAACTCTTCATCCGGCATCTCCGGATCGGAGGCTATCTCAAGGATGCTCTCCCTCATGGAGTTCAAAAGCCCCATCTGTCTCCTGATGTCGGTTCTTATTGAGTTCTTGAGCTCGTTCTCGTTGAGGATGTGCATAAGTTCGTCTATCTCGTCCATCACATCGGCGAGCTCTTCCTCGAATATCTTGAGCACTTCGGATTGAGCCTTGAGGTAGTGCATCCTGCTCGCTTCGCTGGGCAGTACCTCGATTATACGGGAGATGAGAACGTCCTTCTTCTCATCCAGCAGTTCTCTCAGGCGGAGGAGTGCCCTGAACCTGTGAGTCTGGTGCTTCTTCCTCACGTAGGGAATGGCAGAGAAGTAGGGGTCTATGGCGTCAAGTACCCCCATAAGCAGGTCATCGCTGTACTTATCGATCACAACCTCAGGAAGTGCCCAATGGCCTCTCCCGCTCTGAAGGGATTCCATGGTTCTCACTGTTTGCCATTCCGATGCAGTCCCTTATAAATGATTCCATCGAGAAACTCTGTCGATGAGGGTATGGGGGAACAGAAAAGCTTTTGTATCTGTGACACCTCGTAACACGAAATGGGTGACTGCCTCCTGAGGGGAATAGCGGGTCTTGTAGTTGTTGGGTTTATTGTACTGATGTTCTTGGCAACGACTTGGGAGTGGGGACTCGTTCAGCACGGAGCAACATCCGAGGAGAAAGTGGCAATCCCGCTGAGCTTCTCAAATGATTCCAGCGCCTCGATTCCAGCCAATACAGTGGAGAGTACTTCTCCAAGCGTCTTTTCTGGTGAGTCCAGGGAGCAGGTCCCTTCAATGTCGGAAGAGCTCAAACCACTCAACCTGAGCCAGGAAGAAGCTCTCCAGCTCAGGACGAGCCTCCAAAACTTCACCCAGAGCCTGTGGGATAGCATATCCACGTACGGTTATGACAACGTTACGATTGCTTTGGCGACCTCCATTGCATCCCTTCCCATGCTCCCCGAATGCGAGAACCTCTCAGGATACCAGAACCTTACCGCATACAGCGAAGAAGTTTCAAACCTTACGGTGGCCCTCCACAAGTACAAAAATCTTGCAGAGGGCCTATCAAAAGATTACGGGATTGAACTGCCTTATTTGAACGACAGAGAAATCAGAAAGCTCAAAAACACCCTCAAGCCCTCACAGGTTGAAGACATGTTTATGATGTGCTCGTTTGCCCGTGACTACAACAGGCTCATCATAGCAGCCGGGCAAGTGGTTCCAGGAGATAGGGACACCTACTCGGCTTTCTACGAGAGGCTCTTTGTAGTGGGGCTGGAACTCATCTTCATGAAGGAGAACGTTGCTTACAAGGTTTCGTACAAGCTCGTGGGCAATCTCCTCTGGAAGACCCACCTTTTCCACGTGATATACCGCTATGGGGGTAGCACCGCTCTCAAGGTCGTCATGAGCACAATGCACTGGGAGATCAGGGGACTTATAAACAGGTACTTTGAGGCCTTTGGAGACAATCCAGAGATGGTAGAGGAGCTCATTTCAAAGATTGATGATCCGGACTGGGTTCGGGCTCAAGTGAGCTCTCTGGGGGAGCTACTCGGAAACAAGACCAAGGAACTCATAGGGAACAAAACGGACCTCGTGGATAAACTCAAGGGTCTCTTTGGGTCGGATGGTGGATGAGCAACCGGAAAGCCCAAATACTCCCGAGGGTATATGGTTCGGAGGTGTAACCATGGAGCTGAAGCCGTTTTACCAGATCGCCATTCCCCACGATGATATAAAGGAAGGGAAGTTCACCCTTGATACCTTCGCCGCTGACCTCTGGAGCGTGTATCAAGACAGGGGACCTGAGGATTACAGGAACCCTGAGCTCTTCTGGGAGAGAACGTACATAACGAGTGGGTTGAGTGCCCTCCTTGACATAGCAAGGAAAAGACTCCTCGAGGGCGTTGGGGACGCGGTGATACAGCTTCAGACTCCCTTTGGCGGGGGTAAGACTCACTCGCTTATAGCCCTCTATCACAAGGCCAAGAAGTGGGGCGCGAACGTGGTCGTTCTTGATGGGACTGCCTTTGACGCGAGGGAGGTCATCCTCTGGGAGGAGCTTGAGCGCCAGCTCACGGGCAGTGTAAGGCGCCTCAAGGGCAACGTCGCCCCGGGAAAGATAAAGCTATCGGAACTCCTTGAGGAGAAGGCTCCAGTGCTGATTCTCGTTGATGAACTCCTTGAGTACATGGTAAAGGCCGCTGGGGTTACCGTTGGAGAAACCACCCTCGCCGACCAGACACTGGCCTTCATCCACGAGCTCACTGAAGTCGTGAAGTCCACCGACAGGGTTCTTCTCGTCATGACCCTTCCGTCCAGCATTCTTGAGCACTACTCGGAGAAGGCCGAGGAGTACTTCCAGAAGCTCCAGAAGATAGTGGGGCGCTCTCAGAAGGTGTTCACTCCAGTACAGGAGGAGGAAGTCCATGACGTCATCAGAACGAGGCTCTTCAAGAGGATTGATGAGTCCGAGATGGAGGCCGTTGTGAAGCGTGTGGTAGAGTACCTTGAGAAGGAAGGCCTCATCCCTGAGGGCCTCAACGCCTATCAGTACCGCCAGAGGTTCCTCAGGAGTTACCCCTTCCAGCCAGAGGTCATTGACGTTCTCTACCACCGCTGGGGTAGCCTGCCGAAGTTCCAGAGGACGAGGGGCGTGCTGAGGCTCCTCTCCATAGTGGTCCACTCGCTCATCGGAAGGGATGTGTCCTTCATCAGGCTCTCCGACTTCGACTTGAGTGTCAAAACGCTCAGGGACGAGCTCATAGACATCATCGGGGAGAGCAGGTACTACTCGGTTCTTGATGCTGACATTCTCTCGCCCAACTCGGGCGCAAAGCGTGTTGACAGGATGGTCGGCGAATCCTACGAACACTATCGCGTGGGGACGAGGGCGGCAACTGTCATCTTCATGTACTCCTTCTCCGGCGGGGACGTGAGAGGAGCCACCACGAAGGAGATAAAGCTCTCCTGTGCTGACACGAGGTACTCGAGCAGTATAGTGGGGGACGCCATCCTCTACCTCAAAGATAGTCTGCTCTACCTCCACTACCGCGATGGTCGGTACTTCTTCAGCCTTGAGCCAAGCCTCAACAAGCTCGTCGTGGACGAGATGAACAACGTGAGCGAGGAGCAGATAAGGGACGTTGAACACGAACTGCTGAAGGGCCAGCTCAAGGGGCGGTACTTCAAGGTCTACCTGTGGCCGAGTAAGCCGGTGGACGTTCCCGATAGTGACCCAAGCTTGAAACTCGTTGTTCTCCCAGAATACGACAAGGAGAAGGTCCTCCAGATTCTGCAATCTTATGGCGGTAGCGAGAGAGTCCACAAGAACACCCTCATCTTCCTCGTTCCAAGGGAGACTGAGAGGGCCAGTTTCAACAGGCTCGTGAGGAGGTATCTTGCATGGAAAATCATCGACGAGAAGGCAAAGAGGGGCTCCCTGGAGCTCACTTCAGAGCAAAAGAATGACGTGAAGGAGAATTTGAAGCGAGCACGGGAGGACATCGTTCAAAAGATAGCGGAGCTTTACAGGCTGGTTCTCCTGCCCACGCGCGGTGGCTACGAAGAGCTTGACCTCGGCATGAAGCCTGTGGGCATCAAGAAGACCATCGAGGAGCTCATCTATGAGAAGCTCAGGGAAGAGGGTAAGCTCGTCGAGAAGATGGCCCCAGTGGTCATCGAGATGAAGTACCTGGATGGAAAGGAGTACGTTCCAACGAAGGCACTCTACGAGAGCTTCCTCAAGACTCCGGGAATGCCTCTCCTGAAGAGCAAGAGCGTGCTTATAGACGCGATAAGGCAGGGAGTAAGCGAGGGACGCTTCGGATTGGGATACCTCACCGGGGAGGAGGTAACCTGCGAGTACCTTGGTGAAAAGCCCACGGTCACTCTCGACGAGAAGGAGGTCATCGTGAACAGGAAGTACTGTGAGGAGCTGAGGACAAGAGCAAAGGCTGAAGCTGAGGCAGAAGCTGAAGCTCAAGCTATAGCTCAAGAGAAAGCTACAGCTGGGAGCGTAGCTGAAGCTTCCGGGGAAGAGTGGAAGCCTCCCGCAGTCAGAGACAGGCAGGCTGTGCTTGTGCCCCCGGAAACAGAGGGTAGAGAAGAAGTAGTGGTGGGAAGCCAGGTAGAGTCCATTCACCTGCACCTGACACTGGGACCAGGAACTGGAGGGCTGAGGGACATATTGAGGGCGTTGAATCTGCTGAAGATCAAGTTTGAGAGGGTTACCATCGAGATAAAGGCAGAGAGGGGGAACATGAGCCAGACGGAGTATGAGAATCTGCTTGAGACGTTCAGACAGCTCGGGATTGACGTTGAAGAACTTGGGGAGGAATAACATCCCTTCTTTTGTTCCCTTATAAGTAGCTGTGAGGGGTTTGATTCACGAGTCACGATTCACTACCATATCCAACCATCATGATGAGGACCACCTCACCATACCTCCACCTCGTACATCATGAGTCGTGAATCAGCCCCATAGTTGCTATTATTTGACCCCCTGTCGTAAGTTTACCCTCGATTTTGATGATATTACCCTTCATTATTGAGGCGAAAAGTTTTTATATAGTGTGCGCACACATAGTACCGAGGTGAAATCAGATGGGTAGGTATAACCTGTACATACCTGCCTCCACAAAGTACCTTCTCAGAAGGGCTTCAAAGAGACTACACACCAACCAGATGGATCTGGCCCGTAAAATCGCTGAGGGAAAGGTTGATTTTGACGACATATACACCTGGGGTCTTGATTTGAGGGACAGGGAGAGGATAAGGTTCCTCTATGAGACCGAGAAGGAATTCGCCTTCAAGGCTGTTTTTCCCGTGCGTACAGAGAATCCCAATGAAGTGAGAAGTAGCATTCTGGCCGTAAGTGAGATGGTCAGGAGGATTGTAGAGAAGTTTTACCAGAACCATGAAGATCTCTATGAGGCGATAGGGAGTGTCCATACTGCAATTTGGAGAATACAGCACACCGATGGACTCACAGAGTGGGACAGGAAGCACCTTGCAAGGCATGTAGAAGAGATTCAAAAGCTTCTCAGGGGTGATGAACAATGATGCCAAAGCACGCCAGTCTTATCAGCGACGAAGATAGGGCAATCCTCGAAAACAGGGATGCTCTTTCTGGCATGATACGGAAGTACCTGGAGTTCCTCTATGAGAACACGAAGCAAGAGTACTGGTTCGAGGTGAGAATTCTTGGGATGGATGGAAGCGTAAAGCGTAGGTTGTTCAGAATCAAGGACATTGGGAGGGCTACGAGTTACATCATCAGAGAAATGAACTCGGACAGCAGAATAAAGGGCATATACGTCACTATAAATCCTGCCGGAGGTCAGAAAGAGGGCTCTTTTACGAACGATGACATACTCGAAGTGATAAACCTGCCAATTGATGTGGACATCTTCCACAACAGAGTTCCATCGGAGGTTGAGATATCGGCTGTGAAGGGAGCGATAAAGGGGGCTGTCCGGAGGCTGTTTGGGAAGTACAACTTCAGGTACATGATAGTTTTCTCGGGCTTTGGATTCCACGTGTACCTCAAGGTGAACCCTGTGGAAGTTGGGGACAGAAACTGGCAGGCGGCTTTCCGGGAGGTTGGAAGAGAACTCGCAGACGAGTTTGAGAGGGTGCTCAAAGAGAGCATAGACCCAAACTATTCATATCTCGTCGAGGATGCTGTGGATAAGAGCGTGTACAACCCTTCACGCATTATGAGGGTTGCTTGGACTGTGAACAGGCGAAAGATAGGTGGAACAATCTACGAGGCCGTTTCAAAGATAGTTGAGATTTCCGGAGCGGACAGGCTTGAAATTGACGAACTCGTCAAGAAAAAGCTCCGGGAAGGTATTACAACGCGGGAAGAGCTCCACATTGAGAATATGGGTAGCATAAGGCTCAACAGCGAGGAAAAAGACGCCTTGATAGAAGTCCTGAAAAAGTACTACATGCCTGGCAGGAGGCACAACCTCGTTCTCGGATTTGCCGCCTTTGCTTGGCACAAAGGGATTCGAGTGGAGGACACACTCGAAGTTGTGAGAAGAGTGTACGTTGAGACCCGGGATAGTGACCCTTGGGATGATCGGGAGAGGGCAGTTCTGGACACGTACTCGGCGACGCTGAAGAACTACAGGAGCTACCTGGGGAAAGGGACTATCTGGGAACTCAACAGGGCACTCCGCTCATACTACCAGCGGGCAATGACAAAAAAGAAGGAGGAACCAAGTGAGTACTCCGTAACAAGTGCTCAAAGGGTTCTCTCCAATGATTTTGACCTTCTTGAGTGGCTTATCGAGCGTACCTCCGATATAATCAAAGAGGTGGACGAAAAGAGTGGCAAGGTAACGTACAAAGTCTCGTTTGTTGTGGAGACAACAGGAAAGGTGGAGACAATCGTTCTCAAGAACACGGAGCGGACAGAGAAGGAGAAGATGTTCTATGCTCTCAACGAGGACTTTATGGCCCACTTTGGGGTTTACATAGTTGACCCGCTTTCAATCAGGAAGCTCAACAGACAGGAAAGGAGTAAGCTCAATGACATTCTCGCCAAGATAATGCTGGATTACTATGCATTCGTTACAAGAAACGCGAAAGAGATTGTAATAGAGGAGTACGAAGAGGTCAAGAACGTTTTCCTGGATATCATCGAGACCGAGGTCCTTGAGATAGTGAAAATTGACGAGTTGAATTCAATAAGCGGAGACCGTGTCGACGAGATGTTCCGGAAAAGGATAATGATCTACGCTGAAAACGAGAACAGAGTCTATTTTGACCCCCATCTTCTCGAGTATGGGGCTGAGACACGTGGATTCGCCCGAACTCTTGCCAAGTTCCTTCATAGAATAGGGATTATTGACAAGAAAACCTGGAGAGAAGTCAGGCGGAGCAAGTCTTTGAGAAATGGGGGACACGTATACCTCTATTATCTGATTTCAGACAGATTCTTTGACTTCCTTGAGAAAGAGAACGCCATAAAGCCTCCAATAAAGACAATCGATGAGTACTTGGATGAACAGGAGTACGTGGATCTTGATGAGATTGCAGAGGAGAGTGTTGTGGCGTGAACGCCCAGATAACCATTCTGGGACCTCCAGGGACAGGAAAGACCTCTGCTCTCATCAATCTCTACAAGTACTTTATAGGAGACGCTTCCACGGATGTTACAAGCTTCGTGCAACGATACAACCTCAATAAGCTCATCATGAGAAGGGATTACACGAGCGACGAGGTGCTCTTTCTCACCTTTACAACTTCTGCAGTCAGGGTTCTGAAAGAGAGAGGCATTTACAACGCGTACACTCTGCATAGTTATATCACAAGGGTTCTCATGCGGAATAAGCTACTCACGCCGTCGGGATTCATGAAAGAGCCGTTTATTGCCGCAATGATGGAAATGAATTACGGCTATGACTTCAGGGACCGGTTCAGTTCACATCCATCGAACGTTGCCGAGATAAGGTACAACTACTATTTCAACGTCTATTATGACAAAGACAGCGAGGAAATTCTTGAAATCGTGAAACAACGGGAGAAAAGTGCCGTGTACCAGAGAATAAGGGATTATGTGGAATGGAGAGAGAAAAAGGGCATTTTTGACTATGTATCAGTTCTCAGGTACTTCCTCACAACAACTCCCGCTACACTCGCTCCGGAGAAGGAGGGCAGTGAGCCCAGGGTCATGATAATGGACGAAGCTCAGGACTTCAGTCCCCTTCAGTGGGCAGTTGTGAGAAGGTTGAGACGCATCGGCCTCCTCGACTATGTCGTTGCAGCTGGAGACCCGAACCAGTCGATATATTCATTCCAGGGGGCTGATCCTTCCGAGTTTGAGAATTTCATGGCGTCTGGTACGGTTGTTGTATTGAAGAGAAGTTATAGACTGCCCAAGCACGTGTACAACAAGGCGGAGATGCTTACACGCTGGCTCAGGACC
The DNA here is from genome assembly GCF_006274605.1 of Thermococcus indicus. Lineage (NCBI taxonomy): Archaea > Methanobacteriati > Methanobacteriota > Thermococci > Thermococcales > Thermococcaceae > Thermococcus > Thermococcus indicus. The sequence continues at coordinate 2,055,600 of NZ_CP040846.1, forward strand.
CACTTCGAGTATGAGCCACGTGAGGAACTTGGCAAGGCTATCACGGAGTACTTGAAAAGGTCCAATCTACTCAAAATGGACAGGACAACAGGCGATAAAGTGATTCAGATTCTTGAGAGCGTTATGAACGAAAATAAAACCGTTTTCGTCCTTACGAGGACAAACAAGCAGGCAAGAGAGCTCGAAAAGTACATCATTGAGGCGGGATACAGAGTTTCGAGGATAAAGAATGATGACAGTCTCTATGACCTCCTTGAGGAAGTCATCGCCTTCGAGGAGAAAAGGAACGTCGGACTGAGGCTGTTCTTCGCTGTAACATCTCTGAACGAGGAAGGAATTCGGCTTCGGTCCCTGTTCAAGACGCCCACAGAAGCCATAATGAAGGTCGAGGAATGCCTCAGTGGGAGAGAGCACCTCAATGATGAAGAGAGCGAAGCGGGGGGATGCTCTGATGACGTTCTATCCCTTGCAAGGTTCATTGAGAACCATTACCTTGATGTTCTTGATCATGAAGAGAAGCGTGTTTTGGATGGGCTCAGAAGGAGGAGGAATGGAAGGGTAATCCACGTGGACACGATGCACGCTGCAAAGGGTGAGGAGGCTGATGTTGTCATTGTCATTGATTTCGTGAATCGCAAGATTGAAAAGGAGATTCAGAGGGATGAGAACGCTTTGAAGGAGGAGGTAAGGGTTCTTTACGTTGCGATGACTCGTGCGAGAGAGAAGCTCTATGTTCTCACAAGCAAGTCAAAGAGGTCTGTGTTGGGGTATGTGAGGTTTTGAGTTCTGGTGGGGGGCAAGAGCCCCCCGGCCATAGGTAGCCACAGGAAGATGGCAAGATGCTATTCACACGGCCACCTCGAGGTGACCATCGGCTATTGCACATCATCGAAATAAAACATGCTTTTGTATCAGTCAATTTTTGAGATGGAGGCTTGTGAGAGGCAAAAATAAATAAGACCGTCGGCCAAAATAGTATCAATTTTGTGATATTTTTGCGCATTGGAGGTGAGAACTTTGAGGAAGCGCATATGTATCACAGTGAGCGACCAAATAATTGCTTTTTTGAATGAGAACGACATTCAGAAGTCTGCATTTTTTGAGGCAGCAGCTCTTTTGTATATGGCAATAATGTCAGGAACGCAACAAAATCAAAATTTCTGGCGGGCCGGGCGGGATTTGAACCCGCGACCTTCGGCTCCGGAGGCCGACGCTCTATCCATGCTAAGCCACCGGCCCATGCCCATAGTTATTCCAGGCAGGGATTTAAAAATCTAATTCTTTCCAAAATGGAGCACTGTACACAGTGGTACCCAATTGCACAAAAACTTTTTAGCCCCGACACCCTATCATACATCAGGGAAGGATGGTGGTAACATGGAGCCGCACGAGTTCAAGCTTACCGAGGAGGGGATGAAGGCCGTTCTCCCGCCGCTCGAGGCGGAGATAATGGAGCACATGTGGAAGGTCAAGGTGGCAACGGCCGGCCAGGTCTACGAGTACATGAAGGAGAAGCACCCTGACATAAGGCGCTCCACCATAAGCATACTCATGAACCGTCTCTGCGAGAGAGGGCTGCTCAAGAGGAGCGTTGAGAAGGGAAGGGGTGGAATGAGGTACGTCTACGCCATAACCGCCACCAGGGAGGAGTTTGAAGAAAAGGTCGTCCAGAGCATACTGGATGCTCTTATGACGAACTTCAGGGAGGCGACCTACGCTTACCTGTCCAAGATCAAGAAGTGATGACGATGCTGTTCATCATAATGGCCCTTGAGGTCCTGCTGGCGGTGATAGCACTGGCAGAGCTGGGCCTCGAAATATCGCTGGTGGCCTTCGGGACCGTGCTGGCGCTCTACGTGTGGGCCTCAACCCACGACATCAAGGGCGAGTACGTCCCCCTCCAGCGGAGCGAGATGCCCTGGCTCTACGACGGCATTGCAGAGATGGCCAGGAAGGCGGGCCTGCCGATGCCAAGGGTGTACCTCTTGGATGACTACATCCCCAATGCATACTCGTTCAAGAACACGATAGTGCTCTCCCTCGGCCTGTTCGAAGTCCTCGACCAGGAGGAGATACTGGCGGTGGCCGCACACGAGCTGGGGCACATAAAGAACGGCGACACCAGGACCTTCCCGGTTCTTGCCTACGGGAGGTACCTCATGGTGATGTTCACGGCGGTCCTGATGCTCCTGACCAGAAGCCCCGTCATCAGTGCCGCCTCACTGACGCTCCTGGGCCTCTATGAGGTGACCCGCGCGAACTTCCACAAGGAGCGGGAGTTTCAGGCGGACGAGACCGCCCTGAGGCTCCTCGATACACCGATGAACCTCAAGCGCGCCCTGGAGGAGCTGAAGTACTACGAGGACCTCCGCGTCGGCATCAAGTCGAGCGTACTCCCGAGCATCGAGCCGTCGATCGAGAGGAAGCAGAAGGTTCAAATAATAGAGACCCACCCGAGCTACGATGAAAGGATATTCCGGATCATCATCGAGATGGACGGAAACAACATGTTCAACAAGCGCATGCAGTGATGAACCATGACGGTTGAAATCTTCCTTGATAGGGGGAAGGCGGACAGGATAAAGCGAATCCGGCCGACCAAGGACGAGTACTTCATGCTTATAGCGAAGCTCGTGTCGCTCCGCGCGACGTGCCCGAGGCTCCGTGTCGGGGCCGTCGCCGTCAAGGACGGCTACATACTGGCCACCGGGTACAACGGGGCCCCGCGCGGAATGGATCACTGCATCGACGCCGGCTGCCTGATAGTCGATGGACACTGCCACAGGGCCGTCCACGCGGAGCAGAATGTAATAGCCATGGCGGCCAGGAAGGGCATAAGCCTCGAGGGGGCAACGCTCTACGTCACCCACTTCCCCTGCGACACCTGCTTCAAGATAGTCATAAACGCCGGAATAAAGGAGATAGTCTACGAGGAGATGTACCCAAACGAGGCGACGGAGATTCTGCTGAAGGAGGCCCAGAGGAAGGGGATAGTGAAAATACGACAGTTCAAACTGCCAAAAGAGCGCGTTAAGGCATTCCTGGAGGAACTCTTTGGGGAGTTCAGGGTTTAGTGCCTCTTTTCCATCTCCTCAAGCCTTCTGTTTATTTCCTCAAGCTCTATCGCTATCTTCCTCGTCAGTTCCGTTATCTCCCGCTCGGTTTTATCGACCGTGAGATAAATCCTGAAGACGAGTATGTAGGCGAGGCCGATTCCTATGACGAAGAGGGCGTCGAGACCCCTCCCAAGGCCGAGGAGTTTCCTGATCTCGTTGGCTATCTGAACCGGAAATATCGAGACCACCAGCAGGCCGATGAGAATGGCCTCCCAGAAGAGGAAGTCTCCCCACTCGAACTCCCTGCGGCCGTACCTGCCCAGGACGTACACCATCAGGACGAGAACGACCGCTATGGCTATGTACTGAACCGCATACATATCCATCACCTCAGCTTATCGAACAGCAGGTTGAGCGCGATTTTAACTCCCTCAAATATGTTGGTGCCCTTTTTCATAGAGTACTCCGTGTAGACGGCCTTTATTGGAACCTCAACTATTCTGCACCCGCCTTTGGCGGCCTCAATGATGATTTCGCTCGAAACGGCGTACCTGTCGCAGGTTATCCTTATCCTGGCCGCGCAGTCGCGGCTGAAACACCTGAGCCCGCTCTGGCTGTCGCTGACGTATTTCCTGGCAAAAACCGCCGTTATCGCGTCGAGGACGAAGTTGCCAAAGCGTTTGACAAACGGCATCTGACTGGTGTCGCCCTTGAGCCTGGAGCCGACCGCGAAGTCCGCCTTACCCTCGGCAACGGGCTTCATTACGCGGAGGGCGTCGCTCACGAGGTGCTGACCGTCGGCATCGAAGGTGACGATCAGCCGGGCGTTTTTCCTGAGTGCGTAGGCGATGCCCGTGCCGAGGGCACCGCCGAGCCCCCTGTTGACCAGGTGCGTGAGAACGTGAACGCCCTTTGAGCGGGCTATCTCCTCGGTCCTGTCGCGGGAGCCGTCGTTGACAACGATTATCTCGTCGCTCCGGAAGTAGCGCAGCAGATCCTCCAGAACGGTGCCAACCATGCGCTCCTCGTTGTAGGCAGGGACGACGATATACGTGTCCAGAAGGGCCTCAATCAGACTTCTAAACCCCTCCATCGTTGGAACCTCAAAGTCCGGCTCGGCATCGACGGAGAAGCTCATCCTCCCTGACTCGTGGGAGGTTATCATGACCGAGAGCGCCCCAAGCTCCTTCGCCGGCAGGATATCGTAACCGTGGTCACCCACCACTATGGTTCTGGTCGGCTCAACGCCGAGGGCCTCGATTATCCGTTCCAGCTGACCGGCGCTCGGTTTAAGTTCTCCAGGAGGGACATCGTCCCGCGTGGACACCACGCTGAAATATCCAGCTATGCCGTGCATCTCAAGGGCCCTGAGGGCAGCCTTCCTGGAGCTGCGGGTCATCACCGCCATCCGGATGCCCCTCTCCTTGAGAAACTCCAGGGTCTCCCTGACGCCCTCAAAAAGAAAGCTCTCCGATATGCGCTCGGTTTCAAGCTCCACCATATGAGAATAGAGCTCTCCGAAGTCCCTGCCCGTTTCCCCAGCTATCCTCTGAAGGTTCTCGTACATCGGAGTGAGGTTCCCGAGGGCCTCCGCGGGTATTCCTTCCGCCAGGAGCCTGGATTTCAGCTCCTCTTTGAGTTGAGCGAAGGGTTTTGGAGCACCAACGAGCGTTCCATCGAGGTCGAAGACTACGAGCCTCACGTCCATGCCGTCCACCGAAGGGTTTATTTTTGGGCGTTCCTACAAGCAAGGGGTGCCTGGATATGATAGAGGTTGCTCCGCTTATAGGTTTAACCCTGACGCTCATCCTCACCCCTTACCTCACGGGGAGATTGAAGCGAGCGGGCATCACCGGAAGGGACATACACAAGCTCGACCGGCCCGAAGTCGCCGAGATGGGCGGGCTGGCGCTCCTCGTTGGCATCCCCCTGGCGCTGGCACCGGCCCTCGATCCCGAGACCGCCCGGGCCCTCCTTGTGTTCCTGCTCTTCGGAGTCGTTGGAATCGTGGACGATCTGACGGCACTCAGACAGTCCCACAAGGTGGCCCTCTCCCTCCTGGTCGCGGTTCCGACTGCATTCCTCGGGGTATCTTCGCGGATAGACATCCTCGGCCACACCATCGATTTGGGAATCCTCTACCCCGTCTTCGCGGTGCTCTTCGTTACTGGCTCGGCAAACCTGGTGAACCTGCTGGCCGGTTTCAACGGCCTTGAGATTGGAACCTCCGCCGTGGCCCTGGGCTTTCTGGCAGTGGTAACAGATGGACCGGCGAGGGGTCTGGCGCTGGCGGGACTCGGCGCCGCCCTGGGGTTCCTGTGGTGGAACCGCTACCCTGCGAGGGTCTTCCCCGGCGATACCGGAACGCTGAGCATGGGCGCGCTGATTGGGCTCGTCGGAATACTCGGAAAGGCCGAACTTTACGCGGCGATACTCCTCGTCCCGCACTTTCTGGACTTCGTGATAAAGGCGGTTGGGGTCAGGTTTGGGGTCAGAAAACATGGAAGAACGGAAGTGCTGCCCGACGGGACGCTGAGGGCTCCCCCGTACCCCAGCTTTCTGGGAACGATTATGAGAAAGGTCAAGGTGAACGAGCCGAGACTCGTCGCGATAGTCTGGGGGATAGAGTTCATTCTCGGGCTTCTGGTTCTCGTTCTTCATCTATCACTTTGACCATTCCGAAGCCGTACCTCGTTTTTTCCCCAAAACCGTTCTCATAGCCAAAGCGGGCTATCTCCCTCGAGCCGGTGTAGCGGAATATCATGAGCGAGCCGCGGTAGTAGGTGTCCTTGACGAGTATCCGGACGGGCTTGAACTTGACAACGTCTATTGAAAAGTCCCTCTCCTCTGGCATCTCCCCCATTATGGCGGAATAGCGCATGAGCATTACCTTGCGGAGCTTGTCAAAGAAGCTCTCCTCGTTGGGATAAAGGTCCCATATCTTCATCCGGTTGCCGCTCAGCTTAACCGTCCTGACCATTATCGGGCTCAGCGTCGAGAACAGGGCGCTTTCCTTTATCCGGGGTTCCTTGAGGACCTTTATGTCATCGGCGATGAAAGTGGCGTCCCCGATCTGCAGGATTGGACTGTCGATGAAGCCCTCAACGACCGCCTTTATCAGTTCGTTCGAGGAGGACGAGATGTAGAGCGAGACATCGTCCGAGAGAACCCTAATTCCCCGGTCAGGGATGAGCTCGCGCTTCCGCACCATTATGCGTGAGAACGTGAAGTAGTCGACGTGGCTTACTTCAGCTTCCCGGGCTATTTCAGGGGACACAGTGGCCATCTTGGCCACAAGCTGAGTATATACGTCATAATTGTAGTTGAACGGCAGAATCGTGCCCTCCTCCGCGGGCCTGAACTTTATCTCCACCCTCATTACAACCCACCCCTTGGTATAGCCTTCCTATACTCCGCGTTTAAAGTTAATAAGAATTTCGCAAATTAAACCATCGAAGGATTACTTCAAAAAGGTGTCGGGAGAATCCGCACGTTTGATACCAAAAGTATATAAATCGTCCGGCCAATCCCTCTGGGAAGGATAGAGTTAAAAAGACCCTTCTACAGAAACCTTAATTGTGAGAGGTGAAAGGTTATGAGCGTTGAAAACGTCGATATCAAACCAACGGACGAGTACGATGATTACGTCATATATCTGAAGAGACGCATAAGACAGCTTGAGCTCCAGGTGAGGACCCTGGAAGCCGATAAGGAGAGGCTGGAGAGGGAGCTTTCCCGCCTGAGAATGGAGATGTCCAGGCTCAGACAGCCCCCGGCCTTCGCGGGGACGCTTCTCGAACTGCTCGACGAGGACAGAGCCATAGTCCAGAACTACAACGGACCGCGCTTTGTCGTCAGGATAGCGCCATGGATCGAGCGCGAGAACCTTAAGCCGGGTTCGAGGGTGGCCCTCGACCAGAGGACGATGGCAATAGTCGAGCTCCTTCCCAGCGAGAAAGACCCAAGCGTCCTTGGATTTGAGGTCATCGAGAGGCCCAAGGTCAGCTACAAGGACATCGGAGGCCTGGACAGGCAGCTCCAGGAGCTGAGGGAGGCGATAGAGCTTCCGCTCAGGCACCCCGAGCTCTTCGAGAAGGTCGGAATCGAGCCGCCGAAGGGGGTTCTCCTCTACGGTCCGCCCGGCTGCGGAAAGACCCTCATGGCCAAGGCCCTGGCCCACGAGGCCAACGCAACCTTCATCCGCGTCGTTGGCAGCGAACTCGTGAGAAAGTTCATAGGAGAAGGCGCAAGGCTCGTCCACGAGCTGTTTGAACTCGCCAAGGAGAAGGCGCCGACCATAATTTTCATAGACGAGATAGACGCAATAGGAGCGAAGAGGATGGACGAAACCACCGGCGGCGAGAGAGAAGTGAACAGAACCCTCATGCAGCTGCTCGCTGAGATGGACGGCTTCGACCCGAGGGGCAACGTCAAGATAATCGCCGCAACAAACAGGCCGGACATCCTCGATCCGGCTCTGCTGAGACCAGGAAGGTTCGACAGACTCATAGAGGTCCCGCTCCCGGACTTCAAGGGACGGCTGGAGATAATCAAAGTACACACGAGGAAGATGAACCTCAGGGACGTCGACCTGCGCGTCATAGCGGAGATGACGGAGGGAGCCAGCGGGGCCGACTTAAAGGCCATAGCGACCGAGGCAGGAATGTTCGCCATAAGGGCGAGGCGCGAGTACGTCACCCAGGAGGACTTCATGAAGGCCATCGAGAAGGTCTTCGGCGCGGAGCAGAGGCTCGCCCAGCAGATAGCCATGCACGAGGTCATGTACGGCTGAGCCGTTCCCCTCTTCTTCCTTCCATACCTTCCTCCAGTTTTATGACCGCCCACGCCAGCATGTACATCGCTGGTATCGACAGGAAAGCCTTCTCGTAGCCGAAGTGGTCTATCAGGAGACCGACGAGATAGGGCCCCACCGTGGCCCCAAAGAAGCCCACCATGTTGACGAAGCCCATAACGGAACCGAGGTTCTCTCCGGTGGCCTTTTCGGAGGTGTAGGCGGTGACTATGGCGCCGACCGAGTAGAACGTGACGCCCAGCGGGACGATAACCCAGGGAGATGCCGTCACGGCCAGGAGGAGCGTGAGGAGGGCGTTGAGGCCGAAGACCACAGCCACGCTGCGTCTCCCGATCCTGTCGTACAGGCCGCCCCCAACGAGCGAGCCGGCGATTCCAATAACCGAGAGAAGGGAGAACAGCAGGGACGCGGTTTCAAGGGAGACCCCCGCGTTCACCAGGAAGGACACAAGGAACGTGAGGAGACCAAAGAAAGCCGCCAGGACTATGAAGTTCGCCGCACTGAGGAGGAAAACGTTCCGCGGGATGGAGAACGTAACCCGGGAGGGTCTGGACACCTCGCCTCTGACGGCAAGGGCCAGTGCGATTCCTATCGTCGCGCTTAGAACCGAGAGCATCAGGAAGGCGTAGCGCCATTCGAGGTTCACCGCTATGGGAACGACTATCAGAGGCGCTATCCCGCTGCCGACGGGCGGGCCGACCATGAAGACGCCCAGCGCGGAGCCCTTCCTCTCGCGGTAGACCTCGCTTATCAGGGCAGTTGCCGGGGCATAATAGAGGCCGGAGAAGATGCCGTACAGTGCTCGAACCGCGAGCAGTTCCCAGTACCCGCGGGCGAAGACTATGAGTGCAGACGAGAGCGAATAGCCGATTATGCTAAGGGTGAGGAGGCGTTTTCTGCCGATTCTGTCGCCGAAGTAGCCGGCGGGGACCTGGACAAGGGCGTAGGGCAGGAGAAGGGCGGTCATCAGAAGCCCTGCCTCGGCGTTGTTTATCCCCAGCTCGGCCTTTATCATGGGGATGAGGGGAGGGATCGCCATCCTGTGGGCGTAGTTGAATATCCAGCCGAGGCTCACGAGGGCAAGGAGCTTCTTCCTCATGCTCTTCGATAGATGACTGAACGTTTAAAAGCCTGTTGGACAGGAACGGCCAACTACATTTATAAATTCCGGCCCGGAACCGACTTCAGGGAAGGAAGATGGTGAGCAAGCTACTGGCGCTGGAGGCCTACCCCACCCTGCGGGACCTCGACTTCAGGATACTCAGAGGGGTAGAGCTGAACATGCGGCATCACCGCTGGGTTCCGCTCGAGGACATCGCGCGCTTCACGAGAACGGACATCGAAACCGCCTCGTTTCGTCTCGGAAAGCTCGACGATTGGGGGCTCGTGGCCAGGAGGAGCGACATAGGCTACATAGGGTACCAGCTCACGATACACGGCTACGACGTCCTCGCCATAAGGGCGCTCGCGAAGAAGGGCGTTATCGAGGCGATAAACCCCGCCCATGTGGGTGTGGGAAAGGACGCCGACGTTTACGTCGGAATGACCCCCTCCGGCGAAAAGGTCGCCGTCAAATTCAACCGCATCGGTGGAAGAACCGCATCGCGGAGGGCCGGCTACCACGGGCACGTCTTCCAGGATAAGCGCCACACGAGCTGGCTCTACGTCTCGAGGCTCATCGCGAAGAAGGAGTACGAGGCGCTAACCCTGCTGAGCCCGATAGCCCGGGTACCCAGGCCGGTAGCATGGAACAGGCACGTGGTCGTCATGGAGTTCATAGAAGGAACCGAGCTGGCAGAGCTTCGCGACACCGACCTGACGCGGGAAGAGGCGGGGGAGATACTCGACCGCGTCCTGGAAGAGTACCTCAAGATAGTCCGCTTCGGCATCGTTCACTCGGACATGAGCGAGTTCAACATAGTTTTAACCAACGATGGCGACATCCTTATAATCGACTGGGCCCAGCACATAACGACAGCCCACCCCGAGAGCTATGAATTTCTGAAGAGGGACCTGAGGGTGGTGCTGAACGCATTCAGGAGAAGGTGGCGCGTGGAGAAGAGGTTTGATGATGTCTGGCCGGAGTTTGAGAGGGCCTGGCTCGAAAGCAGGGGTGAGGGATGATGGTAATAAAATACGAACCGCTGAACAGGCGCGAGAGGATTATGGGGCTCTTCCGGGAGGCCATAGAGGCGGAGAACGCCAGAGACCTCGAGACCGCCAAGAGGAAGCTCGACGAGATAATGGAGCTGGCGAGGGAGGAGGAGCCGGAGTTCTACTTCGAGGCCTGCTTCAGGCTCGCGGAGATTTTCCTCCAGGAGGACAACTACAGGGGAGCGGTTAAATGTGCGGTACGCGGAATAAGCCGCGCGCCCAGCGAAGACCTCTACCGGCTGGGGGTAAAAAGGCTCGGGGACATTCTGTTCATAATGAAGGAGGAGAACCGGCTCGGCGAGATAGCCCGGGATATGGACGTTACGCTGGGTCTGGTGAGGGACGACGATGAGCTTTATCGCTTCGTTCAAACTCTCGTGAGGATAGCGAGGGGAGAAAAGGTCGAGGAGCGGTTCTCGCTGGAGGAGTTCAACGAGATAATCGAGCTCCTCAGAGGATAGAGTCGAGGACACGCCTCACGTAGTCCCTCTCCGGACTTTCCGGGAAGTTGTATGGCTCTTTCTTTGGTCTTTCGTTGTAGTACGGCCTGTTGCAGCCGGGGCAGCCATGGGTGGCGAAAACTTCCGGTGGAACGAGTTCGGCAAGCTCCTCCACATCGATTCCGAAGCCGGTCAGGGAGCCGCTCTCATCGAACTCGAAATCCTCCGGCGCGGCGAGCCCCTCCTTTATGAGGTGGTGCGCCACCTGGATTCTCCGATACCTGGTGAGGCTCGGAGGCTCCGCGTTCTCAAGGCGGGTTCCCCTTATGGGTGTGAAGGCGAAGAGGGAAACCCAGGCGCCCATCGAGTACGCCCGCCATATGGTCTCGACGGCCTCCCTGTCGGTCTCCCCGAGCCCGATTATGAGGTGCACGAGGGCCCTTCCATCACCGAAGACATCGATGACCTCCCTCGTGAAACGCCACATCTCGCCCCAGGAGTAGAGGGAGTCCTTGATCTCCGGGTAGAGCCTCTCGCTGGCCACGTCGAGGCCAACGCCGATGTAATCAACGTTCCTTGATTTGAACTCCTCGAGGGTCTCCCTCTCGACAGGGGTTATCGAGACCGAGACCGGAAGGCCCAGCGGCTGGAGGAGGTCGAGGAGTTCGATGACGTCGGAGACCAGGCCCGGATAATCAACCGTCTGGAGGCATATCCTGGCAAACCCCCCAGAAGGAAAGGCCTCGATGACCTCTTCCACGTCGAAGGCAGGCCAGGTTATCCTGGAGAGCTTCTTCAGGTCGGCCCTGCTGTCCCTCGCCTGGGGACAGAAGGCGCAATTGTTTCTACAGCGGCCTTCGTGGTACGTCATCAGGTACGCGGTGGTTGGCCTGGCGAGCATTTTGGCCTTTATCAGCCCCGTTGCTATGGCCGTTCCGTAGGAGACCCTGATCTTCATTTCTCCCTACCTCCCATGATGAGAGGCGCGTGGACTATTATAAGTGATGCGGCCGCTATGAAGGGGAGCAGCGGGAAGACCCCGGCGTAACCTCTGATGCCGGCGACGTAGCCCAGGGTTACCTGACCCCCGAGCATCCCGAGGTCGAAGAACATCGTGTAGACGCTCGAACCCATCGTCCTTATCCTCTGAGGGAGGTTTCCAAGGGCCATGAGCTGCATCGCGGGAACTGACAGGCCGAAGCCCGCGCCTATGAGGAGCGCGCTGGCGTAGGAGTGGGGCGGGAGGCTGTAGAGGATCAGCACGGTGTAGCCGAGGATAACGAGGAGCATGCCGGCACGTATGACTGGAATCGGGCCCATCCTGTCGGCACTCCTGCCGCCCACGAGCCTCATCACGAAGCTCGATATCCCGATGACCATCATGTAGAGACCGAACAGGCTCTGGGGCATCCCCAGCACCTTGTAGAGGGCGGGAAGGTAAGTTATGACGCCGGCGTAGGAGAAGGAGAAGAAGAACAGCGCCAGCGACGCGGCAACGAAATAGCTCCTCAGGAGCTCGGAGTAGCTGACCTCGCCGTGCCTCTCCCCCCTCCTGGCAACGGCCTTTCTGCCATCGAGCCAGACCGGGACTACGAGGGCGAGGCCAACGAGGGAAAACGTCACGGTGAAGGAGAAGGCCCCAACGAAGCCGAAGATGTCGGAGAGATAGCCGCCGAGGGCCGGGCCGATTATGTTGCCGAGGGAGAACATCATACCCCTCCAGCCCAGAGTTTCGCCGACTCTGCCCGGGGGCGCAAGGTCAACGGCGGTTGAGAGGCTCGAGGGGAAGAATATCCCCATGGAGAAGCCGTGGATTGCCCTGGCGAAGGTGAATATCCACAGGTTTCCAAGGAGCGCGGAGGCTATGTAGAGAAGCCCGGCCAGCATTCCAAGGACGTTGCCGGCCATCATGGCCTGGAATCTGTAGCCTCTGTCCCCTATCAGGCCTCCGACCGGTTTCGAGAACAGAGAGACGACGGAGGCAACCCCCGCCACCAGGCCAACGAGGAAGGGGGTGGCGTTGAGGGTTATCGCAAAGGGCGATATTATGGGGTTGACTACGCTTATTCCCAGGAAGAAAAAGAAGGTCGAGAAGTTGAGGAGCCAGATGTCCCTCAGGGTTCGGTCGATGGCTCAAACCCCCGCCACGGGTTCGTCCATACCGTCCTTCATGAAGGCGTGGCTCATGTGCTTTGTATTCTTCGCGAAGCCCACGTTGCCCTTGGCATCAACCATTATTATGCCCATGGTGTCGGCGCCGAAGTACTTCGTGGCGAGGCTTATAGCCGCATCGCTCGCAGCCTGGGCGTCCATTCCGAGGCGGACGAAGTCGGTGGCGCTCTTGGCCAGGACGAGCTTTATCGCCACCTCACCGAGCCCCGTGCAGGAGGCCCCTGCCATTTCATTGGCGTATGTTCCTCCCCCGATTATCGGGGTGTCGCCGACGCGGCCGAACATCTTGAGGAAGACCCCTCCGGTGGACGTTCCGGCAACAACTTCCTCGCCGTCGAAGGCCACCGCTCCAACCGTGCTCCTGAGTACCTCCGGGTATTCCTTTATAAGCTCGTTGAGCTTCTTCCAGTGCCTCGTTTCTCCGCTTTCAACGAGCTTCTTCCTCAGCTCCTCCCACTGCTTCAGCCTCTCATCTGTCACCGGGTTGTACTCCTCGAAGCCCATGAGCCTGGCGAACTTAACGGCACCCTCGCCGTTGAGGAGCACGTGGTCGGTCTTCTCCATGACCTTTCTCGCAACACTTATCGGGTTCTTGACGCCCCAGATTCCGGCAACGGCACCCGCTTCAAGGGTTCTTCCGCGCATTATGGCAGCGTCCATCTCGACCTTGCCATCGAGGGTGAGAACGCTCCCGGTGCCCGCGTTGAAGAGCGGGTTGTCCTCGAGGGCTTTGACCGCTTCCTCAACCGCATCCAGAGCAGAGCCCCGCTTGAGCTCGCGCCAGCCGGCCAGAACAGCCTCTCTAACGCCTTCGATGACCTTTGGAATGCGCTCCTCCTTCCTTATCGTGCCGGCACCGCCGTGAACTATTATCGCAACCATGAGAACCACCGTAATAAAAAGCCCTCGAATGGTTAAAAGGGTTGTGGAAACGAAAAGATCTGAACTTCAGCTAAGCGCCATGTTGATTATTGTTTCCCCGATGTTCTCGAGGTACTCGAGAATCCTGCGGTAGCTCTCGAGGGCTATTGACTGGCGGTAGTCGATGGAGCGTATCTCCCCCTTGAGCTCAAGCATCAGCCTGTCGATCTTCGTTAGGTCGCGCTCCTCAATCTGGGCCATCATCTGGCCGAACTTCTCCTTGAGGTACGGAACGTTTACCTCGCCCGGGTTCTCGGCGATGCGCGTTATGTGATCCCCGATGCGCTCGATGTTCCTGACTATGAAGAGTATGCCAAGCAGGTCAAAGGTTCTCCTGATTATGCCGCTCTCCTCGGTGACGCCGCGCTTGGTGAGGATCCTGTTGACCGCGCGGATTATGAGGAAGTAGAACCTGTCCAGCTCGTTCTCGAGGTCGTTGATATCCCGGAGTATCTCCTCCTCACCGGGGTTCTGAATGAGAAGCTCAAGGTCACCGAGCATAGACATTATGAGAGAGCGAATCCTGTTGAGGAGCTCGGCCAGATTGACCTCCTCCTCGTCGAGGAGACTCTTGGCCACCATCCTCTGGGGCTCGTCGAGGATTATCTCAACGCCGGGAAGGCTCTGAAGAACCTTGCGCATCTTCACCTTGTATATCGGCATCTCCTCGGCCAGATGAATCTCAAGAACATCGTAGCCCTGGATGTAGGCCGAGATAACGAGCCTGACCGCCATGTCGGGGGAATATTCGCGGGATATCGTAAGGACCTTCCTCTCACTTATCTCCTTCGGCTCCTTGGGGAATATCGTTATGCTCCCATCGGGGTTTATTGAGAGCGGAACGACGTCGCCCTGGCTGAGGCCGTGCTCCCTGACCCACTTCTTGGGGAGGGATATTATGTATGAACTCCTGCCGGTAAATTGGATTTTTCTGAACTCCATAGATATCACCGCCGATATATAGACGAGCGGCGGCGTATAAAAGGCTTCGGTTCGATATGCTTATAAACGCTATGAGGGACGTTTCACCATGCTCTCGGGTTACGGCAGGGACGCGAAGATACTCATAGCGGCCAACGCAGCGGGCCAGCTCTTCCTCCAGTTCTCGATATTCATCATGCCCTTCTACCTAGCCGTCCTAGGCTACGATATGGCGGCGATGGGAACGTTCTTCTCGATACAGACGTTCACCGGGGGACTGTTCTTCCTGATAGCCGGCCAGGTCTCACTGAGGCTTGGTTACCGGAGAACCCTCATCATCTCCGCCCTTCTCGGACTGGCCGGGAGGCTCCTCCAGGTGGCCGCGATAAACGACTATGTCCTCGCCATCGGCTTCTTCCTGGTCGGAGCCAACATGGGTCTGAGACAGCCGAACTTCACGGCACTGCTCAGCGAGGAGGTCGGCGAGGAGCAGAGACATCACGCGTTCTCGATAAGCTTCGGCCTGGGAACGATATTCAACGCCCTGGGAGTCCTCATAGCCGGCTTTGCCCCGGACTTTTTCGTGGGGCTCGGGCTGACCGAGGGGATAGCCTACAGACTGGTTATATCGCTGGCGCTCCTCCAGTTCGTCCTCGTGATTCCTGCCTTACTCATAATCCGCGACGTTCCCGTGAGGAACCCGAGGATAAACTGGAACCGCGAGCTGGTCGTCAAGATACTCAAGTTCTCCCTCCCGAGCGCGCTGATAGGCTTTGGCGCGGGGATAACTATACCATACATGAGCCTCTACTTCAAGCTCCAGTTCGGGCAGACGCTCGCGGCGATAAGCGGGATATTCTTCTTCCAGCAATTAGCTATGGGCCTCGGCTCCTTCGGCCTTCCGAGGCTGGTTCACAGGATCGGCCCGGTTAAGGTAATAACGTCCTTCCAGAGCATAGCGGCCTTTCTCTTCGTGATATTCCCCTCGATAGAGACCTTCCTGCTGGCGGCACTGCTCTACGTCGTCCGCTCCATCCTCATGAACATAGTCTGGCCCATAAACGACTCCTTCATGATGGGCTTCTTCTCGACCGAGGAGAAGGCAACGGCCGCTGGAATACGGAGGGCCTTCTCGACCTTCATGCGCGGCGGTGGAAACTACGTCGGCGGCCTGCTGTTCGGCACCTCCCTGAGCTACCCGTTCTACGCGACAGCTCTTCTCTACGTCATAGCGACGGCGATATTCTACGCCTTCTTCATAAAACACAACGAGTGAAAAGAAAAGTTATGCCTTAGAGAGCTCGATTCCCCTCTCAAGGGCCCTGAAGTTAATCTCCCAGAGCTTCTCCCGGAGGGTGAGCCTTATTCCCTCAAGCAGGGACTCCTTCCTGAGGGGCACGAGACCTTTACCAAACGCGTAGCCGAGCATCAGGACGCCGAGGGTTCTTGGGTTTATCCTATCGGCCTCGCGCTGGAAGTCCATCATGTACACGGGGCAGATTCTTCCCAGGGCGGCCCCAATCTCCTCCAGCTCCGGGTACTTCTCCTTCCCGACGAGGGTCGTCGCGGTGTGAATCGGGTAGGCGTTTATCACAGCCGTGCTATTCTTGCCCAAAAACCTGGCGTTTCTCAGGGCTTCGGCGGGTTCGAGGGCGAGCATGAGGTTTGCCTTTCCTTCCTCGATGAGGGGTGAGTAGACCTCCTCGCCAAACCGGAGGTAGCTCAGAACGCTTCCATAGCGCTGGCTCATTCCAAGGGTTTCACCTATGCGAACGTTGTAGCCCTCGTGCATGGCGGCGTTTCCCACTATCCTTGAGAGGGTCAATCCGCCCTGCCCGCCGACTCCAGTGATTATGAGGTTGAACTCCATCGGCACCACCGGAAGGCTTTGGGAGGGAGGCGATAAAAACCTGTTGTCGAGAAAATTCGGAAAAAGTAGAAAACCACACAAACTTTTGCGGCAAATATTTAAAGACACACGAGTACATAAAAGCATGGGCTTCGAAAAGTACTACGAGGCGTTTCCGGCGTACAGCGACATATACTCCGAGGAGTACCGGAAGAGAATCGAGACCCTAGAGCCACTACTGCTCAGGTACATGCCCAAAAAGGGCAGGGTTCTCGACCTGGCCTGTGGAACAGGGGGGTTCTCATTTCTCCTTGAAGACCTCGGATTCAACGTCGTTGCCCTCGACAACAGCGACGTCATGCTATCCAAGGCAAAGGAATTCGCAAAGGACAGGAGGTCAAAGGTCGAGTTCGTGAAGGGAGACGCCAGAAAACTGCCCTTCGAGGAGAACAGCTTCGACTACGTGGTTTTCATAGACAGCCTGGTTCATTTCGAACCGAGGGACCTAAATTCAACCTTCAAAGAGGTCGCAAGGGTTCTCAAACCCGGCGGGAGGTTCATCCTTCAGTTCACCGATCTGAGGGCCCTCCTACCGGTTCTCACGAACGGGCAGATAGTGGGTGCTGAGTACTGGATCAGTAAGGTTCTGCCGGACGCCGACGAAAAGACCGTGGTTCTTGAGTTCCAGAGTGAAAAAGAGCATTTCCGCGTCAGGTTCAACGTCTGGGGAAAGACCGCGGTGGAACTGCTGGCAAAGCTGTACTTCAGGCAACTCCACAGTGAAAGAATGAACGAGCACAGTTACTTCCAGGTTTACGCGCCGAAGAAATGAGATTAAGCCTCCATGCGGAGGCGCCTTATCACAAATTCCCTGTCGAGGGAAGCCAGGAAGCTCGCGAGCCTCGGGCCGCGGTCCTTGCCGATGAAGACGTTGTACAAAGCCTTGAACCACTCCTTGCTCGGAATCTCGCGCTTCTTGGCAGCATCGTAGATGGCGTTGTTAAGTTCCTCAACGGTGAAACCCTCGTGGGCCTCAAGCCACCCCGCGACCTCGAGCATGGCCCCCCTGATTTCAGGCCTAAGCTCGATCTCTGGGGGCTCTTCCAGGATGCTGAACTTCACGTTGTCGGGGGCGTACTTCTCAACCCAGTTTTTAGCCAGGCGTATGCGGAGCCTTACCCGCTCGACGTCATCTTCGCCGAGCTTCTCTGGGAGATGACCCTGCTCCTGGAGAACGCGGATTATACCCTCCTCGTTGAGGTGTGGCATCTGGACGAGCGTAACCAGGAACCTGAAGGGCGCCTGCGCGGTCAGTCTGTCGGGAACCTCCGGCATCGAGAGCTCGTAGGTTCTCTTGAGCTCCTCTTCCTCCTCCGGGTTCTTGGCCTGCTCAATGCCGAAGTAGATGCGCTCCACCTTATCGAACTCGTCGTATAGGTTGAGCAGACCAAGGCCGAGGTCTATCTTCAGCTCCTTGTTGGGCCTCGCCTTCGCGTATATGAAGCGGATTATTCCCGGCTCGAGCACCTCGTAGAGGTCGCTGAGGAGTATAACGTTGCCCTTGCTTCCGCTCATCTTCCCCTTCTGACCCTTTATTCCGACGAACTCGTACATCAGGTCTATGGGTGAAGGCCAGCCGAATACCTTCTCAACTATCTCCCTGCCGGTGTCGTACGAGCCACCGGCTGCCAGGTGGTCCTTTCCGGCCGGCTCGAAGTCGACCTTGAAGTGCGCCCAGCGCATCGGCCAGTCAACCCTCCACCTGAGCTTGACGTTGCCGTCCCTTATGTCTGTCTCGCCCTCGCTGCCGCAGTGGGGACACTTGTAGGAGACCTTCCACTCGCCGTCCCACGAAACGAACCCGGCTTCTCTCCTGCACTTCGGGCAGTAAATCATGACCGGCTGCCAGTCCTCCTCAAGGGGCGGCTGTTTGGCCCTCTCGCGGTACTTATCGAGGATGGCCTTTATCTCATCGCGCTTTTCAAGAGCGAGCTTTATCTCCTCGGCGTACTCGCCGGACTTGTACAGCTCGTAGGCGTGGAGGAAGTCCACCTCTATGCCGAGCTTCGACACTTCCTCTTCGAATATGGCTATGAAGTGCTCCGCGTAGCTGTCGTGGCAGCCCCATGGATCAGGAACCTCGCGGACGGGCTTGGTAAGGTGCTCCTTCCACTCGGGCGGCACGTTCTTTGGAACCTTCCTGAAGCGGTCGTAGTCGTCCCACATGTGGATGTGGCGAACCTTCTTCCCCCTGTCCCTGAGGGCGTGGCCGACTATGTATGCCGTGAAGAACTCCCTGAAGTTCCCTATGTGAACGTAACCGCTCGGAGTTATTCCGCTCTCCACAACGTATTCATCCCTGTCGCCGCGTTCCCGGATAATCTTTTCAGCCATGTAGTCTGCCCAATGAACCATTCTCACCACCGCGCTTAGGTCTGCGAAGGGGCTTTTAAGCTTAAGCTTGGCTGGGAAGACAACTCCAAGGGAGAAAATTTTATAAATTCTGATGGTAAAACTACAGGCAAAAGTAACATGGAGGCATCCCCATGGAGTTCGAGATGAAGAGGATGCAGGCGTTTTTCCCGGCGTCGCTGGAGATTCAGGAGGAGCTCCTCAAGGCAGGTTTCAGAGTGCCCTACGACAAGGAGAGTGGGAGAAGAACGCCGATTCCCGTAGTGGTTAGTTCGAGGGTGGAGAGGAAGCTCAGAAGAAACAGGCTCCTGAAGGCCAGAGATTTCGAGAGCGATGGGAAGTTCGCGCTGGTGCCTGGTGAAAGGGCACTCCTGGAGCTGGAGCTCACGGAAAGGGGCTTTCTGGTGCTCAGGCCAAAACCGATCGAGTACCACCTCGAGGAGATGGGCTTCGTCTCCGTCCCTCCAAGGGTCTGGGGAACGTGGGCGAGCTTTTCGCTCCCGTTTTCGGCGTACGATGAACTGGTGGGTTTCCTGGGCGAGTTCAGGGACGATAACGGAAACGGATTCTACACAGCCTCACGGGGCTCAGGCGGAAGGATAGAGGTTTACGCCTACAAGGGGAGGAAGGGGAAGGACCTAGGAATTCCTGTTTTTGGCTACGCCCTCGGGCTCCACGGCCTGACGCTTGCGGAAGAGTACCTCATGGAAAAGGCCAAAGAGAATGGGGTTCCGGAGGAGAGGCTCCGCTACCTCAGGCTTGGCCTGAAGAAGAGGAGGGAAACGAAGGCCGGACTTAAGGTCGGTATCGTCTGGGAGAACGGGAGACCCGTCGAGATAACGCTCAAGCTCGCGACGACGGAGCCGAGGGTTAGGATCCAGGGACTCTACGGCGAGTTGGTCGGCAAATCCCGTGGAGAGCTAGCGAGAACCGATGAGTGGTACATGGTCGTCCACGCGGGCGATTTCATGGCGGCTCTAGAGGCCGTCGGAAGGGCCTTTGGGGACAAGTCATATTAACCCCAACCCCCTCTTCTTTTTTGGTGGGAATAAATGCTCCCCGGCTGGGTACCCTATGCCGGCATCGCCGCTGCCTTCATACTCCTCGCCATAGGGCTCACGAAGAGGCTCGGCCCAGAGTGGGCCTGGGTGAACAGGAAGATAATCCACTTCAGTATCGTTCCGGCCGTTCTGATGTTCTACTACGGGAAAATACCTCCGGAGGTCTTCAGCGGGGCAGCCTTTGCCTTCGGCCTGTTCCAGCTCTGGCCCCACCTCAAAAAGAGGGAGTTCTCGTGGTATCAGATAGAGCACAACTACGGGGAGGTCTTCTTTGCCTTCTCCGCATCGGTCGTGCCAATGATCCTGCCGAAGGAATACGCCACCGCCCTGCTACTGGCAATGGCAATAAGCGACGGGGTGACCGGAATAATCAGGCACTTCTACTTCAAGCGGCACGGCTTCAACGTGAAGCTGAGGAAGCACTGGACCGGAAGTTTAGCGTACCTAGCGACGGCGCTGGCTATAGCTTTCCTTCTCCTCGATGCAGGTGCGATGGGAAAAATAGGATGGGCGGTGGTGCTGACCCTGGCCGAGTACCAGGGCTGGCTCGACGACAACTTAGCCGTTCCGCTGGTTGGGAGCGTTCTCTTCCTCCTCTACTGAGCCCACCTGACCTTCAGGCTGTCCCTCTTTACCTTGTTGAATTCCTTCACAAGGGCCTTCCCGGTCTTCTCCATGAAGCCCTCCACATCCGTTATGCCAAGCTCCTTCAGGCCGATGGCATCAACGCCCTCGGGAATTCCCTTCGCCTCAATGTTTATCCCGATGTGGATCTTGACGCTGACTGGGGAGACCGTTGCTATGGATATGCTGAGCTTTTTACCGTTCACGTATATGTCGTCACCCTTCCTGTGGGTTTTCACGCCGTATTCGGCCAGAACCTCGCAGAGCCTCGCTATGAAGAGCTTCTGGAGCGTTGAGGCGAAGAGCGCGTTCACCAAATCGAATACCTCAATGATGTAGTGAACCATATCGTCGCTCCGGATTTCCTTGCTCGCCCTTAAATCTTCGATGTCAATCATCTCCTCCACTTTAACGTCGCACTTTCCACGGAAGACGACCAGCGAGTTCCCGAGTATTCCAAAGTTCCTGTAGGCCCAGTGGCTCCCTATCGCGGAACCGTCGTAGTCTATACGCTTATCCTTCACGATGAGTAGCTCCATGCTATCACCCCTCCTCTCAAGGAGTTCCCTCAACTCCTCAAAACTTTTGGCATCTTTCCACATATGGATGAACCGAATAGACGGGACGGTGGTTTTAACGTCTTCGATATGTATATCCCTGTCGTCCACGTAGATGACTCCCCCAACATCGTATCCCGAAAGCTCCAGCTCCCGGAGCGTTCTCGCTATCATATCCGCCTTGTCCGGGTGGTTCTCTATCTTTGGAAAAACGAAGCAGTCCCAGAGGCCAAAGCCTTCGAGGATTGGTTTAACCTTCTCTTCAACGTTCCAGCTCGCTATGCTCAGAACGAACCTGCCACTCGCCCATTCGAGGAACTCCCTGACTCCCGGGAAAAGGTGAAGTTCCCCACCGTTGGAATCAATTAGATAATCGCCGTGGAACTCGTAAGGCGGCACAAGCTTGGATGCATCCTCGTGATCCCAGAGTGTGCCATCGAGATCAAGTATCAGCACTCTCATTTCATCACCAAGAAAAGCTCCGCTGGTGGGTTTTAATGGTTGTGGAGAAGCATCATGACTGGAAGTTCAATATTGCAATGCAATCAATCAGACAGAAACGAGATTTAAGGGCTCGAGGACCGTGCACAGGCCGATTGACCTATCAAATGCCCAGCCCCCCTTTCAGAGGCAGAAACCTCGGGCTGTTGGGAGCGGCAGACTGAACGGGTCGGTTTCCCTTCCCGCTTACATCCCCGCCCCATCAAACGGGTCTTCTTCCCGAGCCCTCGTCCCAGGCAAAGGACCGGTCGCCCGACCCCCTGCGCCTGGGAGTGGGTGCCTATTTTCGGGGACCGCTTCGGCCTTAGATGCTTTCAGGCCTTATCGGACGCGGCGTAGCTGCCCGGCTGTGCCCTGTAGGACAACCGGTAGACCAGAGGCCGCGGCTCCCTGTTCCTCTCGTACTGGGGGAGCCTTCCCCTCAGGCACCCAGCACCTCCGGTAGATAGCATCCGACCTGTCTCACGACGGTCTAAACCCAGCTCACGTTCCCCTTTAATGGGTGAACACCCCCACCCTTGGCCCCTGCTGCAGGACCAGGATGGGAAGAGCCGACAGCGAGGTAGCAAGCCTCGGGGTCGATATGGGCTCTCGCCCGAGACGACTCTGTTATCCCCAGGGTAGCTTTTCTGTCATCCCTGGCCCCCACCGGGGAGGCTCAGGGGTTCGCTAGGCCACGCTTTCGCGGCTGGACCCGCCTCTGTTACGGGTCCAGTCAGGCCGGCTTTTGCCCTTGCACTCTACGGCGGATTCCTGACCCGCCTGAGCCGACCTTAGGGCACCCTCGATACCTTTTCGAGGGTGTGCCGCCCCAGCCAAACTGCCCACCTACCGCTGTCCCCCCATCGGGGGTTAGCCATACGGCAGAGGGTGGGCGGTGTCTCATGGACGGCTCCACCCGCCCCGGAGGACGGGCTTCGACGCCTCCCGCCTACGCTGCGCACCCCCCGCCGTATGGCAACGGCAGGCTGCAGTAAAGCTCCATGGGGTCTTCGCTTCCCACCGGAGGTCCCAGGCATATGCGCCTGGCAGTGGTTTCGCCGGGCCCCAGCCGGGGACAGTGAGGACCTCGTTACGCCATTCATGCAGGTCGGCATTTAACCGACAAGGAATTTCGCTACCTTAAGAGGGTTATAGTTACCCCCGCCGTTTACCGGTGCTTCACCCGGTTGAACCCGGGCTTCACATACCGGCACTGGGCAGGCGTCGGCCCCAGTACAAACCCTTTCGGGCTAGCTGGGACCTGTGTTTTTACTAAACAGTCGGGTCCTCCTAGTCACTGCGACCTGCGGGTTACGCACCCGCAGGCACCCCTTATCCCGAAGTTACGGGGCCAATTTGCCGAGTTCCCTCGGCTGGGTTTCCCCCGACACGCCTTAGGCTTCTCACCCAGGGGCACCGGTGTCGGTTCTCGGTACGGTCGCGGTGGATCGTTCCCAGAGGGCTTTTCACGGGCCCCAGGGATCGGCGGAACCCCCCTTACGGGAGGCCATTCGCGCTTTCATCCGGTTCTCGCCATTACGGCACTCCCCGGACTTATACGCTTAGCCGGCCTTGTGGACCGGTCCGCCTACCCCGAGGCGTCACCCTCCGGGCTTGCGTTGCCGCACCTACCACCGCGGTACGGGAATATAAACCCGTTTCCCTTTCGCGGGCGCCGAGTTACGGACCCGCTTAGGACCGACTAACCCACGGCTGACGAACATTGCCGTGGAACCCTGGCCCCTTCGGCGGCCGGGATTCTCACCCGGCTATGCTGCTACTCCCGGCAGGATCCACAATACCGACGGGTCCACTGGACCTTACGGCCCAGCTTCCACCCCACCGGCACGCCCGCCTACCCGATCACGGACCAATCGGTCCGTGCGCCGGGGTCTCGGCAGCCGGCTTTAGCCCCGTCCATTTTCGGGGCCCCTGACCTCGACGGGTGAGCTGTTACGCACTCTTTAAAGGATGGCTGCTTCTAAGCCTACCTCCCCGCTGTCTAAGGCCAGGGACACCCTTTGGAGTAACACTTAGCCGGCATTTAGGGGCCTTAACCCCGGTCTGGGTTGTTCCCCTCTCGGTTGACGGCTTACACCGCCACCCTACTCCGGCCATCTACGGCGGCAGTGGGTTCGGAGTTTGACAGGGAGCCGGGGGATTTCTCCCCCTAAACCCCCAATCAGTGCTCTACCCCACCACCTACCTCCGGCCGGGCTATCCTGAGGGATAATTCGGCGGGAACCAGCTATCGCCGGCCTCGATTGGCCTTTCACCCCTAGCCCGAGGTCACGGGAGCGAATTGCACGTCAGCATCCCTAGCGGGCCTCCATCCCTCTGTTGAGGGACTTCACCCTGCCCCGGGCTAGATCGACCGGCTTCGGGTCTCATCCGAGCGACTCCGGGCGCTTTCACACCCCGTCCCTCACCCTTACGGGCTGCGGACCTGTCGGTTTCCCTGCGGCTTCGGGGTTGACCCCCTTAACCTCGCCGCTCGGATGAACTCCCTGCCCCGTGATCCAAGACGGACGGTGCGACTCTGGTCGCCTCCCCTCGTACTCCACGGTCGCCCGTGTTTCCTTCGGGGAGGGTCAGCCCTTCTGAGCCGCACCCACCTATCGCCGCCTGGTTTCAGGCTCTTTTCACCCCCTGCCAGGGGTGCTTTTCAGCTTTCCCTCACGGTACTAGTTCGCTATCGGTCTCGGGACGTATTTAGGGTTGGGAGCCGATGCCTCCCAGCTTCCCGCCGGATATCCGACCGACGGTACTCAGGGACACCCCAAGACCCACCGGGCTTGCGCCTACGGGGCTTTCACCCTCTACGGCGCCACGTTCCAGTGGACTTCGGCTTCACCCGGGAGGGTCTTTCGGGGGCCCTACTACACCACATCCCCTCCGGGTTTCCCCGAAGGGTTCAGTTTGCCCTGTGCCGCTTTCGGTCGCCCCTACTAACGGCATCGCTTTTGCTTTCTTTTCCTGCGGGTACTAAGATGTTTCAATTCCCCGCGTTCCCCCTCCCGACTGGGAGTGCGGCAAGAGCCGCGGGAGGTCCCATTCGGGCATCCCCGGTTCGACGGCTGCCTGCGCCTCGCCGGGGCTTATCGCAGCTTGCCACGCCCTTCGTCGGCGCCCCGAGCCGAGCCATCCACCAGACGGCTTAAGTTTTCTGCCCCCTACTCAGGGGGCTGGGCATTTTTTGGGTCAATCGGCCTGTGCACGGTCCTCATCGTGATCCCTGTTCGGGATCTCGGACCCTTCCACCCCGAGCCGGGCTCGGGATGTGCATCTCTTCGTGGTGGACCGGCCGGGATTCGAACCCGGGGCCTTCGGCTTGCAAAGCCGACGCTCTCCCAGGCTGAGCTACCGGCCCACGGATGGCAGGCCCAACACCTCTTAAACCCCCCGGACGGATTTTCCGGCGATAGGAGGTGATCGAGCCGTAGGTTCCCCTACGGCTACCTTGTTACGACTTCTCCCCCTCACGGAGCCCAGACTCGACCCGGCCTCCCCGAAGGGAGATCAGGCCTCATCCAGACCCCGCTCGGGTGGAGTGACGGGCGGTGTGTGCAAGGAGCAGGGACGTATTCGCCGCGCGATGATGACACGCGGGTACTAGGGATTCCAGCTTCACGCGGGCGAGTTGCAGCCCGCGATCCGAACTGGGAGCGGGTTTAGGGGATTACCTTCCCCTTTCGGGGTCGGATCCCATTGTCCCGCTCATTGTAGCGCGCGTGTAGCCCGGGGGTTTCGGGGCATACTGACCTACCGTCGCCCGCTCCTTCCTCCGGCTTATCGCCGGCGGTCCCCCAGAGTGCCTCCCCCCCAGCGGGGAGGACTGGCAACTGGGGGCGCGGGTCTCGCTCGTTACCACACTTAAGTGGACGCCTCACGGTACGAGCTGACGGCGGCCATGCACCTCCTCTCGGCGTGTCCGGCAAGACCTTCAGCCTGGCCTTCATCCTGCCGTCGCCCCCGGTGAGGTTCCCGGCGTTGAATCCAATTAAACCGCACGCTCCACCCCTTGTAGTGCTCCCCCGCCAATTCCTTTAAGTTTCAGCCTTGCGGCCGTACTCCCCAGGCGGCGGGCTTAACGGCTTCCCTTCGGCACCGGGCGAGCTCGAAGCTCGCCCGACACCTAGCCCGCATCCTTTACAGCCAGGACTACCCGGGTATCTAATCCGGTTCGCTCCCCTGGCCTTCGTCCCTCACCGTCGGACCCGTTCCAGCGGAGCGCCTTCGCCACTGGCGGTCCTCCTGGGATTATAGGATTTCACCCCTACCCCAGGAGTACCCTCCGCCTCTCCCGGTCCCAAGGCCCGCAGTATCCCCAGCAAGCCCCACGGTTGAGCCGTGGGATTTCGCCAGGGACTTACGGGCCCGGCTACGGACGCTTTAGGCCCAATAATAGCGGCCACCACTCGGGCCGCCGGTATTACCGCGGCGGCTGCCACCGGCCTTGCCCAGCCCTTATTCCCGGAGCTCTTTACACTCCGGAAAAGCCGTGGCGATGCCACGGCACTGGGGGTCCCCCCGTCGCGGTTGCCCGCATTGCGGAGGTTTCGCGCCTGCTGCGCCCCGTAGGGCCTGGACCCGTGTCTCAGTGTCCATCTCCGGGCTCCCACTCTCATGGCCCGTACCGATCTTCGGCTTGGTGGGCCGTTACCCCACCAACTACCTAATCGGCCGCCGGCCCATCCTCGGGCGGGCAGAGCCCCTTTCGGCCTGAGGACCTTCCAGTACCTCAGGCCTATGGGGGATTAGCCCCAGTTTCCCGGGGTTATCCCCCTCCCGAGGGTAGGTTACCGACGTGTTACTGAGCCGTCCGCCGGTGCGCACAAGGCGCCCCATGACTCGCATGGCTTAGTCGGACCCCCATAGCAGTGGCCTCCGGCAGGATCAACCGGAATTGAGCAAGGAGTACGGCCGGTGGGACTTCCCTCAAGGGGAAGTACCAATATCCGTCCGGGGTTTGGTCGAGGTGTTGGGCCTGCCTTACCCCCGAGGGGTCCGCCTTTCGGCGTTTCCTCGGGAGCGCACATTGCTGTGACCCGAGCTGGAGGGCGGGGTTCATCGTGGGTGCTTTGCACCCTGTCCCCCCGACGCCGCCGTCTTGGCGCTCGGGTTTTGTCGCGCCCTGTTCGGGCGCTCCATCCAATAGGGGTGAACCCCACCGATACAAAATTTTTGCAAAACCCCTCCCCGGGCAGATTTTTAAAAAAGAAGCTGTCAAAAAGCGCCGATAAAATGCACAATTTTAGACATGAAAATGGCAAAACTTTTGCGTGGTCAAAGGAGAAACAGCAGGAGGATTAGAAACCCCGAGATTACTGAGACCGCGGTGCCCATGCTGGCGACTTCC
The DNA here is from genome assembly GCF_006274605.1 of Thermococcus indicus. Taxonomy (NCBI): domain Archaea; kingdom Methanobacteriati; phylum Methanobacteriota; class Thermococci; order Thermococcales; family Thermococcaceae; genus Thermococcus; species Thermococcus indicus. Next base: position 2,082,422 of record NZ_CP040846.1, read on the forward strand.
TCATCATTGAACCCTAGGCCCATACCAACTTCCCATCCCACATAGCCCCCCAGCATCACCATAGGAAGAGAGACCACGAAAGGCATCCATCGCCCACTCAGAGACAGCAGTCTCCCGAGAAAAAGGACAAAATCAAGTGCCGCGATGAGCGTCATGATTACAAAGCCGATGGTATAGATAGCGATTCTCTTCATCAGCGGCACCACCCGCAGGCCCTCGGTATGGTCACGTAGAACACCAGAACCGCGAGGAGGCCGACCAGGAGGGCAAGCTTTCTGGCGTCCCCTTCCAGCACTCCAACAGAAATGAGGAGACGCTTTGCCAGAGGGAGGAGGACCAAGAGCGAGAGAACTACGGAGAATCCGTCCGCGAAGGGAACCACCGATCCCAGACTACCAACCACGAGGAAGGAAACCACCATGAGAAGTCCGGCTCCAAAAAACGTCAGAAAGGTTAAGAGAGCGGCGAGGGGAGACGCCCTCACAGCTTCAGTATCTCAGGAACAACACTTATCTTCGATGCCGGCGTGGGTATCGTGTTCGTAACGGCAAGCTCGTCAACGGCTTTGCTTACGCGCTCTATCGCACCCTCGGCGAAGACACCGTGAGTGGCCGCGACGAAGACCTTCTCCGCCCCCATCTTCCTGAGCAGGTTCGCCGCCCGGATCATGGTCCCGCCGGTGCTTATGATGTCATCGACTATGAGAACGTTCTTCCCCTTAACGTCCACATCAACCGGTTCCATCCTGACCTCCGTCGGGGAGACGCGGACCTTGTGGAAGTGGCTGTACTCGAGGCCAAGCCTCTCCGCAACGGCCTTCGCCCTCATCAGAGCACCCTTGTCGGGGGCGAGAACAACGCCCTCACCGAGCTTCTCCCCGAAGTAGTCGGCAATGACCCCCGCGGGGGAGAGGTTGACCGCCTTACCCGGGAAGAACTTGAGGGTCCCGGGGTTGTGAAGGTCGAAGACGTAGAGCTCGTCGTAGTAAACCGCGAGGGTTCTCATCACCGCCCTCACGCTCACCGGCTCCCCTTCCTTCGTGACCCTGTCCTGTCTCGAGTAGGCAAAGTATGGAACGACCGCCCTGAGCTTCCGGACCCCCTCTCCCGCAGGGCATCAGCGAGGAGGATCATCTCGACCAGGTGCTCATCCTGGGGAGCGAAGGTGGACTGAACGACGGTAGCCTCTTCACCGGAGCCGAGAACGCGAACGTACTTCTCGCCGTCCGGAAACTTCCTTATCTCAACCTCAATCAGCTCGCCGCCAAGGGCCTTCATCTCGTCCTCCAGATGCCTGGCACCGCTTCCAATCACGAACATGAGCATCACCCCTGTTTGCCACTGGAATGTTCAATACCTCCCTTAAAAACCCACCGTTATACCAGGAGGACGGCAATTATGCCCGCGAGGAAGATGCCGTCGAAGGTGCCGGCGCCGCCTATGCTGACCATCGGCGCGCCGAGGTTCTTGATCCTGCTCCAGTTCATCAGGTCGGCACCTATCAGGACGCCGAGGGTCCCGCTGATGTAGGCAACGGCGTTCGGATTGCTCCCGCCGAGGAGCCAGCCGAGGAGTATGGCCATCAGAGGCGGCAGGAAGAGGGGCATGGCTATTCCAAGGCCCCTGACAGGCCTGGCAACGGCATGGCTGAAGAGAGAAGCCATGAGAACCGCCAGGAGGGTGTTGAAGAGAAGGGCCCACCGGCCGAAGTACACCATCCTGAATATCTCATAGACGGCCACACTTATGGGAACGATGGCCCCTCCCACGTTTATGGCGATGATTATGCGCCTCTCCTCCCAGTCAAAGAACGGAACCGGATAGGCTATTCCAAAGAACCGGACCTCCCTCACCCTCACGACCGGCTCGTAGGACGTTTCCTCCGCGATTGGTATGTTGATGAAGCTCCCGACGAGCGCGAAGATGAAGAGCGCATAGGCAACGTCCGGGGGAATCCCCAGTTTTTCGAATGCGGCCATAACGACACCGGAGAAGAAGGCGAAGATGATGACGAAAAGAATCCCCATAACCAGGAGCACGGGGAGTGAAACGGGCGGGATTATGAGGCGACGTCTGTTCATCCTGCACCACCGCGATGGACTACCACCCTTCAGGGGCTCGAAATTTCCGCGACCACCAATGAAAGGGCTAAAACGGAGTATATAAAACCTGCGCCGGCTTTCAGGGAATCGAAGGATACGGAAGGAACCCCGAAAAAACGGACGACGGGGAAAACTTTAAGTCCACCTTACCCAAACCAGTTGAGGAGGTAGAGCCGATGAAGATTATCTGGTATGGACACGCGTGCTTTTGGGTCGAGACCAACGGCGTGAGACTCCTCATCGACCCGTATCCCGAGGTGGACGATGACAGGATAGGCGAGGTTGACTACATACTGATAACCCACGAACACGTGGACCACTACGGCAAGGTGGAGCTTCTCTCGCGACTCCGTGACGCTACCGTGATAGGGCCCAAGCCGGTTTACATGACCGCCATCAGCGACGGTGTAACGAAGGTCAGGGAGATAGAGGACGGTCAGACCATTGAGCTTGAGAATGGCGTTAAGGTGACCGCCTTCTACATGGAGCACCCCTCGAGCCAGTACCCCCTGGGTTACCTGATAGAGGGGGACAAGGCCCTATTCCACACAGGCGACACGTATTCCACACCGATCCTCCAGAGACTCCGCGGAAGGGTGGACGTTCTCCTGGTGCCAATAAGCGGCCGCTCAACGGCCAACGAACGCGAGGCGGCCCAGATCGTCGAGGATGTGCGCCCGCGCCTCGTCATACCTATGCACTACGGTATCTACGGGACGGGAAGCCCCGAGAAGCTCAGGGATGAGCTCCAGAAGAAGCGCATCTGGACCCTCGTCAGGCCCCTTGAACTCTACGAAGAGTTCACCCTTTAGCGGTGAAGCGGATGCTCTCAACGGGGGTCAAATCACTTGACGAGCTTCTGGGCGGGGGCATCGCCCCCGGAGTTCTTACCCAGATTTACGGTTCCTACGCCACGGGGAAGACAACGCTGGCGGTCCAGATAGGTCTTCTCAGCGGCGGGAAGGTTGCCTACATCGACACGGAGAGCGGCTTCTCCCCGGAGAGGCTGAGCCAGATGGCGACCGCAAGGGGTCTGGATCCGGGGGAAGCCCTTCAGCGCTTCATTCTGTTCACCCCCTCGGATTTCAAGGAGCAGCGGCGCTCTATTGGGAGCCTGAAGAAGATCGTTGATGGGACGTTCTCCCTCGTCGTCGTTGACTCGCTAACGGCACATTATCGCGTCGAGGAGAACAGGAGGGGCCTGAGCGCAGAGCTGGGCAAGCAGCTCCAGGTGCTCCTCTGGATAGCGAGAAAGAGAGACATACCGGTCATAATCATCAATCAGGTTCACTTCGACAGCCGGGCGGAGAGGATGAAGCCCGTTGCCGAGCACACGCTCAACTACCGGACGAAGGACATCCTCCGGCTGGATAGACTGAACGTCCCCGGCCTCCGGGTCGCAGTTCTGGAGAGGCACCGCTTCAGGCCGGAGGGGGGCATGGTCCACTTCAGGATAACGGAGAAGGGGATTGAGGATGCCGGGGACTGAGGGATAGTACGAAACCGGAATATTTCCGAGATAAGGAATTGAGAGCTTCAGGTGAAGCCTTACAAGCCCCTCACCGATTTCTCCAGAAAACTTTTTATCACCAGATTCTAACTATATTTGGTGAGACTATGGGGCTTACAAAAGTAACTAGAAACTATCAGATTACTATACCAAGCGATGTTAGGAAGAAGTTGGGGATTAAGGTAGGAGACGTTCTAATGGTCGAGGTCGAGGATGGAAAGGTAGTGCTCAAAAAAAGCGAACTTGAGCTTCCCCTCCTCCCGGGAGGAAAGGGGTTGAAGGTGGAAGACATCGAAGAGGCCATAAGAAGGGGCCAGGGTGAAGGGAAGTGACGGTGATAGACACCAACGTCTTCGTATACTCCATTCTCAAAGATTCCGAGTTCAACGGAGAAGCAAGAAAACTGCTGGCCGGGCTGGAGAGATGGGTTGTCCCGAGCATAGTCCTTTACGAGCTCTATTGGTTCTTCAGGGAGGAAGGCTATAGAGAGGAGGAAATAAGGGAGGTGATCTCATCAATCCTAAACAGTCCGAGGACGAAGGTAATCTGTGACGGCGGAAAGTACACGAAACGCGCGCTGGAACTGACCAGAAACCCAAAACGCTTTAACGACATGATAATCCTCGCCACAGCGGAGGACTTTAAAAGGCTGGCCACGTATGACAAGAGACTGAAAAAAGAAGCAGAAAAGTTGGGCATCCAAACCCTACCTTAAACCCTCTCATACACCTCCTGCACTATCCTGAGAACCGCCTTGTAGAGCTTCTCGCTTATCGTGCCTTCCTCGTAGTGCGCGGCCAGCTTCTCCTTATCGATTATCTCCTTCTTTCCATCCGGCCACCTGACTATGTCCACCTCGAGGTCGATGTAGCGGGCCCTGTCCGGGTATATCTCGACCGGCGTGTTGATGTTGTAGTACTCGCCCTTCAGGTTGCCGTCACGGTCGTAATAGCGGTGCACAAACCACCACTTCCCTTCCTCTATCTCCGTGATGACGTAGTCGCCGAACTCTATCGGCAGGTCGAGACCGTCGTAGAACTTCCCGGGCTTGAGGTGGCGCTTGAATGTGACCCTGAGCGGGTTCAGAGAAACCTCCTGGACTTCACCTGGCCCTATCTTTATCCTCTGGCCATCAGGTTTGTTGTGCTCGAGGCTGAAGAGCCAGCCTTTCTTCGGCCCCTTGTTGGAAACGACTGACTCCCAGAAGCCCTGCCTGACCTTCTCCCGCTGGCCCGGTACCCTGGCAAGTATCCCCTCGGCTATCTCCACCGCGAACCCGAGTTCAAGGTCGTGGGCCTTCAGCTGGTGGTGGCCCTCAACCGTCGGAACTACTTTGTTCCGTATCTCGTCGAGCTTCTTCTTCGCCCCTCCACCGAACTCGACCTCGTAAATACCGCGTCCCTCGATCAGGAGGGACGGAGCCGCGTAGGAGTCAGCCCTCGCAAGGGTGTCGGCCAGCTTCGAGAGCGCCACTATCTCATCGCGGAGAAGGTTCCAGTCCTTGTAGGCAGCGGCCGTCCTCCACAGGATGCCCCACTCCCCGAGGTCAACGCTCAGACCCAGGATGCGGAGCCTCTCGCGCTCGCTCTGGTCCCTTATCTTCCGGGATATCTTGACGTGCCTCTGGGCACCGACGGGCTTCGGAATCAGAACCGCGTAGTCGCCGGGGATCGTCAGGGTGACGCTCAGCTGGGGGAGCAGGTTGTGCTTTTTGACCTGGACGAGGAGTTCATCGCCCTCCCTGGCACGGGGAAGGTCCTTAACCGGTATCGTACCTATGGCGCTCCCAATGTCCACGTAGACATATCTCTCGTCCCTCTGAACGACTATTCCCTTGTAGATGCCGTACAGCTGGTAGGGAAGCTTCCGGAAGAAGACGTCTATGAATTCGTCCTCGAGAACCTCCCTAACCTCCTCAACTTTCGTCCCGACGAGGATGACCCCATGGTGGTCCTTCTTGTCATAGACGTCAACATCGAACTCGTCGTAGGTCTTCTCGAGGTTGAAGCGCTCGACGATCCTGTTGCTCGGCTGTGAGATTCCGAATCCCCTGTCGAGGAACAGCTTGGTGAGGGCAGTGCTGTATATGCCCCTAACCCGGACTGTAACTCCTGTGTCTGTAGACACCTTCACCACCCCTCATCTTCTTTTCCACCACTCCTATGAGCGTGAGACCCTCGAGTATCTCGCCGGCGTCAGCGACACCGCTCAGCTTCTCAACGTTTCTCGCCTCAACCCAGAGCAGTCCCCGGGAGTGCCAGTCTCTCAAAGCAGCTTCAACCTTGTGAACGTCACCGGGATGAGTATAGAGCCTGAGGAGGAACCTTTTAAGGGTACCGAGTTCGGCCTCGAGCGTCTTGACCTTCCTGAGCTCCTCCATTATACCCGCGGGTACCTTTTTTTCCTTTTCGCCTCCAGCAAGCAGCGCCATTCCTTCGACCTCGGAGGTCAGCTCGCCGAGGGCCTTTCTAACGGCGTAGTCGTAGACCCTGTGAAACTGAACGAGCCTCTCCATCGCGGTCTCCAGCTTCACACGGGAATCGTAGTCGTCCCTCGAGAGAAGGGACAGAAGCTCCTCGAGCCGGAACTTCATCTGATGCTCGTTCCGGTAGAGCTCCTTGGCCTGTACCTCAGCGTAGCCCCCGACCCCGCTCATCTCACGGTAAAGGCCCGCAGCCACCTCAAGTTTCTCCCGGGATACAGTGTGAAGGGCCTTAACGGTCTCCAGAAGAGCCTCCCTGTCCCTCTCACCATAGATGGCAGGGAATTTGTTCTCAAAAGCGGAATGAAGCGATTCCAGACGGGAAAGCCGGGACTTAATCTCCTCAACGTTCATGGGAAAACCCCCTGGCCATAACTTGCCCCCTCCCCCTACTTGTAGTTTTCGATGCAACCCTCCCGGACGTGTTAAACGAAAGCGCTTACCCAAAATCTTTTTTTAAGCCAAAAGGCTAATCCAAGCGGTGCTTCAGATGGTGCTCTACGACCGCTTCGGCAGACCCGCGACCAACCTCAGGATATCCCTCACCCAGGACTGCAACTTCCGCTGCTTCTTCTGCCACCGCGAGGGACAGCACTTCAACGCGAGCCTTGAGCTGACCCCCTCGGAGATAGAGAGGCTCGTCAGGGTGGCGTCGCGCCTTGGAATAAGAAAGGTAAAACTGACTGGAGGAGAGCCCACCGTCAGGAACGACATAATAGAAATCGTGCGGCGCATAAGGCCATACGTGGTCGATCTCTCCATGACCACGAACGGGAGCAGGTTGAAGGAGCTGGCGAAGCCGCTCGCCGAAGCGGGCCTCAACCGCGTCAACGTATCCCTCCACAGCCTGAAGCCAGACGTTTACCGCAGAATCACCGGTGTCGATATGCTCGACACTGTCCTCAAAGGCATAGGGGAAGCGGTGAAGTACCTCAGCCCGGTGAAGCTCAACATGACCGTTATGAGGGGACTGAACGACGGCGAGATATGGGACATGGTGGAGTTCGCCGCGAAGACCGGGACGATACTCCAGCTCATCGAGCTCGAGGCCCCGAGGGAGATGACAGAGACCAAGTTCTTCAGGAAGTACTTCTACCCGCTCAAGCCCGTGGAGGAACGGCTGGAGGAAATGGCAGTAGAGACCCGCGAGAGGAGGATGCACAGAAGGAAGAAGTACTTCATCCCAACAGACCACGGCACGGCGGAGGTTGAGGTGGTCCGGGCGATGCACAACACGGTATTCTGCGCCAACTGCACGAGGCTCCGCGTCACGTCGGACGGGAAGTTCAAGACCTGCCTGCTGAGGAAGAACGACCTCATCGACTTCGCGACGGCCCTCCGGAACGGCGCAGACGACGGGGAGCTCGTGGAGATATTCCGCCGGGTCGTTCTCATGAGGGAGCCGTACTGGAAATGAAGGAAAAGTTTTTTGGGAAGCTGGCATCTATATGATTAGGTGAAAGCGTGGGGCACGGGAATGAAATCCAATACATATCCGCCTTAATCCTGATGGGGATTGGCATATACGGTGTCGTACGCTCCTTTGAAGAATACAAACGACACGGAGAGCCCGTAAAAACCCTTGCCCGGACACTGTTGGTATCCTTTTTCCTGTTCGGCATCGCCGGAGGCCTCGGAGTACTCGCAACAGTGGCGGTCTCCCTTAAGTTCTGGATGCTCCAGGCAGTCAGTATAACGCTCGGATATATAATTCTGGCAAGCTCAACGCTGAATCTGCTGGGCAAACTGGAGAGGTACTGGCGTGCATCATCCGTTCAAAAGGAGAAATCGACTGGAAGAAACCCACCCCTACCACCAGCCGCGATGCTCACGTCGCCAGAGGATGCAAAGATTCTGCTGAAAACTATCCTCGGGTATTTCAATGTTCCCATCCTTGCCATAGGCAGAGAGCACCCAGAATCATGGGCCGAGAAGATGGGGATGGCGCCCGCGGAATACATCTGGCTCACCCGCGTGGAGCATCCCCAGTCAGTAAGCCCCAGTGCCCTCCATATCCTGAACGGGAAGATAACCACGTTCCTCAGGAACAACCCTGGGGGAATAGTTTACATCGAGGGAATCGAGTACATAAGCTTCTATGTGGACTTTAAATCCATAGCGAAGTTCATCCTCGCGGTCAGGGACGCGGCCATAATCCACGGGGGACACATGATACTGCTCGTTGCCCCCGAAACGCTGGAACCGCAGCAGTACGCAATATTCAAAAAGGAACTCGAAACCATCGATGTTCAGAGAATCGTCAACAACGTGGTGGGCGTTGCATTGTTTGGAACGTTGCCCCCAGGGAGCGCGCCCAAATCCCCGGAGCGGAATGACGATGCCGGCACTCCGAGTCCCAAAGAGGGAAGCTGAACCCGTGAAGAGGAAGCTGAAGAAGCTGGGCCTCTACGACGGGAAGAGGCGTCCGAAGCGGGATGGAGAGTTCGTTCTCCTCCCGGTCGTTGAAGATGAGAGCGTGCACTCGCTCGGCTACGAAGTCCTTCAAGCGGAGCTTCCCCTCCGGCCCGAACGACAGCTTTACAAGAACCTCGAGAGCGTCCTCGCCGGGAGGCTGAGCGAGGAGGAGCTGAAACACCTCAGGCGCTACGACATCGTCGGGGATATTGCGATAATCCAGGTGCCGAGGGAGCTTTCCCACAGGGTGGACGATATCGTATGGGGCCTCAGAAAGGTCCACCCATTCATCAGGGTCGTGGCCCAGAAAGGCTTCCACGAGGGGGCGTTCAGGATAAGGGAATACTCGATAATCTGGGGTGAGAAACGGCTGGAAACCGTCCACAGAGAAAACGGGGTGCAGATAAAGGTGGACCTCTCGAAGGCCTTCTTCAACCCGCGGATGAAGGGCGAGCGGTACAGGTTGGCCCAGCTCGTTCAGGACGGCGAGAGGATTCTGATTCCCTTCGCCGGCGTTCTGCCGTATGCGCTCGTCATAGCGCGCTATAGGAGAGTCAAGATCACCGCGGTGGAGCTGAACAGGGAAGCCTACGAGCTCGGCCTCGGGAACATCGAGCTGAACCGGGAGAGGCTGAAGGGCGAGATAGAGTTCATCCACGGCGATGCCTTTGAGGTTCTCCCGGAGCTCCCGAGCTATGACCGTGTGATAAGCCCGACGCCGAGGGGCGTTGATGCCCTGGCCCTAACGCTGGACCGGGCCGAGAAATGGCTCCACTACTACGACTTCGTCCACGAGGCCGACATCGGGGCGTTCAGGACCAGGATAATGGACGCGTGCGCCATGCTGGGAAAGGAGTGCGGGGTCCGCGTAAAGAAGGTGAGCGACTTCAAGCCGCACGTCTTTAAGGTCTGCGCGGATGTGGAGATTGAGTGAACCCTTATTAACCTCAATCGCATTACCTTGAATGGAGAGTCGTATGGAACTGGAACAGATACTCAGCATTCTGCACCTCCATGCCCAAGAACTCCGGAAGTTCGGGGTTAGGCACATCTGGCTCTTCGGTTCTTACGTCCGGGGAGAGGCAGGGAAAGATAGCGACCTTGACGTTCTCGTGGAGTTTGAGGAGGGAAAGAAGACCTTCGACAACTACATGGAGCTCAAGTTCTTCCTTGAAGAGCTCCTCGGAGTCGAGGTTGACCTGATAACGATCGAGGCCCTCAAGCCGAGGGTCAGAAAATACGTGTGGAGCGAGGCGGTGAGCGTTGAGGCATAAGGGCTAAAACTCAAGCAAAAACCTCCACAGCGGGAGGCATCTCACCGTTTTCTCACCAAACTTTTCCTCACAGGAACGCCAGCCCGTGACTATTATCCCCTCATTCAGGTTGAATGCTTCCATCGCCTCTAGCAGACCTTCGACTTCCCTTTCCCAGCTCTCGTCGATGTCCCAGCTCACCTGGATGGCACGGGTTATTTTCGGCCCCTCCTTTACGAGGAAATCAACCTCGCCCTTTCCGCGGTAGTAGTAGACCTCACGGAAGTGCTGGCGGAGGTGCCTTGCAACTGCGTTTTCAGCGAGTCTGCCGATGTTCTCGGTGAATCGGATTCCCACGACGTTCGCTATCCCCGTGTCAATCGCGTAGAGCTTCTTTGGATAGCGCATGGCGTCCTTGACCTTCGGCGAGAGTATTGGAACGCGGAAGCTCAAATAGGCTTCTTCCATTGCGTCGAGAACGGAATCAACGAAGTTGGGCGATACCTTCCTCCCAACTATTCCAGCGAGCTCGTTCCTCAGCCTTGAAACGCTCACCAACGAGGAGAACCTGCTAAGGGCCAGTTCAGCCACTATTTTAACGGCTCTCGCATCCCGGAAGCCGTGCCTGTAAACTATATCCCTCAGGACTATTCCCTCGAAGAGCTCCCTAAGGAGTTCAAGCTTTAAGGTTTCGTCGTCCATGAGAACAACCTGCGGAAAGCCCCCGAACTCAAGGTACTCCCGAAGAAGGGCCTCAACTTCCTCCCTTCTCCCGAAGAGGCGTTTAACATCAGTCGAAAACCCCTTAAAGGTCAGAAATTCCCTAAAACCCAATGGGTAAACTTCAACGGTCAAAACCCTGCCGGTGAGGAGCGTTGAGAGCTCTGAGCGGAGAAGCGAAGAGGTTGAGCCCGTTACTATGACCTTTGCTTCTCCAAGGTCGAGAACCTTTCTGACCCACTTCTCCCAACCTGGAACGTTCTGAACCTCATCGAGAATTATCAAGGGGTTCTTACCGCTGTAGACGTAGGTTCTGTAGGCGGAGAATATCTCCTCAAGGAACTCCAGCGAGAGATAGGGTGAAAACCTCGGATCCTCAAGGTTCACGTACAGAGTGGCATCGGGAGGCATACCTCCCTCTACCATTTTCGCAAGGAACAACCCGGCCAGCGTCGTCTTTCCAGACCTCCTCGCCCCTATGAGCGCGACCGCTCCTCCGGAGAGCTTTCTCTCAATCTCCAAGAGATACTCCTCCCTCGGTATCGCGTCCCATTTCCTCCCGCCCCAAATGTTGTAGGGGGCTAAAACCTCCAGTATCTCCTCACGGCTGAGCATATGTCATCATCCAAGGAATATTATATAGTCCAATTTTTATATTTTATGGAATATAAAAATCGCAAAAATTGATATTATGCAGAATACAAAAACGCTCACTTCTTCCCGAGGAAGTCGAACAGCGTCGCCTGCTTGCCCTTCTTCTTGGGCTTGTGTATCTTCCCCCCGCTTTCCTCGACGGCTTCCATTTCCTCTTCGGCCTTCTGGAGCTCCTCCTCGCTTATCTCTTCCTCCGCCTCTTCCCCGGTTTCCTCCTCTCCCGTGGGCTCAACCTCTCTCTCGGTCTCGTTCTCAGCGGCGACCCTCACGTGCTCCTCCAGTTCACCGCGCTCCTTGAGCTTCTTCTCAATGTTCATGCTCTTGCCCCATATGGCCTTGGCCTTCTCCTTGTCCCCGACTATGAACTCGACCTCCTTGAGGTCAAGGTCGAGGAAGACGACGAAATGAGCGGCCATGTCCGGGTTGTACTCGAATATCGCCTTCAGGACGTTGAGGGTCTCCAGAGCCTCCAGCTTCGCCATATGCATCTCGCTCATTATCTTCTTGACGACAGAATCCCTCAGCGAGCGCTCCGCCTTGCTCTCCGTGAGGAGCTTTATCGTCTTCGGGGGATAAATCCGCACGAAGCCCTTCTTTTTGACACCTGCAACGGCAACCCCCGCGGTCATCATGTCGGTGGCGTACTTCCAGAGGCCGTAGTTCCCGGTCCTCTGCGCCCTGCCGAGGTATATGTCAGCCCTGCTCAAAGCCTCGTAAGCCCTCGCTATGTCCTCGGGCTTGTAGTAGACGTAGGGGAGGTTCTCGTCTATCCACTGGAGGAGTTCGTGGGGGAACATGTCAACACCGAGCGTTGCCATCCTGGCTTTCTTCGCGTTGTCCGTGGCAAAAATCTGCGCCAGTGCCTGGAAAACGCTCTTCTCGGTGTCGCGGTAGGCCAGAACCTGGGCCGCGTCCTCGACCCCGCCCGTGACGACGGTCTGTAGATCGTTCACCGCGGCACGGAGGTCGCCGCCCGCGTGCTTGGCGATGTCGTAGAGCAGTTCCTTTGGAACCCTCTTACCCTCATGGTGGAGTATCCTGGCGAGGGCTTTGATGATGTCGCGCTGGGTCAGGCGCTTGTACTCCACTATCTGAGCCCTGCTCCGTATATCCCTGGGAACCTCCCAGTAATGGTTGGCGCTCATTATTATGGGGTTTCTCGCCCTGTCGATGAGCTTCGCTATCTCCCTCGCCCCCGTCGGCTCGATGTTGTCTGCCTCATCCAGGAATATGAGCTTCCGCCTCTTTCCGAGGATGTCCATAGTGTAAGCGGCCTGAACGTAGCGCTCTATCTTCTCGTACGTCCTCTCGTCGCTCGCGTTAAGCTCTATGACCTCAAAACCGTACTCCCTGGCCAGAGCATAGACGGTGGTCGTCTTACCGGTTCCGGGCGGCCCCGCGAGGATGAGTGCCTTCTTCTTCGGAGGCTTCCCCTCCAGCCACGCCCCTATCCAGGCCTTGACCTGCTCTATGGCCTTTGTCTGACCGACTATCTCGTCCAGCCGCCTCGGCCTGTACTTCTCTACCCAGGGCACTTCCCTCGGCATGGCCATCACTTGCCCATTATGGTGAACTGCGCCAGGAGAGCCTCGAGCTGTATCATCTCGTTGGCGCCCTCAACGAGGCGGAAGTTGTACTCCCCTATCTTGTCCGCCAGTGCAACTTTTCTGTCTTCAGGAATCGGCAGGTTGAAGACCTCCTTGTGCATCTGAATCAGCACGTCCTCACCACTGAGGCCCTGCTTGAGGAGAATCTCCCTGAGTTTCTCCCTCGCCTTGAGGAAGTTGCCCTCCAGTGCCAGGTTCATCATATCACGCACATCCTCCGGCCTGGCCCTGCTCGCCACGAGAAAGACGTTCTCGTCGGTTATCGTTTTATCGAGCGCCGCAGCCGCCTGCAGGACGTTTATTGCCCTCCTGAGATCGCCCTCGGCAACGTACAGTATGGCCTGAAGGCCGTCCTCCGTCAGCTCAAGTCCCTCGTTCTCCGCTATGTACCGTATGCGCTCGGCCACGTCCTCGTCGTTGAGCGGTCTGAAGCGGAAGATTGCACAGCGGCTCTGGATGGGCTCGATTATCTTTGAGGAGTAGTTGCAGTTGTGGCTGACGAGACCGTTGGAGATGAAGCTGTGGTCCCTGGCGCAGGTAACGTCGTAGACGTCGAGGTAGCCGAGTTCCTCCTTCTTGATGACCTTTTCGACGACGTAGCCGTTGAGCGTTCTCTCGCTCAGGAACTCCTCAAAGGTCATGAAGTCCCGTGTTAGGCCAATCGGAACGCCCCTGAGCCTGTTGACCACGAAGTCCCTCTTAACGCCGAGAACCTTAGCGGCTTGAGTTGGGTTAGTTGCGGTGGCGAGCTCAACGGCCCTCTCGGCAATCTGTGGTAGGACAATTTCCTTGTACGCCAGCTTAATCCTCAGGTATTCCCCAACGAGCCTCGCATAGGAGTCTTTAGCGTAGGCGTAGCCGACCCTCGTGAGGAAGTTGAGGTAATTGACATCGTTGGGTGTAACTATGAGGCGGACGGCGAACTTTCCATCGGCCGGGGAAACCACTATCTTTGACTCCACATCAAACTCTCTAAGGAGTCCGGCCAAATCGTTGAAGAACTCGGTTGTCTCCTCAAGGCTCTCCCTCGTTGCGCGCATCTCAAGCTTTATCCCGTTGAAGTTGTACTTCCTTCCGCTCGGCTTTGTCCCGTCCGCTCCGAAGAGTCCTCTCAGGAACTCCCTCTTGATGAAGAGGTTGCCCCTCTTTATCCACTCCGGAACGGTGTAGCCGTTGGAGGTTTTGTTTCCTGCTTTGACTCCCCAGAAGCGCATGAGCGCGTGGAAGGCCGAGCTGTCAACGTAGAGCATGTGTATTTTGCCCTCAACCTTTCTTCCGCGGATTTCCGATGAGACTTCCCTCTCGATTATTTCAGAGGGCTTTAGGCCGAGTCTCCTGAGGTCTTCGGCGAGGGCCTCAAGCTCCTCCTTACTTGAGTTGAACCAAACCCTCTTGTGTGCCTTCACGAGGTGGCCGTCGCCGAGGAGGAAGCCGAGAACCCTCGCGAGGATTCCAGCTTTCTCGTCGTCGTAGCGGACGAGCCACTTCTCCTTGACCTCCTTAAGGATGCTGTAGGCCATTCCGCTCAGCTCGCCGTTGAGGAGCCTTTTAACGGTGGAGTAGCTTATTCCTATTCCAAACTCCTCCTCTATGACCTTCTTCACGTCCATTGCATTTCTCAAGGGCTTACCATCGCGAATCTTTCTGATTAGCTGTTTTTTGCCCTCAATCCTTCTCTCAACGTAGCCCTTCTTTTCAAGGCTCTGCAGGAACTGGTTGAGCCTCACCCTTGATAGGCCGACTTTTTCCTGCAGTTCTCTCCTCGAAATCCAGTCCCCTGGGATCTGCCCCAGGATTTCGGCCTCTCTAACCGTCAAACCGTTCTCCATCTCGGCCTTAAGCTCCAGAACCCTCGCGAGGATTTTCTCCTTATCCCTCGTGAGAAGTTCACGGAAGGTTCTCGCCTCGCCAAGCGGCTTCAATCCGTGCTCGCGCTCGATTTCTTCAAGGAAGGCAAAGAACCCCCTAAGGTCAATTATCTGCCTCGGGTCGGGCTCGTAGGGAGTTCCCTCCAGTGTAGGCCTGACGAGGACTTCCGAGTCTTCCTTAAGATCGTAGGTCTGAACCCAGCCCGTCGGCGTGAGAAACATGTGGTCGCCAGTTGCCTCTATTACCCTTCCACTCTCAAGGGTAAGCCTGTAAACGGGGTGGCCGATTATCTTTGAGTTGAAAGCCACCGCAGCAACAACAGTGTCCCTTCCGGCCCTGTTGCTGACTTCCTTGATGATGCCCTCCTCGAAGTGCCTGAGGAAGTCCCTAATCTTTACCTCCCTCTCGTCGGGGGTGTAGATTTTGGTGTCTCCTGTGACACAGCTCAAAATAAACCTCACGTTGTTCGAGAACATCTCCATCGTTCTCCTCAGGGCCTGCTGAGCGTCCTGGGTCAGGGCATCTGCCTCGTCGAGGAAGATTATCTTGAAGCTCGCACCGCCTATCGGCTTAGTCCTTGCGAACTCTTTCACCTTCTCGCGGATGACGTTTATTCCGCGCTCGTCGGAGTTGTGCAGGAGGACAGGTATCTCGCCGGCGAAGAACATCTCGTTGCCCGGAACGCTGACGTCGTAGACGAAGTCGTTGTACTCAACAACCTCGACCTTCCTAACGATTAGGGCATGTAAGTCCGTCTGGGCGAGCTTTCTAAGGGTTTCTAGGATTCTCCTGCCCCTCTCGTCGAGCCTGTCCTTGTTCACCATGGCAAGAACCTTCTTCAGCGTGGCCTTCCTCACGCGCTTCTTGCCCTCGTAGAGCTGGTGCCTGAGCTCGTAGCGCCAGTTGCCCTCGATTGCACCCTCTATACTCTTGAGCATCTCCACTATCGGCTCCGCCGGAAGGAGCTCGGCCTTGCTCCAGTTCATGCCTCCCCCCAGATTAACCTTGCCTCCCTCTCGAAGAGGCTCGCCTCTACTCCAGAAATCCTCGCGAGCCAAACGGTGTCTATAAGCATGTCCCTTGAGACAGAGGAGACCCTAACTACTCCACCCCACTCGCCTGTTCCGTCGCCGTCGGCAAGGCCCTTCAGGAAGGCTATCCTCTCCTGAACCGGGAACTCGAAGACGAAGCCCGGAATCCTCTTGTTTACCGCCCTCCTGCCGTTGCCGTCGTAAAAGCTGTCCTCGAAGAACCTCGCCAGCTGGGTGTTGAGGAGCCTGAGCTGGTGCCCGCTCTTCCGCGAGCGGTCGAAGGCCGAACCAACGTCGTTCTCGTAGACGCTTATGCCAAGGTTTTCCGCAAAGGCCCTAACGCGGTCTATAAGCTCCCCCTCGTGACCTCCGAGGGTGTATATGATCTGGCCGGAGGTGTTGCCCTTGAAGCCGACAGCTCCCTCGGCGGCGTAGAGGCCGAGCATGTAGGAAAGCTCCTCGCCGACTGGAAGCTTCTCAAAGGTCCTAACCCGTGAACTCTCCTTAACCCTGTAATTGCCCACATCGAGGATGTCAAGAAAGCCCTCAAGATTGGCAGTGAAGCTGAGGAGGACTGAGCCTTCTCTCAGCTCGCTCGCCTTTATCGTTTCGAGGCCGTTCTCGGTGAGCACCATGACCGAGTGGTTCCCGGTCAGTTCGAGCTTTCCTCCTCCCTCAAGGTGAACGCGGAGTATAACTGGAACGCGGTGGCGGATTATCTTGCTCACCCTCGACCATCTGACGCGGTAGTTCTCATCAACCGTCAGGACTTCGAGGTTGTAGGCATCTTTGTAGGCAACTTCACCGTCGTTTCCGTCGAAGTAAATCTTATCGAGTTCGGCAAATGTAGTCCGAACAACCCTGCCATCAATCCTCACGAGTATTGGGGTGTCCTTGGAAACGGAGGCGTTAAGCTCCAGAAAATTATGTTTCCAGTGCTCCCCGAAGAGTTCCCGTACTAAAGCGAGCGTAGCACTGGTCTTCCCGACACCGGGAGGACCGGCAAAGAGTAAATGGGGCATGGAGCCGGTTCTGGCGTAGTGCTTGAGCCTTTTGACTATGTGAGCCTGACCGACGATGTCATCGAGCCTCGCGGGCCTGTATTTCTCAACCCACGGCTTTTCAAGGATCCTAACTTCCTGAACTTCATCCGGCATGGTCATCACCTACCCAAATCTAAACGGCACTTGGGGATATTAAGGTTACTCTTTTTTCTGAAAGCTTCGCCCTTCAGGACGGGGAGGAGGTCAGCGGTGCGTGGCGCCCCCATCGCGGGCTGCACCAGAACGGGCACTGCAAAACTTTTATACCTCGATGACCAAAAAACGACCGGTGGTTCTCATGGCGAAGCTGGACTGGATTAAGGAAGAGCTCAAAGAGCTCAAGGACAAGGGCCTTTACGTAACCATAAGAAAGCTCGAGAGCTCCCAGGGCCCCTGGGTCGTCGTTGACGGAAAGCGCGTTCTCAACATGTGTTCGAACAACTACCTCGGCCTGGCCGCCCACCCCAAGATAAAGGAGGCCGCGATAAAGGCCATCCTCGACTACGGCGTCGGTGCCGGAGCTGTTAGAACCATCGCCGGAACGATGGAGCTTCACGTCGAGCTCGAGGAGAAGCTCGCCAAGTTCAAGAAGAGAGAAGCCGCCATACTCTTCCAGAGCGGCTACAACGCCAACCTCGGCGCTTTAAGTGCTCTGCTCACCAAGAAGGACAATGGCGTGTTCATCAGCGAGGAGCTCAACCACGCGAGCATCATAGACGGAATGCGCCTCAGCGGCGCCCCGAAGGTCATCTACAAGCACCTCGACATGGAGGACCTCAAGAAGAAGCTTGAGGAGAACAAGGACAAGGAGAAGAAGATAATCGTCAGCGACGGTGTCTTCTCGATGGACGGTGACCTCGCCCCGCTGCCGGAGATGGCGGAGCTGGCCGAGCA